>NZ_JBFUHG010000016.1:0-156581 GCF_056402515.1 Cellulomonas sp. P4_A2
AGGCCGCCCAGGCCGCCGCCGCCGCCCAGGCCGCCGCCGCCGCGCAGGCCGAGGCCGTCCGCCGCGCCCAGTGGGACGCCGCGCAGCGCGCCTCGGTGCAGGACCCGGCGCTCGTCCAGCAGCAGATCCGCCAGGCGCAGATCGAGCAGCCCGTCGTGCACCAGGCCGCCGCCCCGTACCAGGTGCCCGCCGCCCAGTACGCCCCCCAGGCCCCACAGAACCCGCAGGCGCCGACGGGTGTCCCGACGCAGCGCAAGCGCCGCACGTGGATCCCTGTCGTCTCGGCCGCGGCCGCCGCAGCCATCGTCGCTGCCGTCGCCACCGGCGGCGTCGTGACCGGCCTGTCGCACGACGACGACGCGTCCGCCGGTCGTCCGGCCTCGCTCGCCACCATCGGCCAGGACACCAACGACACCGTCCCGGTCTCCGGCTCCACGTCCGACGCCCCCGACTGGGAGGCCGTCTCCAAGGCCGTCCAGGCCTCGGTCGTCGCCATCTCCGTGACCATCGGCGGCGGCAGCTCCGGCGCCGAGGGCTCCGGGGTCGTCGTCGACGACGCCGGCCACATCGTGACCAACAACCACGTCGTCGGTGACGCGGACAAGGACAGCATCTCGGTCACGCTGAACGACGGCCGCATCTTCAAGGCCACCGTCGTCGGCACCGACCCGACCACCGACCTGGCCGTCATCAAGCTCACCGACCCGCCCAAGGACCTCAAGGCCGCCGCGTTCGGCGACTCGTCCAAGGTCGTCGTCGGCCAGCCCGTCATGGCCGTCGGCAACCCGCTCGGCCTGGCCAGCACCGTCACCACGGGCATCGTCTCCGCGGTCGACCGTCCGGTCTCGACCTCGGGCGAGGGCAGCACGGAGACCACCGTCACCAACGCCATCCAGGTGGACGCCGCGGTCAACCCCGGCAACTCCGGTGGCCCGCTGTTCGACGCCTCCGGCCGCGTGATCGGGATCAACTCCTCGATCGCCACGCTGTCGCAGGAGTCGGGCTCGATCGGCCTCGGCTTCGCCATCCCGGTCGACCTGGTCAAGAACATCGCCGCCCAGCTCGTCGAGGACGGCTCTGCCGAGCACGCCTTCCTCGGTGTGACGCTCGACGACGGCACCGCCACCGCCGACGGCGTGACCCGCCGCGGCGCGGTGGTCAAGTCGGTCAGCGACGGCTCGCCCGCCGCGAAGGGTGACATCAAGGTCGACGACACGATCGTCGCGATCGACGGCAAGGCCGTCGCCGGTGCCGAGTCGCTCACCGCCTACGTCCGGGCCCTCCCGGCCGACACCAAGGTCACGCTGACGGTCGTCCGCGACGGCAAGGCGTCGGACATCGACGTCACGCTCGCGGTCCGCCCGGAGCAGGCGGCCTCGTCGGACAACGGCAGCCAGCAGGCGCCGGACCAGCAGGGCGACGGCAGCCAGCAGGCGCCCGACCAGCAGGCCCCCGACCAGGGCCAGCAGGGCGACGGCAGCGACCAGGGCGGCGCCAACGGCCTCCCGAACGGCATGAGCCCCGACGAGCTGTGGAAGTGGTTCCAGAGCCAGCAGCAGGGCTGATCTCTCGCTGACCGCCGGCGGCCGCCGGTCCCCGCACCCCCCATCGGGGATCCGGCCGCCGGCCCCGGGCTCCTTCCCGGACGGTCAGCCTCCTGCGGCTCACACCCCTGAGCCGCGCCACCGCGGTCCGACACGGACCGCCACCAGTCCCGGACCGCACACGCCGCGGTCCGGGACTTGGGCGTTCGGCACCGCGCCGCGTCCACGGCGCGAGCAGGCGCCGTCGGCGTCCGCGCGGGTCCTTGAGCGGGGCCGGCGGGTCAGGCGTCGCGGCCGAGCGCGTAGCGCATCGGCTCGAGCTTGGCCTCGGACTCGGCGAGCTCGGCTGCCGGGTCGGACGCGGCGACGATGCCGCAGCCCGCGAACAGGCGCACGCGTCGCGGGTCGTCGGAGTCGATGTGCGCCGAACGCAGGGCGATGCCCCACTCGCCGTCGCCGTCGGCCCCGAACCAGCCCACCGGTCCGGCGTACCGGGCACGGTCCATGCCCTCGATACCGCGGATCAGCTCGCGGGCGGCGACCGTCGGGGTGCCGCAGACGGCCGCCGTCGGGTGCAGCGCGGCGGCGAGCGCGAGCGACGAAGGGTGCGCGCCCTCGGTCGGTGCGAGGACGCCCGTGACGTCGGACGCGAGGTGCAGCACGTTCGGCAGGTGCAGGACGAACGGCACGTCGGGGACGTTCGTCGACGAGCAGAACGGGTCGAGCGCGTGCGCGACCGACTGCACCGCGTACTCGTGCTCCTCGAGGTCCTTCGAGGAGTGCGCGAGGATCGCGGCGCGGGCCAGGTCGGCGTTGTCGTCGCCGGTGCGCCGGATCGTGCCGGCGAGCACGCGGGAGGTGACCAGCCCCTTCTCGGAGCGGACCAGCAGCTCGGGCGTCGCGCCGACCAGGCCGTCCACGCTGAACGTCCAGCAGGACTCGTACGCGTCGGCGAGGCGTTCGAGCGCCCACCGCGCGTCGACGGGGTGCTCGGTGACGGCGTGCACGTCGCGGGCGAGGACGACCTTCTCCACCGCACCGGAACGGATGGCCGCGATGCCCTGCGCCACGATGTCGCGCCAGTCGCCGGCCTCGTCGTCGGAGTAGGCCACGACGCCGGGGTCGGTCGGTGCCACGCGCGGACCGATGACGTCGCTCAGCCGCGGCGCCCTGCCGATCCGGGCGCCGGTCGTGATGCTCGTCAGCCACGTCCGGCCCCCGCGACGACCGACCACGACGCTGGGCACGACGACCACGCCGCCGGCGGGAGAGTCGTCGTCGAACGCGAACGAGCCGAACGCGACCGGTCCGGACCCGGGGACTCCGACCTCGTCGCGCACGATCGCGTGCGCGAGCAGCTTCTGCCACGCCCGCTCCGCGTCGGCGAACCGGTCCGGTCCCGCGACCTCGACGCGCAAGGTCTCGCCCCAGCCGACCAGCCCGTCGCCGCGGCGCACCCACGCGAGCGGTGACCCGGTCGAGGGCAGGAGGTCCAGCAGGTCGGCGGCGGACCGCTGCTGCGCCAGGTCGTCGAGAGCGACGGTGCGCACCACGAGGGGGTGCGGGACCGGGGTCCCGGCGGACCCCGGGGCGGTGGGCTGCTGGCTCATCAGGGCCAGCGTAAGCCTGCGCCGAGCGCACGCCGTGCCGACCCTCAGGTGGCGCTCAGCACAGTGTGACCCCGTGCGTGCGTTCGTCCCGGGCGCGGCGGACCTGCGACGATGGGGACCATGCCGCGCGCCAGCCTCGAGAAGGACCCGCACGACGTCGCCGTGATGTTCGACGCCGTGGCCGCCCGATACGACCGCACGAACGACGTCCTGTCGCTCGGGCAGGACCGGGCCTGGCGGCGCGCCACCATCAAGGCCGTCGACGCCCAGCCCGGCCAGACGGTCCTCGACCTCGCCGCCGGCACCGGGACCTCGTCGGAACCCATGGCCGACGCTGGCGTGCGCGTCATCGCGTGCGACCTGTCCGTCGGGATGCTCGAGGTGGGCAAGCGGCGCCGGCCCGACCTGGCGTTCGTGGCCGGGGACGCGCTGCACCTGCCGTTCGCCGACGAGTCCTTCGACGCGGTGACGATGTCGTTCGGGCTGCGCAACGTGTCCGACGTCGAGGGCGCCCTGGACGAGCTCTACCGCGTGACCAAGCCCGGCGGCCGGCTCGTCGTCTGCGAGTTCTCGCGACCCACGTTCGCGCCGTTCCGCACGGTCTACACCAACTACCTCATGCGGGCCCTGCCGCCCGTCGCGCGGGCCGTGTCCAAGGAGCCCGACGCGTACGTCTACCTTGCCGAGTCGATCCGCGCGTGGCCCGACCAGGCCGCCCTCGGCCGCCTCATCAAGGGCACCGGCTGGACCCAGGTCGCGTTCCGCAACCTCACCGGCGGCGTCGTCGCCCTCCACCGCGCCACGCGCCCGGAGTAGGCGCCGCGCTCGCGTCCGGCGACGGACTTCCTCGGCGGCCATCGCCGGTCGCCCACCCGGCGGCGCCATCCGGCCTGACCTAGCGCCACTTGGGACGCGTGGTGCTCGAGTGACTTCTGAGGCATCTCAGGCGTCTCACGGGCCACTCCAGTCCCAGGTGGCGCCAGGTCGCGTCGGTTCGGCCCGTCCCGACGCTGCCGGGCCGCGCGAGGACTCCTGCCCGCCCCGGCCGCCCCCACCCGCAGGTCAGCCGGCAGATTCGCACGGCCGCTCTGCGACGAGGGCACGAGGAGGTCGACGACCACCGGGGACCGTGCCGGAGACCCGCGCCGGCGGGTCCCGCGCGAAGCCCGATCAGCGAATGCCGGGACTCGTCGCCCGCCGGGGTGAACAATGGGGTGCGCAACGCCTCGAACTGCACCGGCGGGGCGTCGTCTGCGGGATGTTCGACCACGAGTTTCCGCGCAGATCAGGGCCGTTCCGCACCCTGTCGTCGCAAGTAAGCCAAGCCTTCGCAGACAGCGTTTCTGGCCGTGGTTACACTCGCCGAATCAGTACGTGAACAACGTCACAAGTGGGGTCACTGGTGGTGGATGCAGCGCACGATGACGCAGACGTCATCGTCGTGGGCGCGGGCCCGGCAGGGTCCGCCGCCGCGTTTCACTGCGCCTCCGCGGGCTTGGACGTGCTGCTCCTGGAGAAGTCCGAGTTCCCCCGCGACAAGGTCTGCGGCGACGGCCTGACGCCCCGCGCGGTCGCCGAGATGGTGCGCATGGGCCTGCCGATCCGCGAGCAGGACGGGTGGATCCGGAACAAGGGTCTGCGCGTCATCGGCGGCGGGCACCGGCTCGAGCTGGAGTGGCCCGAGCTGTCGAGCTACCCGTCGTACGGGCTGGCCAAGTCGCGCATGTCCCTGGACCACACGCTCGCCGACCACGCGCGCTCCGCGGGCGCCAAGCTGCAGGAGCGCACGAACGTCACGGGCGCGGTGCGGGACGAGCGCTCCGGCCGCGTCGTGGGCGTCACCGCCAAGACCGCCGACGGCGCCGCGGAGTACCGCGCCCCGATCGTCATCGCCGCCGACGGCGTCTCCGCACGGCTCGCCACCGGCATGGGCCTGGAGAAGCGCATGGACCGCCCGATGGGCGTCGCGGTCCGCACCTACTTCCGCACCCCGCGGCACGACGACGCGTGGATGGAGAGCCACCTCGAGCTCTGGGACGGCGAGCCACGCAAGTCGAACCTCATGCCCGGCTACGGCTGGATCTTCGCCCTCGGCGACGGCACCGCCAACGTCGGCCTCGGCTCGGTGTCGAGCACAGCGGCCGCGACGAAGGTCGACTACAAGGCGCTCTTCGCCAAGTGGATGGCCAACGCGCCGGCCGAGTGGGAGTTCACGCCCGACAACCAGGTCGGCCCGGTCCGTGGCGCGGCGCTCCCGATGGGGTTCAACCGCGGGCCGCTGTACGGCAACGGCCTGATGCTCGTCGGCGACTCCGCCGGGATGATCAGCCCGTTCAACGGCGAGGGCATCGCGTACGGCCTGCAGGCGGGCCGGGTCGCCGCCGACGCGATCGCCCAGGGCCTGGCGCGGGGCACCGCCGCCGGCCGGGAGCGCGCGTTCGCCACCTACCAGCGCCGGATGAAGGATGACCTCGGCGGCTACTACACGCTCGGCCGGGTCTTCGTCCGGCTCATCGAGCACCCGGAGATCATGCGGGTGTGCACGCGGTACGGCCTGCCCCAGCCGCTCGTCATGAAGTTCGTCCTCAAGCTCTTGTCCGACTGCTACGAACCCCGCGGCGGTGACCTGGTCGACCGGGTCATCTCCGGACTCAGTCGGCTCGCACCGGCAGCCTGACCGCACCACGCTGTACCCGACCCCCCGCACCGACCTCGCCGTTGAGGAGTGACGCACGATGAGCAACCCGTACGTGCCGCTGCTGTTCCTGATGGGCATCGCTGCCCTCATGGCGCTCGGTGGCGTTGGCTCCAGCGTCATGCTCGGCCCGAAGCGGTACAACCGCGCCAAGCTCGAGGCGTACGAGTGCGGCATCGAGCCCACCCCGCACGCCATCGGCGGCGGCCGCTTCCCGATCAAGTACTACCTCGTCGCGATGACGTTCATCGTCTTCGACATCGAGGTGGTGTTCCTCTACCCGTGGGCCGTCAGCTTCAGCACGCTCGCGATGTTCGGGCTCGTCGCGATGATCGGCTTCCTGCTGATCATCACGGTCCCGTTCGTCTACGAGTGGCGTCGCGGGGGCTTCGAGTGGGACTGACAGCGGTCATGACCACAGCTATCACTGCACATCCGGAGGTGTGAGATGGGGATCGAAGAGGCGCCGTCAGGCTTCCTGCTCACGACGGTCGAGGATCTCGTCGGCTACTTCCGCAAGTCGTCGCTGTGGCCCGTGACGTTCGGCCTCGCGTGTTGTGCCATCGAGATGATGGCCGCGGGCGCGAGCCGGTTCGACATCTCCCGCTTCGGCATGGAGGTCTTCCGCGCCTCGCCGCGCCAGGCCGACCTGATGATCGTCGCCGGCCGCGTGAGCCAGAAGATGGCACCCGTCGTGCGCCAGGTCTACGACCAGATGTCGGAGCCCAAGTGGGTGCTCTCGATGGGGGTCTGCGCCAGCAGCGGCGGCATGTTCAACAACTACGCGATCGTGCAGGGCGTCGACCACATCATCCCGGTCGACATCTACCTGCCGGGCTGTCCGCCGCGGCCCGAGATGCTCATCAACGCGATCCTGGCCCTGCACGAGCAGATCGAGAACGAGCCCCTCGGCGTGAACCGCAAGAACGCGGCCGCCGCCGCCGAGGCCGCCGCGCTGGCCGCGACGCCGACGTCGCACATGACGGGGCTGCTGAAGTGACCGAGAAGAACGATGCCGCTGCCGCGGTGAAGCCCGGTGCCGCCGGCACCGAGGCGCAGGCGACGACCGAGGCGGCCCTCGAGGCGGGCGCGCAGAACACCACGCGCACCCCGATCGACATCGTCGACGTCCGCAAGGGCATGTTCGGCGCGACGGGCTCCGGCGACACGTCGGGCTACGGCGGCCTCGTCGCCCCGATCGCGCTGCCCGGCCCGAGCGAGCGCCCCTACGGCGGCTGGTTCGACGAGGCCGTCGACATCCTGACCGAGGTGCTCGACGAGTCCGGCACGGGCTACGCGAACGCGGTCGAGTCCGTCGTGATCGACCGCGAGGAGATCACGCTGCACGTGCGGCGCGAGCACGTGGTCGAGGTGGCGCAGGTGCTGCGCGACGACCAGGACCTGCGCTTCGAGCTCAGCCTCGGCGTCTCGGGCGTGCACTACCCGCACGACGCGGGCCGCGAGCTGCACGCGGTCTACCACGTGGTCTCGGTGACGCACTCGCGCCGCCTGCGCTTCGAGGTCGCGGTGTCCGACGACGACCCGCACATCCCGTCGACGGTCCCGGTGTACCCGGCCAACGACTGGCACGAGCGCGAGACCTACGACTTCTTCGGGATCATCTTCGACGGGCATCCCGCCCTGGCCCGCATCGAGATGCCCGACGACTGGCCGGGCCACCCGCAGCGCAAGGACTACCCCCTCGGGGGCATCCCGGTCGAGTACAAGGGCGCCACCGTGCCGCCCCCGGACCAGCGGAGGTCGTACCGATGACCACACCCAACGCCCGAACTGCAGCACCCCGCTCTACCCCACGGGTCGTCGACGGCGACACCGAGGGCATCCCCTCCTTCGAGGCGTCCGGCGGCGACTGGTCCGACATCGCCGAGGAGGCCGCCCGCCTCGGCGAGGAGCGGATCGTCGTCAACATGGGCCCGCAGCACCCGTCGACCCACGGCGTGCTCCGGCTCATGCTCGAGATCGACGGCGAGACGGTGACCGAGGCCCGCGCGGGCATCGGCTACCTGCACACCGGCATCGAGAAGAACATGGAGTTCCGCACCTGGACCCAGGGCGTGACCTTCTGCACGCGCATGGACTACGTGGCCCCGCTCTTCCAGGAGGCCGCGTACTGCCTGGCGGTCGAGAAGCTGCTGGGCATCACGGACGACGTGCCCGAGCGGGCGACGGTCATCCGCGTGCTGCTCATGGAGCTCAACCGCATCACGAGCCACCTGGTCTGCCTGGCCACGGGCGGCAACGAGCTCGGCGCGACGACGATCATGACCGTGGGCTTCACCGCCCGCGAGGAGATCCTGAAGATCTTCGAGCTGATCACCGGGCTGCGCATGAACCACGCGTTCATCCGCCCCGGCGGCGTCGCGCAGGACATCCCCCCGGGTGCGATCGACACGATCCGCGAGTCGCTGGTGGTCGTCCGCAAGTTCTTCAAGCAGCTCGAAGACCTGATGATGGCCAACCCGATCCTGCACCTGCGCCTCAAGAACGTCGGCTACCTGGGTCTGTCGGGCTGCATGGCGCTCGGCATGACGGGACCGGTGCTCCGCAGCGCGGGCCTGCCGTACGACGTGCGCAAGGCCACCCCGTACTGCGGGTACGAGACGTACGACTTCGACGTGCCGGTCGAGCAGACCGGCGACTCGTGGGGCCGCCTCGTCATCCGGGTCGAGGAGTGCTACCAGTCGATGAAGATCGTCGAGCAGACCCTCGACCGCCTCCAGAAGATGGGCCCCGGCCCGGTCATGGTCGCGGACAAGAAGGTGGCCTGGCCTGCGCAGATGGCCATCGGCGCCGACGGCATGGGCAACTCGCTCGACCACATCCGCGAGATCATGGGCACCTCGATGGAGGCCCTGATCCACCACTTCAAGCTGGTCACCGAGGGCTTCCGCGTGCCGGCCGGTCAGGTGTTCCAGACCGTGGAGCACCCGCGCGGCGAGCTGGGCGTGCACCTGGTGTCCGACGGAGGCACGCGGCCGTACCGGGCGCACTTCCGGGACCCGTCGTTCAACAACCTGCAGGCGACGTCGATCATGTGCGAGGGCGGGCAGGTGGCCGACGTCGTCGTCGCTGTCGCGTCCCTCGACCCTGTGCTCGGAGGGGTGGACCGCTGATGTCGGTGGAAGCTGGGCGGACGCCCGGGCAGACGCACCGGACGTCCTACGACGCGGAGACGCACGCGCGCCTCACCGCGGACTCGGACCTGATCGTCGCCCGCTACCCGCAGGCGCGTTCCGCGCTGCTGCCGATGCTGCACCTGGTGCAGGCCGAGGACGGCTACGTCAGCCCGCGCGGGATCGCGTTCTGCGCGTCGCACCTGGGCCTGACCACGGCCGAGGTGTCCGCGGTCGCGACGTTCTACACGCAGTACAAGCGCCACCACAACGGCGAGTACACGGTCGGCGTCTGCATCAACACGCTCTGCGCGGTCATGGGCGGCGACGCCATCTGGGAGGAGCTGTCCGACTACCTCGGGGTCGGGCACGACGAGACCACCGACGACGGCCGGATCACCCTCGAGCGCGTCGAGTGCAACGCGGCCTGCGACTACGCGCCGGTCGTGATGGTCAACTGGGAGTTCTTCGACAACCAGACCCCCGACACCGCGCGCGACCTCGTCGACACGATCAGTGCGGGCAAGCCCGTGGTCCCCACCCGCGGTGCCGACACGGTGGTGACGTTCCGGGAGATGTCCCGCGTTCTCGCCGGGTTCGACGACGGCCGCGCCGACGAGGGTGTGGGCGCCGGCGTCCCGACGCTGCGCGGCATCGAGCTGGCCCGCGCCGAGGGCTGGACGGCCCCGCCGCTCGAGGCCAGCGGTTCCGCGGCTCCCGCGGCGCCCAGCCAGCCGAAGGTCGGCGGCGAGCAGTCGAGCGCCGAGCGGCCCGCGACGACGGCCGGCGACGTGTCGCCCTCGGGCGAGCAGAAGAAGCAGACCTCCGACGACGCGAAGGAGTCCTGATGGCGACCACGCTGACCCCGGTCCTCACGGACACGTGGGACGCCGACCGCTCGTGGGCCCTGTCGACCTACGAGGCGGCGGGCGGCTACAAGGGCCTGCGTCGCGCCCTGACGATGCAGGCGGCCGACGTCGTCACGATGGTCAAGGACTCCGGGCTGCGCGGCCGTGGCGGCGCCGGCTTCCCGACGGGCATGAAGTGGGGCTTCCTGCCCGCGCCCGACGGCGGACCCCGCTACCTCGTCGTCAACGCGGACGAGTCCGAGCCGGGGACCTGCAAGGACATCCCGCTCATGATGGCCAGCCCGCAGCACCTGATCGAGGGCATGATCATCACGAGCTACGCGATCGGCTGCGACCACGCGTTCCTCTACGTGCGCGGCGAGGTGCTGCACGTGTACCGGCGGCTCCTGAACGCGATCCAGGAGGCCCGCGCGGCCGGCTACCTGGGCACGGACATCCTCGGCTCCGGCTACAACCTGGAGATCACGCTGCACGCGGGCGCGGGCGCGTACATCTGCGGCGAGGAGACGGCGCTGCTCGACTCGCTCGAGGGCCTGCGCGGCCAGCCGCGGCTCAAGCCCCCGTTCCCTGCGGTCGCCGGCCTGTACGCGCGCCCCACGGTGGTGAACAACGTGGAGTCGATCGCGTCCGTGCCGGGCATCGTCGTCGGCGGCTCCGACTGGTTCAAGTCGATGGGCACGGAGAAGTCGACCGGCCACGGGCTGTTCTCGCTGTCCGGCCACGTCACGCGGCCCGGCCAGTACGAGGCGCCGCTCGGCATCACGCTGCGCGAGCTGCTGGAGATGGCCGGCGGGGTCCGCGAGGGTCACGAGCTGAAGTTCTGGACGCCCGGCGGGTCCTCGACGCCGATCTTCACGGCCGAGCACCTCGACGTGCCGCTGGACTACGAGTCGGTCGGTGCGGCCGGCTCGATGCTCGGCACGCGCGCGCTGCAGATCTTCGACGAGACCACCTCGGTGGTCCGCGCGGTGACGCGCTGGACGGAGTTCTACAAGCACGAGTCCTGCGGCAAGTGCACGCCGTGCCGTGAGGGCACCTACTGGCTCACGCAGGTGCTGCAGCGCATCGAGGCCGGTCAGGGCACGTCGGCGGACATCGACCTGCTCCTCGACCTCTGCGACAACATCCTGGGCCGCGCGTTCTGCGCCCTGGGCGACGGCGCGACGAGCCCGATCACGTCGGCCGTGCAGTACTTCCGGGAGGAGTTCGAGGCCGGCACGCACACGCCGGCCGACGTGCTCTTCCCGCCCGAGGACAGCTCGCTGTTCACCTACACGCCGCGCCAGACCGGCGTCCTCGCGGGGGTCCACGCATGACGATCCTGTCCTCCGGCGCGAACACGAAGCTGGTCCCGTCGGCTCCCCTCGAGAAGCCCGCGGAACCGGCCGCCACGGTCACCTTCACCATCGACGGCATCGAGACCGAGGTGCCGAAGGGCACGCTGGTCATCCGCGCCGCCGAGGAGCTGGGCATCCAGATCCCGCGGTTCTGCGACCACCCGCTGCTCGCGCCCGCCGGCGCGTGCCGCCAGTGCCTGGTCGAGGTGTGGGCGCCCGGTCGCGACGGTGCCCTGTCCAAGATGCCCAAGCCCCAGGCCTCCTGCACGCTCGAGGCCGGCCCCGGCATGCAGGTCAAGACGCAGCACACGTCCGCCGAGGCCGACAAGGCGCAGCACGGCGTCATGGAGCTGCTGCTCATCAACCACCCGCTCGACTGCCCGGTCTGCGACAAGGGCGGCGAGTGCCCCCTGCAGAACCAGGCCATGAGCAACGGCCGGGGGAGCACCCGGTTCGTCGACGTCAAGCGCACGTTCCCCAAGCCGATCGCCATCTCGACGCAGGTGCTCCTGGACCGGGAGCGCTGCATCCTGTGTCAGCGCTGCACGCGGTTCTCCGAGGAGATCGCCGGCGACGTGTTCATCGACCTGCAGAAGCGCGGCGCCAACCAGCAGATCGGCCGGTTCGACACGCAGATCCTCGGGTTCGAGGGCGAGACGCCGATCGGCGCGTCGGCCGAGGACACCTCCGGCCGGCCGTTCGCCAGCTACTTCTCGGGCAACACGGTGCAGATCTGCCCGGTCGGAGCCCTGACCAGCGCGGCGTACCGCTTCCGTTCGCGCCCGTTCGACCTGGTGAGCACGCCCGGCGTCGGCGAGCACGACTCCCAGGGGTCGGCCATCCGCGTCGACCACCGCCGCGGCGTCGTGCTCCGGCGGCTCGCGGGCGAGGACCCGACCGTCAACCAGGAGTGGATCACCGACAAGGACCGCTTCGCGTTCAACTGGCAGTCGGCCCCCGACCGCATCACCACCCCGCTCGTGCGCAACGCCGACGGCGAGCTCGAGCCGGCCAGCTGGGTCGAGGCGCTCGACGCCGCCGCCGCGGGTCTGCGTGCGGCGGCCCACCCGACCGACCCGCGCGAGCCCGCGACCGGCTGGGCCGTCCTCGCCGGCGGTCGCCTGACGCTCGAGGACGCCTACGCGTACGGCAAGTTCGCCCGCGTCGCGCTCGGCACCAACGACGTGGACGGGCGGGCCCGCCCGCACTCCGCCGAGGAGGAGGCCTTCCTCGGTCACCACGTGGCCGGCCGCACGCTCGAGGTCACGTTCGCGGACCTGGACCGGGCGCCCACCGTGCTGCTGGTCGGCCTGGAGCTCGAGGAGGAGGCCGGGATCGCGTTCCTGCGCCTGCGCTCCGCGGTCCTGGACCACAAGACCACGGTCCTGTCGGTCGCGGCCCTGGAGAGCCGTGGCCTGCAGCGCCTGAGCGGCACGCTCATCCCGTCGGCCCCCGGCATCGAGGCCGAGGTGCTGGACGGGCTTGCCGACGAGGTCCTCGACGGGCTCCGTGCGGACGGCGCGCTCATCCTGGTGGGTGAGCGGCTCGCGAGCGTGCCCGGCGGCTACTCGGCCGCCCTGCGGCTCGCCGAGCGCACCGGTGCCCGCCTGGCGTGGATCCCGCGTCGTGTCGGCGAGCGGTCCAACGTCGAGGCGGGTCTGCTCCCGACGCTGCTGCCCGGCGGCCGGCCGGTCGCGGACTCCGCGGCCCGCGTCGACCTCGCCGCGGTGTGGGGCGTCGACAGCCTGCCCTCCGCGGAGGGCCGCTCGACCGGCGAGATCATCGCCGCGGCTCGTGCGGGCCTGCTCGGCGCGCTCGTCGTCGGCGGCCTCGAGCCGGGCGACCTGCCCGACCCGGCGATCGCCCGCGAGGCCCTGGACGTCATCCCGTTCCTCGTCTCGCTCGAGGTGCGTCGCTCGGAGGTCACCGACCGCGCGGACGTGGTCCTCCCGGTCGCGCCGCCCAGCGAGAAGTCCGGCACGTTCGTCACGTGGGAGGGACGCCCGCGTCCGTTCCCGCAGGCGCTCGTGTCGCACGCGCTGGCCGACCACCGCGTGCTCGACCAGCTGGCCGACGCCCTCGGCGCCGACCTGGGCCTGCCGTCGCTGGAGGCCGTGCACGCCGAGCTCGACCAGCTGGGCGGCTGGGACGGTGCGCGCATCGCCGCCCCGTCGGTCGCTCCGGCCGAACCGCCGGCCGTCAGCCCGGGCACCGCGGTGCTCGCCACCTGGCACCAGCTGCTCGACACGGGTCGGCTGCAGTCGGGCGAGCCGTTCCTGGCCGGCACCGCCAAGCGGGCGGTCGCGCGGATCTCGCTCGGCACCGCGCAGGGTGTCGGCGTCGTCGACGGCGGCTCGATCGCGGTGGGCACCGACGCCGGCACGATCACGCTGCCGGTCGTCGTCACCGACATGCCGGACCACGTGGTCTGGCTGCCGACGAACTCGCTCGGCAGTGCCGTGCGAGACACCCTGCACGCCGACGCGGGGGACGTGGTGCGCCTGGCACCCGGTCCGCGGGCGGTCGAGCCGCAGAACGAGGAGGCCAGCGCATGATCACCGACGCGCTCCCGCCCGTCGTCGCGAACTTCAGCAACGACACCTGGTGGATCGTCCTCATCAAGGCGGTCGCGATCGTCGTGTTCCTGCTGGTCAGCGTGCTGTTCGCGATCTGGTTCGAGCGCAAGGTCGTCGGCCGGATGCAGCAGCGGCCCGGACCCAACGTGCACGGCCCGTTCGGCCTGCTCCAGTCGCTGGCCGACGCCATGAAGCTCCTGGTCAAGGAGGACATGACCGTCAAGGCCGCCGACAAGATGGTCTACATCATCGCGCCGATGATCGCGGTGTTCTGCTCGCTGCTGGTGTTCGCGGTCATCCCGTTCGGGCCGATGGTCGACATGTTCGGCATCGAGACGCCTCTGCAGCTGACCGACTTCCCGGTGGCCGTGCTCTACATCCTGGCGTGCGCGTCCGTGGGCGTGTACGGCATCGTGCTCGGCGGCTGGTCCTCCGGCTCGACGTACCCGCTGCTCGGCTCGGTCCGCTCGACCGCCCAGGTGATCAGCTACGAGCTCGCGATGGGCCTGTCGCTGGTGACGGTGTTCATCGTCGCGGGGTCGATGTCGACGTCGCAGATCGTCGAGTCGCAGCACCGGCTCTGGTGGTTCATCCCGCTGATCCCGGCCTTCGTCATCTACATCGTCTCGATGGTCGGCGAGACCAACCGGCTCCCGTTCGACCTCCCCGAGGCCGAGGGCGAGCTCGTCTCGGGCTACATGACCGAGTACTCGTCGATGAAGTTCGCGTGGTTCTTCCTCGCGGAGTACATCAACATGCTCAACGTCTCGGCGATCGCGACGACGCTGTTCCTCGGCGGCTGGCGGCTGCCGGTGCCGGAGAACTTCCTGGGCGGCGCCCTCAACGAGGGCTGGTGGCCGATCCTGTGGTTCATCGCCAAGATCTGGATCTTCATGTTCTTCTTCGTCTGGGTCCGCGGCTCGGTGCTGCGCTTCCGGTACGACCAGTTCATGAAGATCGGCTGGAAGATCCTGATCCCCGCCGCGCTCGCGTTCGTCGTGGTCGTCGGCGTCTACCAGGGCGTGCACCAGTTCACCGACGTCCCGCTGCAGAAGGTGCTGATCGCGGTCGCCGTCGTGGTCCTGGTCGGCGCGCTGATCTGGGCGTTCATCCCCGAGAAGAAGCCCGATCCACCCAAGGGACCGAAGGCGCCCGAGGTCTACGACCCGTACGCGGGCGGCTACCCCGTGCCGCCCCTGCCCGGTCAGGTGCTGCCGCCGTCGCCGCGCAAGCAGCGCATGGCCGCAGCCAAGGCAACTGTGTCCGTGGCGGACAGGCCCGCCCGGTCGAGTGCCGACGAGAGCGACGAAGGAGGGGTCAACGGTGGCTGACAAGCCCAAGCCCACACCCGCAGGGTCCGGCAAGCAGCCGGCCCGCAAGCCGGCGCAGTCCGCTGCCCGCAAGCCCGCACCGGCGCCCGGGAAGTCCGTCGCTCCGCGCAAGCCTTCCGGCGAGGTGGCCCGGCCCGAGGGCTACCAGTCGATGATCGAGCCGCGGAACGCGGTCTCGGACTTCTTCGCGCCCGTCGGCGGTTTCGGCGTGACGCTCTCGAACATGTTCCGGCCGACGGTGACCGAGCAGTACCCGTCGGAGAAGGTGCCGGCCAAGCCGCGCTACCACGGGCGTCACCAGCTGAACCGGTACGCCGACGGCCTCGAGAAGTGCATCGGCTGCGAGCTGTGCGCCTGGGCGTGCCCCGCGGACGCGATCTACGTCGAGGGCGGCGACAACACGCCCGAGGCCCAGCACTCGCCCGGCGAGCGGTACGGCTCCGTCTACCAGATCAACTACCTGCGCTGCATCTTCTGCGGCCTGTGCATCGAGGCGTGCCCCACCCGAGCGCTGACCATGACCAACGAGTACGAGCTCGCCGGTCCGACGCGCGCGGGCATGATCTGGGAGAAGCAGGACCTGCTGGCGCCGCTGCGCAGCGGCATGCTGCAGGCGCCGCACCCGATGGTCGAGGGCACCACGGACACCGAGTACTACCGCGGTGAGGTCACCGGCTCCACGCCGGCGCAGGTCGCGTGGGTCAAGGAGCACCGTCCCGACGACCCGACGCTGCCCGGCGGTGCCGGTCTCGAGGCCGCCAACGTGCCGGGGCCGACCGCCGCCGTCATGGCCGCCACGGTCGCGGCCGCGACGAGGCAGGGCACCCGATGAGCCAGACGAGTGCGGCCCTGATCCAGGCCCTCGCCGAGACGGGCAAGACGTCCACCGGCGAGGCGGTCCTGTTCTGGTGCCTCGCGCCGATCATGGTGCTGGCCGGCATCGGTCTGCTCGTCGTCAAGAAGGCCGTGCACGCCGCCCTGCTGGTGATCACGATCATGATCTCGCTGGCCATCCTGTACATCGCCCAGGGCGCGGTGTTCCTCGGGATGGTGCAGGTGGTCGTCTACACCGGCGCCGTGATGATGCTCTTCCTGTTCGTCCTCATGCTCGTCGGCGTCGACGGGTCGGACTCGCTGGTGGAGACGATCCGGGGGCAGCGCTGGATCGCGCTGCTGGCCGGCATCGGTCTCGCCTGCGTGCTGGTGGGCGTCGTCGTCACCGCGGTCTACAGCCCGAAGGGCTTCACGCCGGCCGCGGTCAACGACAACCCCAAGGGCATCGCGACGATCCTGTTCGGGCAGTACGTGTTCGCGTTCGAGGTGGTCGGCGCTCTGCTGGTCACGGCGGCGCTCGGCGCGCTGGTGCTCACGCACCGGCAGCGGCTCACCCCGCGTCTCGGCCAGAAGGAGCGGGCCGACGCCCGCGTGGCGGCCGGTGCGATCCTCACGCCTCTGCCCGCACCCGGTGTCTACGCCCGGCACAACGCGATGGACGTCCCGGCGCTCGGCCCGGACGGGCAGCCGCTCGACATCTCGGTGCCGCGCGTCCTGCGGATCCGCGGTCAGGAGGCCGACGCCGAGGAGTTCGCGGCCCGCATCGACCGCGTGCTCGCGGGTGGTTCGGTCGTGGCGGGCAAGACGTTCGGCGCCAGCGAGAGCGTCTCGGGCACGGCAGCGACGGAGGACAACCAGTGAGCCTGTCCAACTACCTCGTGCTGGCGGCGATCCTCTTCTCGCTGGGTGCGACGACCGTCCTGCTGCGGCGCAACGCGATCATCGTGTTCATGGGGGTCGAGCTCATGCTCAACGCCACCAACCTCACGCTCGTCACGTTCTCGCGCATCCACGGGGACCTCACCGGGCAGGTGATGGCCTTCTTCGTGATGGTCGTCGCGGCCGCGGAGGTCGTCGTGGGCCTGTCCATCATCGTGGCCATCTTCCGAACCCGACGCTCGGCCTCGGTCGATGACGTCAACCTGTTGAAGAACTGAGGGGCGGGGACGTGCACACCCTGACAGCCCTGGTGGCGAGCCTGCCATCAGACACGATCGGACCGGCGACCGAGACCGTGAAGGCGGGCATCCTGCTCGTCGCACCTCTGCTCGTCGGCATCCCGCTGCTCAGCGCCGCCGTGCTGCTGCTGCTCGGGCGGCGGACGGACCGCTGGGGCCACTGGCTCGGCGTGCTGGCCTCGTCGGCCGCGTTCGTCGTCGGTGCGATCGTCTTCGTCAAGATGCTCCAGCGGCCCGAGGACTCGCGGGTCTTCGACGTCGACCTCGGCACCTGGATCGATGCGGGCTCGTTCCACCTGAACGCCGGGATGCGGCTCGACCCGCTGTCGATGACGTTCGTGCTGCTGGTGACGTTCGTCGGGACGCTCATCCACGTCTACGCCGTCGCCTACATGGAGCACGACGCGGACCGGCGCCGGTTCTTCGCGTACCTCAACCTCTTCATCGCCGCGATGCTCACGCTCGTGCTGGCCAACAGCTACCTGCTGCTCTTCTTCGGCTGGGAGGGCGTCGGTCTGGCGTCGTACCTGCTCATCGGGTTCTGGAACCACCGGCTCGACTACGCGGTGGCGGCGAAGAAGGCGTTCGTCGCCAACCGCATCGGCGACCTCGGGCTCATCATCGCGATGGGCCTGATGTTTGCGACCTTCGGCAGCGTCAGCTTCGACCAGGTGCTGAACGGGATCGCCCCCGGCACCAGCCAGGCGACGCTCAACGGCATCGCGATCATGCTTCTGCTGGCCGCCTGCGGTAAGTCCGCGCAGTTCCCGCTGCAGTCCTGGCTCGGCGACGCGATGGCCGGCCCGACGCCGGTGTCGGCGCTCATCCACGCCGCGACCATGGTGACCGCGGGCGTCTACCTCATCGTCCGGTCCGCGCCGCTGTTCAACGCCGCCCCCGACGCGCAGCTCGTCGTCGTCTGCGTCGGTGCGATCACGCTCGTCTTCGGGGCGATCGTCGGCTGCGCCAAGGACGACATCAAGAAGGCGCTCGCCGCCTCGACGATGTCGCAGATCGGCTACATGGTGCTGGCCGCCGGGCTCGGTCCCGTCGGCTACGCGTTCGCGATCTTCCACCTGCTGACGCACGGCTTCTTCAAGGCCGGCATGTTCCTCGGCGCCGGCTCCGTCATGCACGGCATGGACGACCAGGTGAACATGCGCCACTTCGGCGGCCTGGCGCGGTACATGAAGATCACGTACATCACGTTCGGGTGCGGCTGGCTCGCGATCATGGGCGTGCCGCCGTTCTCCGGCTTCTTCAGCAAGGACCACATCATCGAGGCGGCCTTCGTGCCCGTCGAGGGTGCGCCCTGGCGGGCCTGGGTGTTCGGGTCCGTGGCGCTCCTGGGCGCCGCGATCACCGCGTTCTACATGTCCCGCCTGTTCTTCATGACGTTCGAGGGCGAGAAGCGCTGGACGAACAAGGCCGACGGCGAGCACCAGCACCCGCACGAGTCCCCGAGACTCATGACCTGGCCGATGATCGTGCTGGCCGTCGGGTCGGTCGGTCTGGGCTGGTACCTCAACGCAGGCAGCAAGTTCGTCGACTGGCTCTCGCCGGTGCTCGGCGCCCCCCATGAGGACGATCCGGTGGTCAACGCGCTCGTGCTGAAGGTCGTCACGCTCGCGCTCGTCGCGGTCGGCATCGTCATCGCCTACCGCCGCTACGCCGCCTCGCACGTCCCCGTGGTCCCGCCGGTCGGCACCTCGCTGACCCGCGCGGCCCGTGTCGACCTCTACCAGGACACCGTGAACGACGTCCTGCTGGTCGAGCCGGGCCAGGCCCTGACCCGCTCCCTCGTCTACGTCGACCGCACCGCGATCGACGGGACCGTGGCGAGCGTCGGTCGGGTCACGGTCGGCCTGGGCGAGATCGCGCGCCGCGTGCAGACCGGCTACGTCCGGTCCTACGCCGCGTCGATGCTGCTCGGTCTCGTCGCCCTCGTCGTCGTCGTCCTGGTCATCCAGAACTGATGGAGCTCACACCGATGTCGTCCTCCTTCCCCTGGCTGACCGCCCTCATCGTGGTGCCGGTGCTCGGCGCCGTGCTGCTCTGGGCGCTCCCGGCCGGCCTCCGCAAGCACGCGCGGTCCATCACGCTCGCCGTGTCGCTCCTCGTGCTCGCCCTCGGCGTCGGCGCGCTCCTCGCGTTCGACACCGGCGCCTCGCAGACCGTCCAGCTCTACGAGCAGCAGCCGTGGATCCCCGCGCTCGGGGTGTCGTACGCCGTCGGCGTCGACGGCGTCGGCCTCGCGCTGGTGCTCATGTCGATCGTGCTCGTGCCGCTGGTGATCCTGGCCGCCTGGCGAGAGCAGGGCTCGCTCACGGTCCCGACCGACAAGCTGCGCCGCTACCTCGCGCTCGTCCTGCTGCTCGAGGCGTTCATCGTCGCCGTGTTCTCGGCCCGGGACGTGTTCCTGTTCTACGTCCTGTTCGAGGCCATGCTGATCCCGGTCTACTTCATGATCGGCATGTTCGGCGGGGCGCTGCGACGGTTCGCGGCCGTCAAGTTCCTGCTCTACTCGCTGGCCGGCGGCCTGATCATGCTCGTCGCCGTCATCGCGCTGTACCTGCAGGGACCGGGCGGCCCGGAGGGCTTCCTGACGGCCAACCTCACCGGCCTCGACATCGCGCCCACCACCGAGAAGCTGCTGTTCCTGGCGTTCTTCCTGGCGTTCGCGATCAAGGCGCCGATGTTCCCGGTGCACACCTGGCTGCCCGATGCGGCGCAGCAGGCGCCGGCGGGCACGTCGACGCTGCTGGTCGGCGTGCTCGACAAGGTCGGCACCTTCGGGATGCTCACGCTGTGCCTGCCGCTGTTCCCGAACGCCTCGCAGTGGGCGGCCCCGGTGATCATCGTGCTGGCGCTCATCTCGATCATCTACGGCGCCGCCCTGGCCATCGGCCAGAAGGACATCATGCGGCTGATCGCCTACACGTCGGTGTCGCACTTCGGCTTCATCGTGCTGGGCATCTTCGCGTTCACGTCGACGTCGATCGCGGGCTCGTCGTTCTACATGGTCAACCACGGGCTCTCGACCGGGGCGATGTTCCTGCTCGCCGGGTTCCTGGTCGCGCGGCGCGGCTCGCAGGAGATCTCGGCGTTCGGCGGCCTGCAGAAGATCGTGCCGGTGTTCGCCGGCTTCTTCCTCGTCGCCGGGCTCAGCGTCCTGTCGCTGCCGGGCCTGTCCACGTTCATCAGCGAGTTCCTGGTCATCGTGGGCACGTTCGCGCGGCACCCGGCCGCGGCGATCGTCTCGACGGTCGGCGTGGTGCTGGCCGCGATCTACATCCTGTGGCTCTACCAGCGGGTGTTCACCGGTCCGGCCCCGGCCGACCTCGAGGGCACCCCGGACCTGCGCKCGCGCGMGCGCTGGGCCATCGCGCCGCTGCTGCTGCTCATGCTGGTCTTCGGCTTCGTGCCGCGGCCGGCGCTCGACCTGGTCAGCCCGCCGGCGACCGTCACCCTGGAGCAGGTCGGCGTGTCCGACCTCCCCGCCGATGAGGGGAGCAACTGATGTTCACCCCACCCACGATCGACTGGGGGGCCCTGAGCCCCGTCCTCATCGTGCTGGGCGCCGCGATCATCGGCGTCCTCGTCGAGGCGTTCGTCCCGGCCAGGGCACGACGGACCACGCAGCTCGCGCTGGCGCTGGCCGCCACGATCGGCGCGTTCGTCGCGGTCGTGCTGCTATGGCCCGGCGTGGAGGACACCGGCGGCACGACGGTGCTCGGCGGCTCGCTGCTCGTCGACGGACCGACGCTGGTCCTGTGGGCAACGATCGCACTGCTCGCGGTGGTCTCGCTGCTGATCATCGCCGACCGCACGGAGACCGGCGAGGACGCGTTCGCGCCCAACGCCGCGGCCGTGCCCGGGTCGGACTACGAGGAGGTCGCCCGGCGCAAGGGCGTCCGGCAGACCGAGATCTACCCGCTGGTGCTCTTCGCCACGGGCGGCATGCTGATCTTCCCGGCCGCCGGCGACCTGCTGACGCTCTTCGTCGCGCTCGAGGTCCTCTCGCTGCCGCTGTACCTGCTGGCGGGCATGGCGCGTCGTCGTCGCCTGCTCTCGCAGGAGGCGTCGATGAAGTACTTCCTGCTCGGTGCGTTCGCGTCCGCGCTGTTCCTGTTCGGCATCGCCCTGATCTACGGGTACAGCGGCTCGCTGCGGTACTCGGACATCGCGAAGGCCATCAGCACGCCCACCGGCATGGAGAGCCTGCTGCTCGTCGGGGCCGTGCTCATCCTCGCGGGTCTGCTGTTCAAGGTCGGCGCGGTGCCGTTCCACACCTGGACGCCCGACGTCTACCAGGGTGCCCCGACCCCGATCACCGGCTTCATGGGCGCGTGCACCAAGGTCGCCGCGTTCGGCGCGCTGCTGCGCATCGTCTACACCGTGTTCCCTGGCCTGAGCTGGGACCTCGGCGTGGTGCTCTGGACGGTCGCGATCCTCACGATGGTCGTCGGGACCGTCGGCGCCCTGGTGCAGAGCGACATGAAGCGCATCCTCGGGTACTCCTCGATCGCGCACTCCGGCTTCATCCTCACCGGCATCATCGCCCTGAACCAGGCCGGCATCACCGCGGTCCTGTTCTACCTGCTCGTCTACGGCGCGGCGACGGTCGGTGCGTTCGGCATCGTCTGGCTCGTGCGGGAGCGGACGGGGAAGGCGGCCGACGGCACCCCGGGCCCGATCCTCGGCGAGGCCACGCACCTGTCGCAGTGGGCCGGCCTGGGGCGGACCAACCCGGTGCTCGCCGTGACGTTCGCCCTGTTCCTGCTCTCGTTCGCGGGCATCCCGCTGACCGCGGGCTTCATCGGGAAGTTCGGCGTGTTCTCGGCCGCGGTCGACTCTGGCGCGTGGCCGCTCGCCCTCATCGGCGTGCTCGCGTCGTCGGCGGCGGCGTTCTTCTACGTGCGGATCATCGTCCTGATGTTCTTCACCAGCCCCGCGGGTGCCGACGACGAGCCGGCGGCCGACGTCTACGCGGCGTCGGGCACGTCGAGCATCGCCGGTGACTCGGCCGTGGCCGTCGAGACGCGGGTCGAGGCCCGCTCCACGATCTCCACGACCGTCGTGAAGACCGAGGGCCTGGCCGTCGCCGCGATCGCGATCTGCGCGCTGATCACGATCGGGCTGGGCATCGCGCCGTCCCCGGTCATCGAGGCGATCCAGGGCGTGGCATCGTTCCTGCCGTGACGTCGCGAGGCACCCGGTGGCTGGGCCCGTTGCCAAGAACGGGCCGTCGGGAAGATAGGTTCGTGCCGTGACCTCGATGACGGCCTTCCCGCTGGCCGATGCTGCGCTCGGTGAGCGCCTGTCCGCTCGGCTGGAGATCGTCGAGGAGAGGCTGCGCGACGCCGTCACCAACGTCGACCCGCTGGCCGACGACGCCTCGCGCCACCTCGTCAACGCCGGGGGCAAGCGGCTGCGCCCGCTCCTGACGCTCCTGGCCGCCGAGCTCGGTGACGGCTCGCGGCTCGAGGTCATCGACGCCGCGGTGGTGGTGGAGCTCACGCACCTGGCCACGCTGTACCACGACGACGTCATGGACTCCGCGCCGCTGCGTCGCGGTGCGCCCGCCGCGCACGAGGTCTGGGGCAACTCGGTGGCCATCCTCACGGGCGACCTGCTGTTCGCCCGGGCGTCCGCGACGGTCGCCGGGCTCGGTCCGGACGCCGTGCGCATCCAGGCGGCCACGTTCGAGCGGCTCTGCCTGGGCCAGCTGCACGAGACCGTCGGGCCGCGTCCCGACGACGACCACGTGGCGCACTACCTGCAGGTGCTGGCCGACAAGACGGCCTCGCTGATCGCCACGTCGGCCCGGTTCGGCGCGATGTTCTCCGGCTGCCGCCCCGACGTCGTGGCCATCGTGACCGCCTTCGGCGAGAAGATCGGCGTCGCGTTCCAGCTGGCCGACGACGTCATCGACCTGACCTCCGACGGTGCGACGACCGGCAAGACGCCGGGCACCGACCTGCGCGAGCGGGTGCCCACGATGCCCGCGCTGCTGCTGCGCGCCCGGGCCGCGTCGCCCGAGGCCACCGCGCAGGACCACGAGGTGCTCGCGCTGCTCGACTCCGACCTCACCGACGACGAGGCCCTCGCCCGTGCGGTGGCGGCGCTGCGGGTGCACCCGGTCGTCGGCGAGACGCGCGAGCGCGCGGTGGCGCTGGCCCGGTCCGCGGTGCGCGAGCTCGACGCGCTCGACGACGGACCGGTCAAGGACGCGCTCGTCTCCTTCGCGGATGCGCTGGTCGACCGCGCGTCCTGATCCACGCGGCGCGCGTTCTGGCACCATGTGGCAGCGGCCCGCCGAGGGGCCGACTCCGGGAGGTCCGACGTGAGCACACCGTGCGCGGTCTGCGGTGCGTCGCTCGCGCCCGGCGCGAGGCGATGTGCCGCGTGCGGCGCGCCCCCCGGTCCGGTCGCCCGTCGGGTCCCGGCGCGGCCGGTGCTCGACGCGGTCGCCGAGATCACGCCGCAGACGGTGGCGCCCGTCGGCCTGCGGGTGCTGGCCTTCACGATCGACGTCCTGGTCCTCGTGGTCGCGGTGGGCCTCGGCTACCTGGTCGCGGTGGCCTCCGGCGGTCCGCGGGACGCCGCCGGCGCGTGGACCTCGTCGGCTCTCGCGGTCCCGGGCCTGCTGGTCGTCGCGACCCTGACGCAGTGGCTCGTCGAGGCGGGCACGGGTGCGACGGTGGGCAACGGGCTGACCGGGATCCGCACGATGGGCTCGCGGACGCACCGTCCGGCCGGTCTGCCGGCCATCGGGGTGCGCGTGCTGGTGGAGGTCGCCGGAGCGCTAGTCGCACTCATCGGTGCCTGGGTCGTCGCCGCGTCCGGCGCCTGGGACCACTCGCCCGCACGCCGCGGCTGGCACGACAAGGCGGCCCGGACGCTGGTGCTGCGCGCGCGCTCCGTGCGGGAGGCCGGCGTCGAGGGTCCGGGCACCGCACCGGCCGTCGTGCGGGCGCTCGGCGCGCAGCCCGCGCTCGGCCTGGTGCGGCCGGTCCCGGGGATCGTCCCGCCGCCGCGGGAGGCTCCCGCGAGCGACGGCCCGGTCATCTCCACGGCACCCGGGCTCATCCGTCCGGCGCCCTGGAAGCCGATCACCGCATCGCCCGCCGTGGAACCGGTCGAGGTCATCACGGGTCCGCCCGGACCGCGCCCCTCGAAAGTCACCGCGCCGGGCTCTCGATCGGACGCCCCGTTGATCGACGTGCCCAACCGGCTCGTCTCCGGGCTGCCGACACCCGTCGCACCGGGACCGATCATCGGGGCGCCCCCGACCGTGGCGATCTCGATCGTCGCCAAGTCGCCGCGACGCATCCCCCGACTGCCGCGGATCGGCGGCACGTCGAAGCGGCGGCCCGACGGCCTGGTCGAGCCCGAGATCCGTCCCGCCGACCCCGGCCTGCCCGAGCTGGAGCACGCCCGGCTGCGGCCCGACGAGCCCCCGGCCCGGGTGACCGCACCCGGGCTGGTGCTCCTGTTCGACACGGGCATGCGTCTCGAGGTCGAGGGTGACGGCCTGGTCGGCCGGGCCCCCGACGACGAGCCGGGTCTGACGCACCTCGTCGCGATCGACGACCCCGACGGCTCGATCTCCCGCGTCCACCTGGCGTTCGGCCGCGAGCGCCGGGGGAACCGGCTCTGGGTCGTCGACCGCGGCTCGACCAACGGGACGGTCCTGGTGCGCCCCGACGGCACCGAGCTCTCCCTCGCCCCCGGGAAGAGGGCGAGGGTCGAGGCGGGATGGATCGTGCGGTTCGGCAAGCGCACGATCGAGATCCGCAGCCGGTCGGAGCTGGACTGGCCGGCCCCGACCGACGGCACCGGCTAGGCCGGCACGAGGACCTTGGGCTCGGGCAGCCGCTCCTCGGCGTCCACGTCCACCCGCGGCAGGATCCGGTCCAGCCAGCGCGGCACCCACCAGTTGGCGCGGCCGAGCAGCTTCATGGTCGCGGGCACCAGCACCATCCGGACCAGGGTGGCGTCGATGAGGATCGCGGTCGACAGACCGACGCCGAACATCTTGGTCGCCGCGTCCGCACCGAGCACGAAGGCCAGGAACACGCAGACCATGATCAGCGCGGCCGACGTGATGACCCGACCGGTCTTGGCCACCCCGTTGACGACGGCCTGGTCGTTCGACCCCGTGGACACGTACTCCTCGCGCACCCGGCTGAGCAGGAACACCTCGTAGTCCATGGAGAGCCCGAACAGGATGGCGAACATGAACATCGGGATGAACGACACGATCGGCACCGTGGACTCGAGGCCGATCAGGTCGGCGCCCCAGCCCCACTGGAACACCATGACCATCACGCCGTAGGACGCCCCGATGCTCAGGAGGTTCAGCAGCACGGCCTTGAGCGGGACGAGCACCGAGCGGAACACGAGCATGAGCAGCAGGAACGACATGCCGAGCACGGCGAGGACGAACACCGGCAGCCGGTCGTTGACGCGGACGCCGACGTCCGCGAAGTTCGCGGTCTGCCCGCCCACGTGCGCCCGCGCCGGGCTGCCCTCGAGGGCGGCGGGGAACACGTCGTGGCGCAGCCTCTCGACCGTCTCGGTCGTCGCCTCGTCCTGGGGGCCGGTCGTGGCGTAGGCGACGATCGTGCCGACGTCGCCGCGCACGACGGGTGCCTCCACGCCGGCGATCCCGGGGTCGTCGGCGATCGCGGACGCCAGGGGAGCGAGGGACGCGGCGTCGCCGTTGAGCGCGACGGCCACGACGAGGGGACCGTTGCGCCCCGGCCCGAAGCCCTCGGCCACCAGGTCGTACGCCTGGCGCTGCGTGAAGCTCGGCGGCAGCGCGCCGTCGTCGGGGATGCCGACGCGCAGGCCCAGCACGGGTGCCGCGAGCGCGAGCAGCAGAGCGACCACGCCGACCAGGTAGACGCGCGGGTGCCGGGTGACGTGCCGGGTCCATCGCGCCCAGCCGGGGCTCGTGGCGTGCACGGGCCGACGCCCGACGACGCGGCGCCCGGCGAGGGCGAGGAGGGCGGGCAGGAGGGTCACGGACGCGACGACCATGATCAGCACGACCATCGAGATCGCGATCCCGCCCGCCGTCATGAACGGCACCCCCGCGACGGCCAGCCCGAGGATCGACACGACGACGATGCCGCCCGCGAACACGACGGGCCGTCCGGCCGTCGCGATCGACCGGGCGATCGAGTCCTGCATCACCAGCCCGCGCGCGAGGTACTCCCGGTGCCGGGTGGTGACGAACAGCGCGTAGTCGATGCCGACCCCGAGCCCGACCATCGCCCCGAGCACCGGCGCGTAGCTGGGGACGACGATGAGGTTGGCCAGCAGCGCCATCGCGCCGGTCCCGACCGCGAGCCCGAGAACCGCCATGCCGATCGGCAGGAACGCCGCCGTGAACGACCCGAACGCGAGGAACAGGATGACGAGCGCGGCGAGGATGCCGACGAGCTCCCCGACGTTCCCGGCGGACTCCTCGTAGGCGAAGTAGAGGTCGCCGCCCTTCTCCACGCGCAGGTCCGGGCCGCCGTCGAGAGCCTCGAGGTTGCCGAGGTCAGCCGCGGAGAGCTGGTCGATCGTCGGGTACTGGATGCGCAGCAGCGCGACGCGTCCGTCGGGGGACACCACCCCGGACTCCTGGCTCGAGCCGGCCAGCAGGGCCGTCGGGTCGGTGGTGCCCAGCACGTGCGGCAGCTCGGCGGCGTCCGACTGCAGCTGCGCGAGCGCGGTCCGGGCCGCGGGGTCGTCGGCGAAGGAGCCGCCGTCGGCCGGCGTGACCACGACCTGCGCCGTGAGCCCCGCCTGGCCGGACCCTGCGGACTCGAGCAGGTCGTTGGCCTGCTGCGAGTCGAGGCCGGGCACGCGGAACGAGTCCTCGAGCTTCTCGCCGAAGGCGCTGGACGCCCCGACGACGAGCACGGCGAGCACGAGCCACGCCGAGATCACGGCCCAGGGGCGGCGGGCCGCCGTGCGGCCCAGGCGGAACAAGGTCTGCGACAACATCGGAAGCCTCCAAGGTGGGTGGCTCCGATCGTCCCGACGCGTGGTGGGCCGTCACATCGGCCGCGCAGTGCGGGGCGCCTCCGGCCGAACGGCCGAACGGTTGCCCGTGGCCTGGTCCTTTCGGCCGACCTGATGGAGCCGGACCGTGATGCTCCGGTGCACCGCCGACCGGCCGTCGTTATGCTGGCCGACGATCGGGCGCAGGGGTCGGGGAGCGGTCCCGCGCGATGCCTGCGAGCGGGACGAGGACGCGATGATCCGTGGGACCGCGCGGCTCGTCGGCACCCCATGAACGGCGAGCGGGACGAGGACGCGATGAATCCTGCGACCGCGCGGCTCGTCGGCACCCCATGAACGACGCCCGGGTACGCCTCCGGGTGGGCGTCGCCACCGCACGCGCCGAGCGCGCCCGCAACGAGGACTCGGTCTGGACGCAGGACGGGGCGTTCCTCGTCGCGGACGGTATGGGCGGTCACGACCGGGGCGAGGTGGCCAGCCGGACGGCGATCGAGGTGCTGCGCGCACTGGCCCAAGGTGCTCCCGAGCCCGACGACGCCCGCCGGATCGTCCGCGACGCCCACGCCGCGGTGCGCCGGCTTCCCAAGGGTGTGGGTCGCCGCCCGGGCACCACGGCCACCGGGGTGGTGCTCACCGAGCACGACGACGTGCCCTGCTGGCTCGTCCTGAACGTGGGGGACTCGCGCACCTACCGGATGGCCGGGGCGGTGCTGGAGCAGGTCACCCACGACCACTCGGAGGTCGCAGAGCTCGTCGCCGCGGGGGTGGTGCCCGCGCAGGACGCGCCGCGGCACCCGCGTCGCAACGTCGTCACGCGGGTGCTCGGGGGCGGGGCGCGCGAGGTCGAGCCGGACGTGTGGCTGCTGCCCGTGAGTCCCGGCGACCGCATGCTCGTGTGCTCGGACGGCCTGACGGACCCGCTGTCCGACGCCCGGATCGAGGCCGAGCTGCGCGCCGAGGACGACCCTCAGGACGCGGCGGACCGGCTCGTCGCTGCAGCGCTCGCCGCGGGCGGCAAGGACAACGTGACGGTCATCGTCGTGGACGCGGCCCTCATGCGACGGCCTGCTCCATAGCCCGACGCCCCAGCCGGTTGGCGCGGCTGGTGCGCACGCCGTCGACCGTGAGGATCACGATGGCGACCCAGACGAGCGCGAAGCCGCACCACCGCGCCAGCGGCATCTCCTCGTGCAGCACCGCGACGCCGATGAGGAACTGCAGGGTCGGCGCGATGTACTGCAGGAGCCCCATCATGCTCAGCGGCAGCCGCCGGGCGGCCGAGCCGAACAGGAGCAGCGGTACTGAGGTGATGATGCCCGCCGCCGCCACGACGAACGCGTGCCCGACGCCCTGTGCCGCGAACGTCCCGTCGCCCGCCCAGCCCAGCCAGAGCAGGTACCCGAGCGCGAACGGGCCGAGCACGAGCGTCTCGACGGCCAGGCCCGGGATCGCCTCGACGGTGCGCCCGACGCGGTTCTTGATGAAGCCGTAGAACCCGAACGAGAGCGCGAGGACGAGCGCGATCCACGGCAGCTGCCCGTACCCGACGGTGATGACGACGACGGCGGCCGCGCCGAAGCCGAGCGCGACCCACTGGGCGAGCCGCAGGCGCTCGCGCAGCACGGCGACGGCCAGCGTCACGGTGACGAGCGGGTTGATGAAGTACCCCAGCGACGCGTCGACGACCCGGTCGGTCAGCACGCCGAAGACGTAGGTGACCCAGTTGATCGCCAGCAGGACCGCCGCGATCGAGAGCAGCCCGAGGATCCGGCGCGTCCGCAAGGCCCGCCAGAAGCCCGCCCAGCCGCGCGTCGCGAACAGCAGGATCATGCAGAACAGCAGCGACCAGACGACCCGGTGGGCGATGATCTCGACCGGTGTCGCGGGCTCCAGGAGCGGGAAGTAGAGGGGCAGGATGCCCCAGGCGGTGTAGGCGCCGACGCCCGCCGCGAGACCGAGACCGTCGAGGCGGGAGGGGGGCTGCGGCACCCGCCCACCCTAGGTCGTCGTCGCGACACGCCGTCTCAGGCCTGTCCGCATTCTGGCGGGCGACTCAGGGTGACCTCACCGTGCGCCCTAGACTGGCCCCTGCACAGCCCTGCAGATGCCGATGTTCTCGCACTGTGGACTGGCCAGGCACCCCCCAGATCGGAAGGCAAGCAGCGCCCGTGAGCACTCTGCGAGTGGCCATCGTCGGCGCAGGACCGGCCGGCATCTACGCCGCCGACATCCTGTCGAAGACGGACCTCGACGTCAGCATCGACCTCTTCGAGCGCCTGCCCGCGCCCTTCGGCCTGGTCCGCTACGGCGTCGCGCCCGACCATCCCCGCATCAAGCAGATCATCGTCGCGCTGCAGAACGTGCTGAGCCGCGGCGACATCCGCCTGCTGGCCAACGTCGACTACGGCACGGACCTCAAGCTCGACGACCTGCGCCAGTTCTACGACGCGGTCATCTTCTCGACCGGCTCCATCCGCGACGCCGAGCTGCCCGTCCCGGGCATCGAGCTCGAGGGCTCCTACGGCGCCGCCGACTTCGTGTCCTGGTACGACGGCCACCCGGACGTCGCGCGCACCTGGCCGCTCGAGGCGCAGCACGTCGCCGTGCTCGGGGCCGGCAACGTCGCGCTCGACGTGGCCCGCATCCTGGCCAAGCACGCCGACGACCTGCTGCCCACCGAGCTGCCGGGCAACGTCTACGAGATCCTCAAGGCCTCGCCCGTCACCGACGTGCACGTGTTCGCGCGCCGCGGTCCGGCCCAGGTCAAGTTCTCCCCGCTGGAGCTGCGCGAGCTCGGCCACGTGCCGGACGTCGACGTCATCGTCTACCCCGAGGACTTCGACTTCGACGAGGGCTCGATGGCCGCGATCCACTCCTCGAACCAGACCAAGCAGGTGGTCAAGACCCTCACGGACTGGACGCTGAAGGAGCCGGAGGAGAACACCGCGAGCCGGCGCATCCACCTGCACTTCCTGCACAAGCCCGTCGAGATCCTCGGCGAGGACGGCCGGGTCGTCGGGCTGCGCACCGAGCGCACCGCGCTCAACGGCGACGGCAACGTCACCGGCACCGGCCAGACGCAGGACTGGGCGGTCGGCGCCGTGTACCGCGCCGTCGGGTACTTCGGGTCGCCGCTCGTGGACATCCCGTTCGACGACGTCGCCGGCGTGATCCCGAACCGCGAGGGTCGCGTGGTCGACGTCGACGGCGAGCACCTGCCGGGCGTGTACGCGACGGGCTGGATCAAGCGCGGCCCCGTCGGCCTCATCGGGCACACCAAGTCCGACGCGTCGGAGACCATCCGCCACCTCGGCGAGGACGTCGCCTCGGGCGGCGACGCGTTCTACACGGCCACGGACCGCGACCCGTCGGCGATCGTCGACTTCCTCACCGGCCGCAGCGTCGACGTCATCCAGTGGACCGGCTGGGAGCTCCTGGACGCGTACGAGCGCGGGCTGGGCGAGCCGCACGGGCGCGAGCGCATCAAGCTCGTCCCGCGCGACCACATGGTCGCCGTCGCGCTGGGCCAGCCGCTGCCGCAGGACTGAGCACTCCACGAAGGCCCCCGCGACGTGTTCGCGGGGGCCTTCGTGCGTCCGGGAACGCTTGCCCGTCGGTAAGCGTTTCAGGGGTGCAGACGAGAGACGGGGAGACGATGGGCCACCAGCACTTCAACGGGTTGAAGACCGCAGCGCTGTTCGGCGCGATGTGGGCGATCCTGCTGGGGATCGGATGGCTGCTGGGCGGCGGGACACCGAAGTTCCTGGTGCTGTTCACCGCCCTCGGCCTGCTGATGACGGCGTACAGCTACTGGAACTCCGACAAGATCGCGATCCGTGCCATGAGGGCGCGTCCGGTCAGCGAGCTCGAGGCGCCGGCGATGTACCGCATCGTGCGCGAGCTCTCGACGCAGGCCCGCCAGCCGATGCCGCGCCTGTACATCTCGCCGACGGCCGCCCCGAACGCGTTCGCGACCGGCCGCAACCCCGCCAACGCGGCGGTGTGCTGCACCGAGGGCATCCTCGGCCTCCTCGACGAGCGCGAGCTGCGCGGCGTCCTCGGGCACGAGCTCATGCACGTCTACAACCGCGACATCCTCACCTCGTCGGTCGCCGCCGCCGTCGCGGGCGTCATCACGTCGCTCGCGCAGTTCGCCCTGTTCTTCGGCGGGGGAGGCGACGACCGCGACCGCGGCAACCCGATCGCGGGCCTGCTCCTCGCGCTCCTCGCGCCGGTCGCCGCGATGCTCGTCCAGCTGGCCATCAGCCGCACCCGCGAGTACGACGCCGACGAGGACGGGGCCACCCTGACCGGCGACCCGCTCGCCCTGGCCTCCGCGCTGCGCAAGCTCGAGCAGGGCACCCAGGCCCGCCCGCTGCCGCAGGACCGCGAGCTGGTGGACGTGTCGCACCTGATGATCGCCAACCCGTTCAAGGGCGCCGGCATGGGCAAGCTCTTCGCGACGCACCCGCCGATGGCCGACCGCATCGCCCGCCTGGAGGCCCAGGCCAACCAGCAGGGCGGGATCACCCGCTACTGAGCACCGCCGACAGGAGAACCCCGATGTCCCGCACGTCCCCGGTCCTGTGAGGGCCAAGCTCCTGCTCGCCGACGCCGCCAAGGTCTCGGAGGGGAAGGTCGACGCGCTGGGCCTCGGCTGGTCGACGACGACCAGCCCGACCCCGCCGGCCGCGATCATCATCCTGCTGCAGTTCGGCTGGGACGAGACCAACACGAGCCGCGCCCTGGTGGTCGAGCTGCTCGACGCCGACGGCAAGCCGGTGCTCGTCAACGGCGTGAACGGCCTCGGTCCGCTGCGCATCGAGGGCAACGTCGAGGCGGGCCGCCCGTCGGGCATCCCCGCGGGCACCCCGATCGACGTCCCGCTCGCGTTCGGCATCGGCCCCGGCATCAACCTGACGGCCGGCCAGCGCTACGAGTGGCGCCTCTCCCTGGACGGCGAGACCAGCGAGGACTGGGAGGTCAGCTTCCTGATCCGGCCTCCCGGCTGAGGTCCGGCACGCTCCAGAACAACCTGGTGGACGCCAAGCCGTTCCATGACGTCGTTCAGATTGTTCTCGCGCGCCGGCTCAGCCGCAGACGACGCTCAACCAGGCCTGCCGGGTGACGTCCGCAGCCGCAGTCCTGACGCGGCGGCGCGCCTCAGCGGTAGTTCGTGAACTGCAGGTCGGCGTCGACGTCGGCGCCCTTGAGCAGCGCGATGACGCTCTGCAGGTCGTCGCGACTCTTGCCGGTCACGCGCAGCTCGTCGCCCTGGATCTGCGTCTTGATGCCCTTGGGGCCCTCGTCGCGGATGATCTTGGCCACCTTCTTGGCGGTCTCGCTGGAGAGGCCTTCCTTGATGAGGGCCTCGAGCCGGTACTCCTTGCCGGACGGCTTGGGCTCGGGGCCGTCGTCGCCCCCGGTGTCCAGCGACTTGAGGGAGATGCCGCGGCGGATGAGCTTCGTCTCGAAGACGTCCAGGACGGCGAGGACGCGTTCCGACGAGTTCGCGATCATCAGGATCTTCTCGCCGCTCCACGCGATCGATGCGCCGACGCCCTTGAAGTCGTACCGCTGGGCGATCTCCTTCGAGGCCTGGTTCAGCGCGTTGTCCACCTCCTGGCGGTCGACCTTGCTGACGACGTCGAACGACGCTTCGCTCGCCATGACACTCCTCCTGCTGACTCGACTGCTGGACGCGGGCGCGCCTGACCGTTTCGCTAGCACCGCCCGGGTGTTGCTATCCTTCCACCCGCACGCTGCTCGCGCGGCCGGCCAGTCGAGGCTGGACGGACGTCGGACGGCGGGCACGACCCTGGCGGGTTACCCGAGTGGCCAAAGGGGGCTGACTGTAAATCAGCTGGCAACGCCTACGGGGGTTCGAATCCCTCACCCGCCACGGACGCAGCCCGGACCTTCACCGGTCCGGGCTGCTGCGTGCAGGGCCGGCTCACCAGCCGGCGCGTGCCGGCGGCTGGATCCGATTTCGCGACCAGCCCAGGGCCCGTGTAACCTTGCTCGCGCTGCCCCGATAGCTCAGTCGGCAGAGCGTCTCCATGGTAAGGAGAAGGTCAAGGGTTCGATTCCCTTTCGGGGCTCTGTGGTGTGTTCGAAGGAAGTGCTGCTGCGTAGGAGATCTGCGTGCGGCCCGTTCGTCGGACAGATCGACAGTGGCGGGGTAGCTCAGGTGGTTAGAGCACACGGCTCATAATCGTGGTGTCGCGGGTTCGAGTCCCGCTCCCGCTACCGCCAAGTGACACAACAGCGCGTCGGCCGGCGCGCAATGACGAGATCGCGGTACCCGTACGGGTGCGAGAGGTGGCAAGACCATGGCCAGCAAGAGCTCGGACGTCCGTCCGAAGATCACGCTCGCGTGCACTGAGTGCAAGGAGCGGAACTACATCACGAAGAAGAACCGTCGGAACGACCCCGACCGTCTCGAGATGAAGAAGTTCTGCCCCCGCGACAACCGTCACACCCTGCACCGCGAGACCCGCTGATCTCGGTTCTCTGAACCCGAGATGCAGGTCGACACGAGCTACGCGGGACGCGAGTACCCGCCGAACGCGGTCTACGAGGTAGGCCGCGAGAAGCTCCGGGAGTTCGCCGACGCCGTCGGCTCCTCCCACCCCGCCCACACGGATCCGTCGGCGGCGCGCGCGCTGGGCTACCCCGACGTGATCGCGCCCCCGACGTTCGCCGTCGTGGTCGCCCAGCGTGCCGAGGCGCAGCTGTTCGAGGACCCCGCCGCGGGCATCGACTTCAGCCGCGTCGTGCACGCCGACGAGCGGTTCACCCACCACCGGCCCATCCACGCGGGTGACCGGCTGGTCACGGTGCTGCACGTCGACTCCATCACCGTGCGCGCCGGGCTGGCCATGATCACGACACGTGCCGAGATCGCCGACGAGGGCGGTTCGGCCGTCGCGACCGTCGTCTCCACCCTGGCCGTCCGCCCGGAGGAGTCATGACCGACACCGGCGAGCTGGTCGTGGGCACCGAGGTCGCACGTCGCGAGGTCACCGTCGACCGCGCACGTCTGGTCCGCTACGCGGGCGCGAGCGGCGACTTCAACCCGATCCACTGGAACGCGCGCGTCGCCACGTCCGTCGGCCTGCCCGACGTCATCGCGCACGGCATGTGGACCATGGGCGCCGCGGCGAGCGTCGTCGCCGACTGGGCCGGCGACCCCGGCAAGGTCGTCGACTACCAGGTGCGCTTCACGCGCCCCGTCCCGGTCCCCGACCCCGGAGCCGCGACCATCGAGGTCGTCGCCGTCGTCGGAGCGCTGGACCCCGAGGCAGGGACGGCCCGCATCGACCTGACCGTGAGCGTCGAGGGTGCCCGGGTCCTGGGCAAGGCCCAGGCGGTCGTGAAGCTCTAGGGTGCCTGCCGACCGCCTCATGCTCATCCACGGCCCCGAGTTCGCGGCCATGGCCGCGAGGGTCCCGCAGGTCACCGAGCTCACGTCGCGGCTCAACGTCCTGCCGTTCGACGACGAGCAGGGCAAGGCTGCGCTGCTGGAGCAGATCCTCGGTCGGCCGCTGCCGGACCGCGTGACGATCTACCCGCCCTTCTACACCGACCACGGGCTGCACCTGGACCTCGCCGAGCGGGTGTTCGTCAACCAGGGCTGCACGTTCCTGGACTACGCGGGGATCCGGCTCGGCGCGGGAACGATGGTCGGACCCAAGGTCACGTTCATCACCAGCGGCCATCCCGTCGACCCCGCCGAGCGCCGGCTCTACCTGACGGGTGCGCCCATCGACGTCGCGGAGAACGTGTGGATCGGCGCAGGCGCGACGATTCTGCCCGGTGTCAGCATCGGGCGGGACGCGGTGGTCGCCGCCGGGGCCGTCGTGGCCGAGGACGTCCCCGCGGCGAGCCTGGTGACCGGCCCGAAGGCCACGGTCCGCCGACGCTGGTGACTACGCGGGGGCCGGTCCGCTCGTGGTGCCGATCCGCAGCTGCACGGGCAGCTCGCGCGACGAGGCCGGTTCGCCGGCCAGCAGGTCCTCGACCGCGTGCCCGATCGCCGCACCCTTCTCGGCGAGCGGCTGGCTGACGGTCGTCAGCACGTCGGGCGCCAGCCAGGGCAGGTCGAGCCCGTCGAAGCCGCTCACCGAGACGTCCTCGGGGACGCGCAGCCCCAGCTCGCGCGCGGCGAGCACGACGCCCGACGCGAGCAGGTCGGACTGGCAGGCGACCGCGGTCGGCCGGTCCGGGCCCGCGAGCAGCGCCAGTCCCGCCGAACGCCCGTGCTCGACCAGCGACGCCGGCGTCTCGTAGATCGCGACCGGGGTGACGCCCGCGTCGGTGACGCCCGCCATCCGCCGGATCGTGATCTCCCACTCGAGGTGGGCCATACGGTCCTCGTCGACGAGCCCCTCGTTGCGCAGCCGGTTGAACGGCAGCGTGACGGTGGCGATCCGGGTGTGGCCGAGGGCCAGGAGGTGCTCGGTCACCTGCCGGATCCCGCCGCGGTCGTCGATGCCCACGGACGCCACGTCGTCGGACTTCTTGCCCTCGACGATGACCGCGGGGATCCCGCGCCGGCGCAGCGCGCTCAGCATGGGGTCGTCCGTGGTGCCGCCCCACATGAGCACTGCGACGTCCATGGCGGCGGTCTCGATCAGCGGGTCGACCGCGGGGCCCGTGGGCTCGCTCGAGCCGGGGATGAGCAGGACGCCGAGGTCGAGCGGGCCGAGCGTGCTGACCAGGCCGTCGAGCACCTGGATGGAGACGGGGTCGCGGAACGAGCGGCCCAGGGAGTCGCCGACGACCACCCCGACGATGCCCGACCGGCCACGCCGGAGCTGCTGTCCCAGGGGGTTCGGGCCGGAGTAGTCCAGCCGGACGGCCGCGTCCAGGACCTTCTGCCGGGTGGTCGGCGCGATCGGTCCGGCACCGGAGAACGCGAGCGAGGCCGTCGACACCGACACCCCCGCCGCGGCAGCGACGTCGGCCAGCGTGGGGCGGGACGGGGACAGGGCGGGACCTCCGGGGTGCGACGTTGCAGCAGGTCTTCCGGCATGCAGAGCACGAATCTGTTTGACGCAGCGGCAAGCGTACCCGCAGAATGTCGGCGTCCCTCAAATCGATTCGACCGCGCGTTCGTCGCGAGGTCGAATCGATTCGATATCGAACCAGGACAGACCGCCCACCACCGTCTCGGAGCCTTTCGTGAGTCACCCCGCCCGCCCCGGGCTGCCCCCTGCCGTGAGTCGAGCCCGCTGGCTCCTCATGGGCCTGTTCGGTCTGACCGGCATCATCTTCTCCAGCTGGCTCGCGCGGATCCCGACCGTCCGCGACCTGCTGGACCTCTCGACCAGCGAGCTGGGGCTGATGCTCCTGATCGGCTCGCTGGGCGCGCTGCTGACCGTGACGTTCGCCGGGATGATCGTGCAGCGGTTCGGCAGCCGCACCTCGCTGCTCCTGTCCACGGCGGTGCTCGCGGTCGGGTACGTCCTCATGGGCGTCGGCCCGACGGTCGGGTCCGTCCCGCTGCTCGGCGTCGGCATCTTCCTCAACGGCGTGGCCATCGCGCTCGGCAACGTCCCGCTGAACGTCGAGTCGGCCCGGATCGAGCGGGCGATGGGTCGCACTGTCATCCCGCAGTTCCACGCGGCGTTCTCCATCGGTGCCGTCGCCGGATCCGCGATCGGTGCGCTCGCCTCGCACTACGACATCTCCGTGGCGCTGCAGTTCTCCGTCATCGCGGCCGTGGCGGTCGCGTGGCGGCTCGGTTCGCTGCGGGGCGTCGTCCTCGACGCCGCCCCCGGCGACCGTCCGCGCAACGGGACCGTCCCTGTGACCGACGGTCCCGTTGCGTCGGCCGTGCCCGCCGGGCGTCGTCGCAAGATCGCCTCGTCGCTCGACTCGTGGCGCGAGCCGCGCACGCTCCTGATCGGCGTCGTCGTCATGGCTGCCGCCCTGTCCGAGGGGTCGGCGAACGACTGGCTCTCGCTCGCGGTCGTCGACGGGTTCGAGAAGCCTGAGGCCGTCGGCGCCGCGATGCTCGGCGTGTTCGTGGGCGCGATGACGCTGGTCCGCCTGCTCGGCACGCGCCTGATCGACCGGTTCGGTCGCGTCGTCGTCCTGCGCACCTCCGGCTCGGTCGCCATCGTCGGGCTGCTGCTCTTCGGCTTCGCGCCCACGCTGCTGCTCGCCGGGGTCGGCGTGGTCCTGTGGGGCTTCGGCGCAGCGCTCGCGGTGCCCATCGGCATCGCGGCGGCGTCCGACGACCCGATGCGCGCCGCCGGCCGCGTCGCCGTCGTGTCGTCGTTCGCGTCCGTCGCCTCGATCGCCGCGCCGCCGCTGCTGGGCATCGCGGCCGCCGCCACGGGCGCCCGGCACGCGCTCGTGCTCATCACGGTCGCGATGGTGGCCAGCGTCGTGCTGGCGGCTCGGGTGGCTCCCGAGACGCCGGGCGAGCCGACCGAGCCCGAGCAGCTCCCGGTCGCCATGCTCGCGGACGCCGACCCCGACCCGGTCGCGGCGTCGCGCCACGTCGTCCCGACGCAGCGCACACGTCGCCGTCGCCTGGTGCGTGTGCCGTGAGTGGACCTGTGCAGGACGATCGACCCGTGACGGTCTCGCACGCGCGCCTCGTCGAGCGCGCCTCGGTGGCGGTCTTCGTCGTCTTCTTCCTCAACGGCTTCAACTTCGCGACGTGGGCCGCGCGCCTGCCCGCCATCCGCGACGGCCTCGACTTCTCGCCCGCGCAGATGGGTGCCCTCCTGCTCGTCGGCGCGGTCGGGTCGCTGGTGTCGCTGCCGCTGTCGGGCATGGTCGTCGAACGGCTCGGTGCCCGGCGGACCGTGTTCGCGTTCGCGGTGCTCAACGCGACCGGCCTCGTCATCGCGTCCGTCGGGGTGGCGCTCGGCCAGGTGCTCGTCGTCGGGTTCGGCCTCGTCCTGTTCGGCATCGGGACCGGCGTCTGGGACGCCGCGATGAACCTCGAGGGCGCTGCCGTCGAGCAGCACCTCGGGCGCACGATCATGCCGCGGTACCACGCGGGGTTCTCGTTCGGCACGGTCGCCGCGGCCGGTCTCGCGGCGGTCCTCGCCGCCCTGCACGTGCCCGTGGTCGTGCACGTCCCGATCGCCGTGATCGCGTCCGTGGTCGTCGTCGGCTTCGCGGTGCGCAGGTTCCTGGCCCCGGCCGACGAGGCCGCGGTCGCGCACGAGGACGCACCGGAGAAGGGTGCGCGCGGGGCGCTCGCCGCATGGCTCGAGCCGCGCACGCTGCTGATCGGGCTGATCGTGCTGGCCGCCGGGCTCACCGAGGGCTCGGCGAACGACTGGGTCAGCCTCGCGGTCGTCGACGGCTTCAGCACCGCCGAGGCGCTCGGCGCGCTGGCGTTCGGCGTGTTCGTCGCGGCCATGACGACCATGCGCTGGTTCGGGGGTGCGCTGCTCGACCGGCGCGGTCGCGTCGTCGTCCTGCGGCTGTGCGCCCTGCTGTCCCTGGTGGGCCTGGTCGTGTTCGCGCTCGCCGGGCCGCTGTGGCTCGCGCTCGTCGGCGTCGTGGCCTGGGGTGCCGGTGCGGCCTTCGGTTTTCCGGTCGGCCTCAGCGCCGCGGCGGACGACCCCAAGCGCGCGCCGGCCCGGGTCAGCGTCGTCGCGACCATCGGCTACAGCGCGTTCCTCGCCGGCCCGCCGCTCATCGGGCTGCTCGCCCAGCACGTCGGCTACCGGCACGCGCTGCTCGTCGTGATCGTGCCGATCGTGCTCGGCCTGTGCGTCGTGAGCGCCGCCGCGCCCTTGAAGGTCGCGGCTCAGGACTAACCTGGACGTGTGCAGATCGAGCTGAGCACCGACGACTGTTCCCCCGCGAGCGTCCCCCCGACGATCGTGTGGCCGTCCGTCCGTGCCGGCGGGACCACGCTCGCGGACCTCACGACGCTGCGCGTCGGCGGGCCCGCGACCCGGTACGTCGAGACGACCACCGAGGCCGAGCTGCTCGACGCGGTCCGCGCCGCGGACGCGGACGGTGAGCCGCTGCTCGTCGTCGGCGGAGGATCCAACCTGCTCGTCGCGGACGCGGGCTTCGACGGGGTCGTCGTGCGGGACGTCCGGTCCGGCATCGACGTGCCCGACGCCTCCGCGTGCGCTGGCGCCACGCTCACCGTCCCGGCCGGCACCCCGTGGGACAAGGTCGTGCGGTACGCGGTCGAGCAGGAGCTCACCGGCCTCGAGGCGCTGTCGGGCATCCCCGGCTCGACCGGTGCGACGCCCGTGCAGAACGTCGGGGCGTACGGCCAGGAGGTGTCCCAGAGCATCTCGCTCGTCCGCGTCTGGGACCGTGCGCGCGCTCGCGTCCGGACGCTCCCGCTGGTGACGCTCGCGTTCGGCTACCGCACCTCCCTGCTCAAGCGGTCGATGCACGGACCCTCGGCCGACGACCCGCAGGCGCCGTGGTCGCCGACCCCGCGGTACGTGGTGCTCGACGTGACGTTCCAGCTGCGCCCCGGCGACCTGTCCCGCCCGGTCGTCTACCCCGAGCTCGCGCGGACGCTGGGCATCGAGGTGGGCCAGCGCGCGCCGCTCGCGGAGGTCCGGGAGGCGGTCCTGGGACTGCGCGCCGGCAAGGGCATGGTCCTGGACCCCGCCGACCACGACACCTGGAGCGCAGGCTCGTTCTTCACCAACCCGCTGCTCACGCCGTCGCAGGCCGACGACCTGCCGTCCGACGCTCCCCGGTTCCCGGGCGGCGACGGCCTGGTCAAGACGAGCGCCGCCTGGCTCATCGAGAAGGCGGGCTTCTCCCGCGGCTTCGGAGCCCCCGGCCCGGCGACCCTCTCGACCAAGCACACGCTCGCCCTGACGAACCGGGGGAGCGCCACTGCCGAGGACCTGCTGGCGGTCGCGCGCGAGGTGCGCGCAGGCGTGGTCTCCACCTTCGGCCTCACCCTCGAGCCGGAGCCGGTCCTGGTCGGCGTCAGCCTCTAACCTCACCGCCGGGCACCTGACGCGGCACGAGATCGACCTGTCGCCGCGAGATCGTCAGGTCGCACCGCCGATCTCGCGCCGAGAGGTCGATCTCGACGAGCGCCCTCGCGGTTCAGACCCGCTCGGACGTCGCCTCGCCCAGCAGCGCACCGCGCACCAGGTCGAGCGCCTCGTCGTCGGCGAGCCCGGCCGCGCGGACCGCCGCGACATAGACCTCGGCCGCCCGCCGGGCGACGTCCGCGGGCACCGACGCCCCCGCCGCGATCACGGTCCCGGCACGACGACGTGTCTCCACGATCCCCTCGGCCTCCAGCTCGCGGAACGCGCGGGCCACGGTGCCCGGTGCGAGGCCGAGGTCGGTGGCCAGCGCGCGGATCGTCGGCAACCGGTCCCCGGCCACCATCCGCCCGGCGGCCACGTGTGCGACGACCTGCTCCCGGATCTGCTCGAAAGCGGGCACCTCTGAGCGGACGTCGACCTCCAGCTGCGTGGTCATCGATGGCTCCCTGTGTCGGTGGATGGGGACAGTCTCGCCTTAGCGGTCACACGCACGCTTCAGGAGGCCAGCCACCCGTCCACGCCGGCGAGCAGGCGGGCCTTGACCGCCGAGGACGCGCGGCTGGCGTTGATCGACGCACGCGCCAGCGAGGCGAGCTCGTCGTCGGAGAAGCCGTGCACCGACCGTGCGAGCTCGTACTGGTCGACGAGACGCGACCGGAACAGCAGCGGGTCGTCCGCGCCCAGAGCGACCGTCGCCCCGGCCTCGACGAGCGCGCGCAGCGGCACGTCGGCGGCGGTCGGGTAGACGCCGAGCGAGACGTTGGACGCGGGGCACAGCTCGAGCGCGATCCCGGACGACACCACCCGGTCGAGCACCCGGGGGTCCTCGCCGGACCGCACGCCGTGCCCGAGCCGGTCGGGGAGCAGATGGTCGACGACGGCCTCGACGTGCGCGGGCCCGAGCAGCTCGCCGCCGTGCGGCACGGACGCCAGGCCGGCGTCGCGGGCGATGCCGAAGGCGTGCGCGAACTCGGCGGTCTCGCCGCGGCGCTCGTCGTTGGACAGGCCGAACCCGATCACCTGGCCGGGGCCGTCGCCGGCGTGGTGCGCGGCGAGGCGCGCGAGGATCCGGGCGTCGAGCGGGTGCCGCATCCGGGACGCCGCGACGATGACCCCGATGTCGATGCCGTGGGCGAGCGATGCCGAGCGGGCGGCGTCGATCACGATCTCCAGCGCCGGCGTGATGCCGCCGACGAACGGTGCGTACGAGGTCGGGTCCACCTGGATCTCGAGCCGGCCAGAGCCCTCCGAGGCGTCGTCGGCCGCGGCCTCGTCGACGATCCGACGCATGTCCGCCTCGGACCGGACGCAGGCCCGTGCGGCGTCGTAGAGCCGCTGGAACCGGAACCAGCCGCGCTCGTCGGCCGGCACGCGCAGCGGGTCGTCGTCGAGCAGCGCGTCCGGCAGGTGCAGGCCGTGCTGCTGCGCCAGCGAAGCCAGCGTCGAGACCCGCATCGACCCGGTGAAGTGGAGGTGCAGGTGGGCCTTGGGGAGGGTGGCAAGGTCTCGCACGGGGTCAGTGTGTCAGCCGTGGTTCGTCGGCTGGGTCCACATCCACCCGTCGGCCGGAGCGTCCAGGCCGCGCGCGTCCACGGCGACGGGCCGGCCCTACGCGAGCAGCGCCTGGATGCGGCTGATGCCTTCGACGAGGTCGTCGTCGCCGAGGGCGTACGACAGGCGCAGGTAGCCGCTGGGCCCGAAGGCCTCGCCGGGGACGACCGCGACCTCGGCCTCCTCGAGGATGAGGGTGGCCAGCTCGGCCGACGTGGTCGGCGTGACGCCGCGGATGGTGCGACCGAGCACGCCCTGCACCGACGGGTACACGTAGAACGCGCCCTGGGGGACCGGGACCTCGAAGCCGTCGATGACGCTGAGCATCTCCACGATCAGGCGCCGGCGACGGTCGAACGCGTACCGCATCTCCTCGACGGCGGCCAGGTCGTCGGTGAGCGCGGCGATCGCGGCGCGCTGCGACACGTTGGCCACGTTGGACGTCAGGTGCGACTGCAGGTTGGTCGCGGCCGTGATGACGTCGGCGGGACCGATCATCCAGCCCACGCGCCAGCCGGTCATGGCGTAGGTCTTCGCGACGCCGTTCAGCACGATCGTCGTGTCGGCGAGCTCCGGCACCACGCGCACGATGGGCGTGAACACGGCGTGGTCGTACGTCAGGTGCTCGTAGATCTCGTCGGTGATGACCCAGATCCCGTGCTCGAGCGCCCACTGTCCGATGGCCGCCGTCTGCTCGGGGGAGTAGACCGCGCCGGTGGGGTTGGAGGGCGAGCAGAACAGGAGCGCCTTGGTCTTGGGGGTGCGAGCGGCCTCGAGCTGCTCGACCGTGACGAGGTAGCCCTGGTCGGCGCCGGCGAAGACCTCGACGGGCACCCCGCCCGCGAGGCGGATGGCCTCGGGGTACGTGGTCCAGTACGGCGCGGGCAGCAGCACCTCGTCGCCCGGGTCCACGATCGCCGCGAACGCCTGGTAGACGGCCTGCTTGCCGCCGTTGGTGACGAGCACCTGCGACGGCTTGACCTCGTAGCCGGAGTCGCGCAGCGTCTTGGCCGCCACCGCCTCGCGCATCGCGGGCAGCCCGGCGGCCGGCGTGTAGCGGTGGTTGACCGGGTCCTTCGCGGCCGCGATGGCCGCGTCGACGATGTACCCGGGCGTCGGGAAGTCGGGCTCACCGGCGCCGAAGCCGATGACCGGACGTCCGGCGGCCTTGAGGGCCTTGGCCTTGGCGTCGACCGCGAGCGTCGCCGACTCGGCGATCGCGGCCAGTCGGGCGGACACGCGGGGACGGGGGGAGGACGTCTGCTCGCTCACGGCCCCCATAGTGGCAGAGGTCACGTGGGGGAGTGCCCACACATTTCACGGATCGGGCAGTTCGACCCAGCCCCTCGCGTCGCGTACAGTGGACCCCCGGCGGTTGACATCCGCCATGATGAGCCGTGCCCCGGCGAGCTGTGCCTGCCTAGAACGACTGCAGCGCAGCAGTGCACCGGGAGCCTGCACGGACCCCCCTGCGGGTGGTGTCCGTCGGTGCGCGCCCTCGGGCGCACGGACCGTCGTGGAGGCCGAGGCCGCCGAAGGGTAGTGGCGCAATTGGTAGCGCAGCGGTCTCCAAAACCGCAGGTTGCAGGTTCGAGTCCTGTCTACCCTGCGCATCTGCTCGGCCCCTCCCGGGGCAGGGCGGTGAGCAGGACCGCCGGTCGGTCCGGCGCGACGCGTCGGCCCGTCCGATCGTCGGGTTCCGTACGGAGCCCGACCACCACGAGACGTAGGGGCCAGACGTGAGCGAAACAGCACCGGCTGCGGCGTCCGACGCCGAGGGTTCGGCGGCGCGCCCGGCGAAGCCCGCGAAGGGCAAGGAGCGTCCCGGACTGTTCGCCCGGATCGCTCTGTTCTTCCGTCAGGTCAAGGGCGAGCTCAAGAAGGTCGTCCGGCCGACGCGATCGGATCTGATCACCTACACCAGCGTCGTGCTCGTGTTCGTCGCGGTGATCATGGCGTTCGTGACCGTGGTGGACCTGGCGGTCGGCAAGCTCACGTTCTGGGTCTTCGGCGGCTGACGCCCGCTCGTCCCTCAGTCGCCCCGCTCCGGTGGGGCGCTCACCGCTCCGGCACGCCGGGGCGCACTCGCTAGAGAAGGCAGGTTGCACGTGTCGCAGGAGTCGCAGGAGCCCACGGGCGCCGAGATCGAGCTCGACGACGCCATCGCGTCGGTCGAGGCCGTCGAGGCGTCCGCCGGGGACACCGAGGGTGTCGATCTCGTCGACGCCACCGAGAGCGACGCCGACGGCGAGGTCGAGGCTGACGCTGAGCTCGAGGTCGACGAGGACGACGAGGTCGAGGCCGAGCCCGACGTCGACGAGGACCCCGTCGCCACGTTCAAGTCCCAGCTCCGCAGCCAGCTGGGTGACTGGTACGTCATCCATTCCTACGCCGGCTACGAGAACCGCGTGAAGGCCAACCTGGAGAACCGTCGCCAGAGCCTGAACATGGAGGACTTCATCTACCAGGTGGAGGTCCCCATGGAAGAGGTCGTGGAGATCAAGAACGCGCAGCGCAAGGTCGTCAAGCGCGTGCGGATCCCCGGCTACGTCCTGGTGCGCATGGACCTGACCGACGAGTCGTGGGGCGCCGTCCGGCACACCCCGGGCGTCACCGGGTTCGTCGGCCACACGCACCAGCCCGTGCCGCTGACGCTCGACGAGGTCTTCTCGATGCTCGCGCCGTCGCTCGAGCCCAAGACCCCGACCACCGCCGCGAGCGCCGCCAAGGCCGCCGCGGCGATCAAGGTCGACTTCACCATCGGGGAGTCGGTCACCGTGACCGACGGCCCCTTCGACACCTTGCCGGCGACGATCTCGGAGATCAGCGCCGAGAACCAGAAGCTCAAGGTGCTCGTCTCCATCTTCGGCCGGGAGACCCCGGTCGAGCTCTCGTTCAGCCAGGTCGCCAAGATCTGACCTGTTCGAGCCTGCAACCGGGTCATCGCCCACGGCGTCGGCCCACAACACAGAACGGAAGTTCAGCATGCCCCCGAAGAAGAAGGTCACCGGCCTGATCAAGCTCCAGATCAAGGCCGGCGCGGCCACCCCCGCGCCGCCGATCGGTCCGGCGCTCGGTCAGCACGGCGTCAACATCATGGAGTTCTGCAAGGCGTACAACGCGGCGACCGAGTCGCAGCGCGGCAACGTCATCCCCGTGGAGATCACGGTGTACGAGGACCGCTCGTTCACCTTCATCACGAAGACGCCGCCGGCCGCCGAGCTCATCAAGAAGGCCGCCGGTGTGGCCAAGGGTTCGCCCACGCCCCACACCGTCAAGGTCGCCTCGCTGACCAAGGCGCAGATCACCGAGATCGCGACGACGAAGCTCGAGGACCTCAACGCGAACGACCTGGCCGCGGCCGAGAAGATCATCGCCGGCACCGCCCGGTCGATGGGCATCACGGTCCAGGGCTGATTTCCCCGTAACACCCCCAGTGGCAGGGCCATGTGCGGCCCGACAGACCACGACTGCTACCAAGGAGAACCAAGCAGATGGCCAAGCACAGCAAGGCGTACCGCAACGCCGCCGAGAAGATCGAGGAGGGGACGCTCTACGCCCCCCTCGAGGCTGTCCGGCTCGCGCAGGCGACGTCGACCACCAAGTACGACGCGACCGTCGAGGTCGCCTTCCGCCTCGGTGTGGACCCGCGCAAGGCGGACCAGATGGTCCGTGGCACGGTCAACCTGCCCCACGGCACCGGCAAGACCGCCCGCGTCATCGTCTTCGCGACGGGTGAGCGTGCCGAGCAGGCCCGCGCCGCCGGCGCCGACGAGGTCGGTGGCGACGAGCTGATCGACAAGGTCGCGGCCGGTTACACCGACTTCGACTCCGCCGTCGCGACGCCGGACCTCATGGGCAAGGTCGGTCGACTGGGCAAGGTCCTGGGCCCGCGTGGTCTCATGCCGAACCCGAAGACCGGCACCGTGACGATGGACGTGGCCAAGGCCGTGTCCGACATCAAGGGCGGCAAGATCGAGTTCCGCGTGGACCGTCACGCGAACCTGCACTTCATCATCGGCAAGACGTCGTTCAGCGACGTGCAGCTGGTGGAGAACTACGCCGCAGCGCTCGACGAGATCCTGCGCCTGAAGCCGTCTGCCTCGAAGGGTCGCTACATCGCCAAGGCGACGTTCTCGACCACGAACGGCCCCGGCATCCTGGTCGACCAGAACAAGACGCGGAACCTCACCTCCGAGGACGACGCGGCCTGATCTGGATCTGAACGAACGACGAAGGCCCGGTCCCCGTGGGGACCGGGCCTTCGTCGTTCGACGACTCAGTTCCGAGAGATCAGTACGGGAGCCACTGCGTCACGCAGGTGCCCTCTCCGTTGCTGCACTCCAGCCGCAGGGGCCCGTCGGGGCGCAGGTCGAACCGGAAGTACCCGACGTCGTCGGTGTCGACCGACGCGACGTCGCCGGACGGCGTCCGCAGCGTCACGTGGCCGGGCCGGGGCGGGATGAGCTGCCCCTCGATCGAGGCTGTCTCGACCTCGACCTCGACGCTGAGGGCGTCGCCCTCGAAGACGAGGGTGCGGGACGTGCCGCCGGAGCGGTCGCGCACGCCGGCGGTCGCGTCGAGCGCACCCGAGTCGTAGACGAGCTCGAGCAGCAGCAGATCCATCTCCAGGCCGGCGCGGGCGTCGACCATCCCGCGGTGCGCGCGGAACGCCAGGTCGGCGCTCGCCAGGACCCGGTCGTAGAGGTCTGCCTCCGCGACGGCGGTCACCAGGTCGGACCCCAGTGCGTCGTCGTTCGCCCAAGGTGTGTGGGCGCGGTCATCCGAGTGCCAGGACATCGCGGCCTCCTTCTCCAGCTGCGGAGGCCGTCCAGGCCGCCACATAGTTCTTGATCGCGGCCGTCTCACGGAGCCGCGCGAGGCCTCGACCCCGGGTGGGGCCGATCGAGCCGATGGGTACGCCGAGCTTCTCGGCGATCTCGGCATAGCTCAGCGGTGGGTCCACCGCCAGCATGAGCAGCACCTCTCGCTGGTGCGTCGGGAGCTCGGCGAGCCCCTCCCGCAGCGCCCGTTCGCGCTCCACCAGCAGGATCCGCTGGTCCAGGTCGGACTCTGCGGCCCCGTCGAGCCGGCCGCCCTGGGGGTCGACCGGCACCGTGCGACGGTTGAGGTTGGTGACGCGGATGCACTCGTGCCGCGCCGTCGTCGCGATCCAGCCCGGAAGGGCGTGCGGGTCGCGGAGCTTGTCGAGGTTCTCGAGGAGGTTGAGCCAGACGGTCTGCGCCACGTCCTCGGCCTGGTGCGGGGTGAGACGGAACTGCCGCACGCGTGCGATGACGGCGGGTGCGTGCCGACGGACGATCTCGGTCCAGGCACCCTGGTCACCGTCGAGCGCACCCGCGACCAGCGCCGGCGAGTCCCACGCTCGGTACGGGTCGTCGTTGTCCACGCGTCCATCCTTTCGTCTGTCGACGTGGATGCCATCATGGCGCGCCCGCCACACTGTGCCCAGCATCTCTACACGCCCGGAAGGATGCTGAAGGTCTGGCCGAAGTCCGGCAGGGGCCTGCCGGTGGCCAGCAGCTGGACGTAGGCGTCTCGCGGGCCGAGCCCGCGCTCGTGCATGAGGCGCGCGATGGCCCCCACCACCTGCGGTGCCGCGAACGAGGTCCCGCTCCACCGGGCGAAGGCGTCGACGGGGAAGGACTCCGGGTCCGACGTGAAGTCGGGCGACTGCTCGCCGGAGACGAAGGTCGACAGGATGCCCTCCCCGACCGTGGAGCAGTCCACCCACCAGCCGCGGCTGGAGAAGGCGCTGGGCCGCAGGTCCGCGGTGAGCGCGCCGACGGAGATGACGCGCTTGAACGCCGCGGGCCAGACGGGGGCGGTGTCCCCGAAGTTCCCCGCCGCGGCGACCACCAGGACCTCCTCGCCCCGGTCGACCTCGATCTCGTGGACGACCTCGAGCGCGGCGCGCAGGGCGAGGGACGGCTGGTCGTACTGCGTCTGCGTCCCGAGCGACAGGTTGACGATCTGGGCGCCGTCCCGGACCGCCCGGATCAGTGCGCACGCGACCTCGAGCTCGCTGCCGGTGCCGCCGGAGCCGAGCGCCCGGTAGACGGTGATGTCGGCGTTCGTCGCGACCTGCGCGATGATCCCGCTGACGAACGTGCCGTGGCCGGCGGAGAAGTCCAGGTAGCCGTCACCGGGGTCGACGTCGAGCGGGTCGACGTTGACGTCGTCGCCGTCGGTCGCCGGGTCGTCGGCGGTAATCCGCGGGATGCCGGTGAGCCAGCCGTCCGTCCGCAGCGTCCCGTCGATCCCCGTGTCGACGATCGCCACGCGTGCGCCCGAGCTGTTGTCGCCCGTGGAGTACGGCGTGTACTCGTCGAAGGTGCCGATGGTCGGGACCGAGACCCCGCTCTGCGGCTTCACCACCGGAGCCAACGGCGTGATGTGCGTGAGCGACGCCTCCGCGCCGCGCTCCCGCAGCTCCGCGACGGTGTCCTCGAGGTGCTGGGTCGTCGTCGGGCCGGTGGTGACCACGCGGACCAGGCGGCTCTCGAGGTCGACGCAGCCGAGGTCGGCCTGGGCCAGGCCGCGACGAGCGACGTACGCCTGGACGTTGGGCACCGCCCAGGAGGTCGTGGTGAGCAGGAGCTCGCCGGCCACGACCATGGACTCGGTGCCGCGGTCGTTCGTCAGGACCGCGAGCCGCGTGTCCCGGCGCAGCGACCAGCGGTCGGCCAGTGCGCTGTTCAGACGTCGGCGCAGACCGGCGTCACTGCTGCGCTGCGCGAGGTCGTCGACCTGCCGCTGCACGCGCCTGCGGACGGTCGGGGCGACGTCGGCCCCCGCCGGACCCGCGTGGTAGTCGCGTCCGAACGGCCGCCCGGGCTCCGGGCCCTGCGAGTTTTCGCTCACTTGTGCTCCATGCCTTCCGCCTAGACTCCGAGAGATGTGCCCGCCTGGGCTCGGAAACGAGCCGCCGACGTCGAGCGACAGTCCGTTCGCTCGTATAGAGGGCCGGGAAGAGCTCCTGATACGTGCGACGGAGATGCTCGTCGAGGTCGATGTCGATCCTCGTGCAGCGGAGTCCCGCGCAGCCGCCCTCGTCGCCACGGCGCGGCGGCGGCGGGACCCGGAGCTCCTTGCTCTGAGCCTAAGGGTGTTGGCTACGTCACATCGCGCTCGGGGGGACGACATCACGGCGAAGCGGCTGCTCGACGAGGCCGTCCGGCTGGCGCGGCGCCACGATCTTGCGCTCGTCGAGGCGAACGTCCTGACGAGCCGGTCGGCGGTCCTGCAGGAGCTCGGTCGGGCGGCGGCGTCCGCACGCGATCTCGACGCTGCGCTCGCGGCCCTGGACCGCGGTGGCCCGGCGAGCGTCGACCACACGGAGCTGCGCGCCAGGGTCATGCTGTCGCGGGCCATCGTCGACCAGAACGCCGGCCGGCTGGGCGCGGCCGAGGACGGCTACCAGGCCCTCCTGGACGGCGGGGGTCTCGAGGAGCGCAGCCGAGCCATCGCCGCGAACAACCTGGCGCTCATCCTGGCGGAGCGGGGCGACTACGACCGTGCGCTCGAGCGGTCCGACCTCGCGGTGGAGCTCGTCCGGGACCGGCGGCGCGCTCTGCTCGGGCCGCTGCTCCAGACCCGCGCGTGGATCGCGGTGCGTGCCGGACGGCTCGACGAGGGGATGCGCGACTTCGAGATCGCGGCCCGCGAGTACACGGCGTCCGGCATGCCTCTCGGCGAGTACTACACCGAGTACGCGGACGTGATGATGGACCTGCGGCTGCTCCCCGAGGCCGCGGCCGCAGCGAGCAGCGCCATGACCACCCTCGAGGCCTCCGGGCTGCTGATGATGGTCACCGAGGCCCAGCTCAGGCTCGCCCGCATCGCCCTGCTGACGGGCGACGTCGTCGCGGCGACGGAGCACGCGGACGCCGCCGCGGAGAGCGCCCGGCGGCAGCGCCGCAGCGGCTGGCGGGACCGCGCCGTCCTCATCGGGGTCGAGGCGAGGATGCAGGCCGGCGCCGCGGGCGTGCCGGAGCTGGCCCTGTCCCGTCGGGCGGCGGCGCGCCTGGAGCGGGCAGGCAACCCGCAGAGCGCTGTCGAGGGGTACCTCGTCGCCGGGCGGGTCGCCCTGGGCGTGGACCGGCCGCGCGACGCCGTCGAGACCCTCGCGCGCGCGCAGGCGCTGGCGCGCAGCGGTCCGGTGCTCGTCCGTCTCCGGGGCCGGGTGGCGGGCGCCCTGGCCGCGCGGGCGGCTCGCCGTCCGAGCGACGTCCTGACGGAGTGCCGCGCCGGGCTGCGCGACCTGGCCGTCCATCGTTCCGCGCTGCCGACCATCGAGCTGCGGGCCCTGGCGTCGGGTCACGGCGCCGAGCTCGGGGAGATCGGCCTCGGGGTCGTGCTGGCCGGCGGGTCGCCGGCGAGGGCGCTCGCGTGGATGGAGCGCACCCGCGCGGCCGCGCTGCTGGCCCGGACGCCCCCGCCCGACGCCCCGTTCGCGGAGCGCCCCGCGCTGGAGGCCGGTCCGGCGGCAGGTCGCGACGGCCGCTCGGCCACGCTCGAGGTCGACGACGGACCCCGGTTCTCCGCCGCCGACTGGTCGCGCCCCGGTGCCGGGCCGGCCACCGGGGGCGAGCTGAACCGGCTGGGCGTCGCGCGGCTGCGCGCCGCGCTCGACGGCCGGACGCTGGTCGAGATCGGCAGGTTCGAGGGGCGCCTCGTCGCGGTCGTCGTCGGACCCCGCCGGACCAGGCTCGTGGAGCTCGGAGACGAGGCGGACGTCGAGTCCGAGCTGCGGCCCCTGCTCTTCGCGCTGCGGCGGCTGGCGAACCCCCGTGGCCCGGCGGCTGCGGACGCGGCGCGGGCCAGCGCGGACCTGCGGATCGCCCGGCTCCGGGCACTGCTGGTCGCGCCGCTCGGCGTCGCGCCCGACGACGAGCTGGTCATCGTGCCCGTCGGCCTGCTGCACGGGGTGCCGTGGTCGTGCCTGCATGACGGGCCGCTCGCGCAGGCCCCGTCGGCCACGTTCTGGGTCCGGACCCGCCGGGCCGCGGCCGAGCGCCCCGGCACGGGCGGCACGGTACTCGTCGCCGGTCCCGACCTCGACGGCGCCCGCGAGGAGGTCGAGGCGCTCACCCAGGTGCACGAGGGTGCGCGGATGCTCGCGCCGGAGGACAGCCGCGCGCACGAGGTGGTCGCCGCGCTCGCGGACGCCGACCTGGCACACCTGGCGTGCCACGGCACACCGCGTACGGACAACCCGATGTTCTCGTCGCTGCTGCTCGCGGACGGCCCGGTGACGGTCCAGGAGCTGCACGGCGCGGGGGTGGCGCCCCACCGGCTGGTGCTGGCGTCGTGCCACTCGGGTGCGGACGTCGCCTACTTGGGCGACGAGGTGCTCGGGTTCGTCTCGGCGATGCTGGCGCAGGGGACCGCGGGCGTCGTCGCGAGCATCGCCGCCGTGCCCGACGTGGCCGCCGTCGACCTCATGCTCGAGCTGCACCTCGAGCTGCGTGCGGGGCAGACGCTCGCCCGCGCCCTGCACGCGGCCCGCGGGCGCATCGACCGGGACAGTCCCGAGGGGTTCGTCAACTGGTGCACGTTCAGCGCCCACGGGGCCGCCTGAGCGTCAGCCGTGATGCATCGAGGACATGCCGGGCATGTGCGCGTGGTCGCCCGCGTCCGTCGCCGCGAGGCCCGGCACGGTGATGGTCGCGAACAGCAACGAGCCGAGCGTGAGCGCGGCGAGGCGGGTGCCGGTGCCGGCCTCCGTGGGGGCGACGTCCGCGGGCTCCTCCTCCACCACCACGACGACGAGCGCCGGTCGCAGGGTCACGGCGAGCAGCACGGCGCCGGCGAGCTGCAGGACGCCCGCGGCGACGTCGGCGCCCGAGAGCGCCCCGTCGACGAGGACGGCCGTCAGGAGCCAGCCCGCGCCGCCGACCACGAGCACGGCGAGCGCGGTCCGAGGTGCCGGCGCGGGACCGCGCAGCGCGAGCACCGCCCAGAGCACCTCGGCCACGCCGAGGGCCGCGAGCGCGACCCCCAGCGCGAGGTGGGCGGCGAGGTGCTCTGCCGCGAGCGCGAGGAGCACGAGGCCGGCGCCCAGGGCCGCGTAGGCGGACCAGGTGCGGCCGATGAACGCGCGTGCGCCCTCGTGCGGCAGCGGCAGCGCGGTCATCACGGGGTCCAGGTCGCCGTGGCGGGTGCCGGTGCGGGGGAGCGGTCGGCCGACAGGCCGACGCCGAGCAGCAGGATCGCGGAGGCGAAGTGCAGCACGTTGTCGGCACCGTTGAGCGCCAGGATGTTCGCCGCCGAGCCGACGAGGAACAGCCCGACGATGCCCACGAGCAGGTAGACGGCGCCGACGGTCGTGTTCACGGCCTTGGCGGACCCGACCGTGCGGGACGCGACGAGCAGGGCCGCCCCGATGAGCAGGTGGACGACGTTGTGCAGCGGGTTGACGTCGAAGACGACGAGCGGCCGGCCGTCGGTCGCGGCGAACGAGACGTCGGTGGTCACGAAGAAGCCGGCGATGCCGACGAGCAGGTAGACGACGCCGAAGACTGCGCCGACGAGCCGGTTGGGTGACTGGGACATGGGTTCCCCCTCTCGGGGCCGGAGCCCCGTGCAGGTGGTCGGTGTGGTGCGTACACGGGGTGTTCGGACCAGGGCCGAGAACGGATGGGTCCTGCGTCGCGTACCGGATTTGGTCGGTCGTCCGCCCATGCCGTACCTTGGGGACATCCAAAGACCGCCGGTCGTCGACCGTCGCGCGCCCACGCAGTGAGCGCATGGCGATCGCCCGAAGTCCCGCAGCACGCGGAGGCCAGCGCAGGTGAGTGTTCCCGGAAGGTTCGGCCTGTGCCGAGCTGGATGTCGAGCCCCGCGCCTGCGCGGGGCTCTTTCGTTTGTGGGGCGTGACGACCGGTGGCACCACCATCGGAAGGATTGCCATGGCGAGGCCGGACAAGGCAGCCGCTGTCGCAGAGCTCACGGACCTGTTCCGCGAGTCCAACGCGGCTGTGCTGACCGAGTACCGCGGGCTCACCGTTGCTCAGCTCAAGAAGCTGCGCAAGGCGCTCAGCGGTAACGCAACGTACTCCGTGGTGAAGAACACGCTGACCGCGATCGCGGCCAAGGATGCCGGCCTCGAGGGCCTCGACGACGCGCTTGCGGGCCCGTCGGCGATCGCCTTCGTCTCCGGTGACCCGGTCGAGGCGGCCAAGGGACTGCGTGACTTCGCCAAGGCGAACCCCGCACTGGTCATCAAGGGCGGTGTCCTCGACGGACGCACCCTGACCGCTGCGGACGTCACCAAGCTCGCGGACCTCGAGTCCCGTGAGGTTCTGCTGGCCAAGGCTGCCGGCGTGTTCAAGGCGTCGCTCTACCAGGCGGCCTACCTGTTCACCGCCCCTGCTGCTCAGGCTGCACGCACCGTCGACGCCCTCCGGCTCAAGCTCGAGGAGTCGGCCGAGGTCGCTGCCTGAGCCATTCGGCACAGGCTCTCTGAAACCCCGCCCAGGTAGGCCGCACCGGCCACCGGGTACCGAACGGAAGGAACCGCCATCATGGCGAAGCTCACCACCACCGAGCTCATCGACGCGTTCAAGGAGCTCTCCCTCATCGAGCTCTCCGAGTTCGTGAAGGCGTTCGAGGAGACCTTCGAGGTCACCGCTGCTGCCCCCGTCGCCGTTGCTGCGGCCCCGGGTGCCGGCGGCGGCGCCGCCGAGGCCGCTGTCGAGGAGGAGAAGGACTCGTTCGACGTCGTTCTCGAGGCTGCCGGCGAGAAGAAGATCCAGGTCATCAAGGAGGTGCGCGTCCTGACGTCCCTCGGTCTGAAGGAGGCCAAGGACCTCGTTGACGCCGCCCCCAAGGCCGTCCTGGAGGGTGTCGCCAAGGACGCCGCCGAGAAGGCCAAGGAGACCCTCGAGGCCGCTGGCGCCACCGTCACGCTCAAGTGATCTGACCTCCGGGATCTCCACGGAGAGCCGGAGTTCCGACGAGGCCCGTACCCCCCGGGGGTGCGGGCCTCGTTGCTGTATCCGGGGGAACGCACGGGCGAACCTTCCACAGGCGGACTTTCGTCGGCACGGCCGGGTGTGCCACCATGTGCGCGGCGCCAACGTCGTCGCCACGTGCAGCAGAGCGGCTGACACGGACCGGACGCCTCGGGCGGGTCTCGTCGACAGACGGGAGACGCAAGGGGTGTCGATGGCGGGTGGACTTTACCCGCGCGGATGAGTATGCTAGCGCTTTGCGCTGGCCTGTGCCCGCGATCCCGTATAACCCGAGCCCACCCACGTCGTTCGTACACGTCGTGGCAGGCTCGCTCGGCCGGGGGATCGCGCCTAGCCGGGACCAGTGCAGCGTGCACTCGATCCGCTGGGAAGGACCCCTCTTTTGGCTGCCTCGCGCACCCCTTCTGCTCCGACCGCCGACGCCATCGCGAACCGCACCGCATCCCGTCGTATCTCTTTCGCCAAGATTCACGAGCCTCTTGAGGTCCCGGACCTCCTGGGTCTGCAGACCGAGAGCTTCGACTGGCTCCTCGGTAACGAGAAGTGGCAGGCCCGAGTGGCCAAGGCCCTCGAGAACGGCCGCCAGGACGTCCCCGAGACCGCCGGTCTGGAGGAGATCTTCGAGGAGATCTCGCCGATCGAGGACTTCGGCGGATCCATGTCGCTCTCCTTCCGCGAGCACCGCTTCGAGCCGCCGAAGTACACGGCCGAGGAGTGCAAGGAGAAGGACTTCACCTTCGCTGCCCCGCTGTTCGTCACGGCGGAGTTCGTCAACTACACCACCGGCGAGATCAAGAGCCAGACGGTCTTCATGGGCGACTTCCCGCTCATGACCGAGCGCGGCACCTTCATCATCAACGGCACCGAGCGCGTGGTCGTCTCGCAGCTCGTCCGTTCGCCCGGCGTGTACTTCGAGCGCACGGCCGACAAGACGTCCGACAAGGACGTCCTCACGGCCAAGGTCATCCCCAGCCGTGGTGCCTGGCTCGAGTTCGAGATCGACAAGCGCGACAACGTCGGCGTGCGCGTCGACCGCAAGCGCAAGCAGAACGCCACCGTGCTGCTCAAGGCCCTCGGCATGTCGGACGCCGAGATCCGCGAGGAGTTCGCCGCCTACCCGGCCGTCATCGACACGCTGGACAAGGACCACGTCCAGACGCAGGACGAGGCGCTGCTCGACCTCTACCGCAAGATCCGCCCGGGCGAGCCGCCCACGGTCGAGGCCGGTCGCGCGCTCATCGAGAACTTCTACTTCAACCCGAAGCGCTACGACCTCGCCAAGGTCGGCCGCTACAAGCTGAACAAGAAGCTCGGCGAGGACGTCCCGCTGGCCGACTCGGTGCTCTCGCGTGACGACATCGTCGCGACGATCAAGTACCTCGCGTCGCTGCACATCGACCTCCCGACCCTGCCCGGCCGCCGCGCCGGCGAGGCCGTCGAGATCCGCGTCGAGACCGACGACATCGACCACTTCGGCAACCGTCGCATCCGCGCGGTCGGCGAGCTCATCCAGAACCAGGTCCGCACGGGCCTGTCGCGGATGGAGCGCGTCGTGCGCGAGCGCATGACGACGCAGGACGTCGAGGCGATCACGCCGCAGACCCTGATCAACATCCGCCCCGTGGTGGCGTCGATCAAGGAGTTCTTCGGCACGTCGCAGCTGTCGCAGTTCATGGACCAGAACAACCCGCTCGCCGGCCTGACGCACAAGCGTCGTCTGTCCGCGCTGGGCCCGGGTGGTCTGTCCCGTGACCGGGCCGGCATGGAGGTCCGTGACGTCCACCCGTCGCACTACGGCCGCATGTGCCCGATCGAGACCCCGGAAGGCCCGAACATCGGCCTCATCGGCTCGCTCGCCACGTACGGGCGCATCAACCCGTTCGGCTTCGTCGAGACCCCGTACCGCAAGGTCATCAAGGGCAAGGTCTCCGACGAGGTCCACTACCTGACCGCCGACGACGAGGACCGCCACGTCATCGCGCAGGCGAACGCCCCGCTCAAGGCGAACGGTGCCTTCGAGGAGGACCGCGTCCTGGTCCGCGTCAAGGGCGGCGAGATCGAGTACGTCGCCGGCGAGGCCGTCGACTACATGGACGTCTCCCCGCGCCAGATGGTGTCGGTGGCCACGGCCCTGATCCCGTTCCTCGAGCACGACGACGCCAACCGCGCCCTCATGGGTGCCAACATGCAGCGCCAGGCCGTCCCGCTGGTCCGTTCCGAGGCCCCGCTCGTGGGTACCGGCATGGAGCGGCGTGCGGCCATCGACGCGGGCGACGTCATCGTCGCGACGAAGCCGGGCGTGGTCACCGAGGTGTCCGCCGACCTGATCGTCATCGCGAACGACGACGGCACCACGTCGACGCACCGCGTCGCCAAGTTCCGCCGCTCCAACCAGGGCACCAGCTACAACCAGCGCGTGCTGGTCGACACCGGCGCCCGCGTCGAGGTCAACTCGGTGCTCGCCGACGGCCCCGCCACGGACGAGGGCGAGCTCGCGCTCGGCCGCAACCTGCTGGTGGCGTTCATGTCCTGGGAGGGTCACAACTACGAGGACGCGATCATCCTGTCGCAGCGTCTCGTGCAGGACGACGTCCTGTCCTCGATCCACATCGAGGAGCACGAGGTCGACGCGCGCGACACCAAGCTCGGCCCGGAGGAGATCACGCGGGACATCCCCAACGTCTCCGAGGAGGTCCTCGCGGACCTCGACGAGCGCGGGATCATCCGCATCGGTGCCGAGGTCGCGGCCGGCGACATCCTCGTCGGCAAGGTCACGCCCAAGGGCGAGACCGAGCTGACCCCCGAGGAGCGCCTGCTCCGCGCGATCTTCGGTGAGAAGGCGCGCGAGGTCCGCGACACGTCGCTCAAGGTGCCCCACGGCGAGTCCGGCACGGTCATCGAGGTCCGCACGTTCAGCCGGGAGGACGGCGACGAGCTGCCCGCCGGCGTCAACGAGCTGGTCCGCGTGTACATCGCGCAGCGCCGCAAGATCACGGACGGCGACAAGCTCGCCGGCCGTCACGGCAACAAGGGCGTCATCTCCAAGATCCTGCCCGTCGAGGACATGCCGTTCCTCGCGGACGGGACCGCGGTCGACGTCGTCCTGAACCCGCTCGGTGTGCCCGGCCGCATGAACGTCGGCCAGGTCCTCGAGACGCACCTCGGCTGGGTGGCCAAGCAGGGCTGGGACATCGAGATCGCCGAGGGCGACGACCTGTCGTGGCGTGACGAGGTTCCCGCGATCGCCGCGAAGTCGCCGGCCGGCAACCCGGTCGCGACCCCGGTGTTCGACGGTGTGCCCGAGGCGACCCTGACCGGTCTGCTGTCCTCGACGCTGCCCAACCGCGACGGTGTCCGCACCGTCGGTGGTGACGGCAAGGCCCGCCTCTTCGACGGTCGCTCCGGCGAGCCGTTCCCGGAGCCGGTGGCCGTCGGCTACATGTACATCCTGAAGCTGCACCACCTTGTCGACGACAAGATCCACGCTCGCTCCACGGGCCCGTACTCGATGATCACGCAGCAGCCGCTGGGTGGTAAGGCGCAGTTCGGTGGCCAGCGGTTCGGCGAGATGGAGGTGTGGGCCCTCGAGGCGTACGGCGCTGCCTACACGCTGCAGGAGCTCCTCACCATCAAGTCGGACGACGTCCCCGGGCGCGTCAAGGTGTACGAGGCGATCGTCAAGGGGGAGAACATCCCCGACTCGGGCATCCCGGAGTCCTTCAAGGTGCTCCTCAAGGAGATGCAGTCGCTCTGCCTGAACGTGGAGGTGCTCTCCTCGGACGGCGTCTCCATCGACATGAAGGAGAACGACGACGAGGTCTACCGCGCAGCGGAGGAGCTCGGCATCGACCTGTCGCGGCGCCCGAACGCCAGCAGCATCGAAGAGATCTGACGTCGAGCCCCGCCGCCCTTTCCGTGAGGGTGGGCGGCGGGCGCCCGCACCCTTAGCAACATTTCCGTTCCGCCGGTAGCACCGGCAAGCGAAGGAAGTAGGACCCCCCTTGCTCGACGTCAACGTCTTCGACGAGCTGCGTATCGGCCTTGCCACTGCCGACGACATCCGTGCCTGGTCGCACGGCGAGGTCAAGAAGCCCGAGACCATCAACTACCGGACCCTGAAGCCGGAGAAGGATGGCCTGTTCTGCGAGAAGATCTTCGGTCCCACCCGGGACTGGGAGTGCTACTGCGGCAAGTACAAGCGCGTGCGCTTCAAGGGCATCATCTGCGAGCGCTGCGGCGTCGAGGTGACCCGCTCCAAGGTCCGTCGTGAGCGCATGGGCCACATCGAGCTCGCCGCGCCCGTCACGCACATCTGGTTCTTCAAGGGTGTGCCGTCGCGACTCGGCTACCTGCTCGACCTCGCCCCGAAGGACCTCGAGAAGGTCATCTACTTCGCGGCGTACATGATCACCTGGGTCGACGTCGACGGTCGTCACGAGGACCTCCCCAACCTCCAGAACGGGATCGACCTGGAGAAGAAGGAGATCGCGGACCGCCGCGACAACGACATCAACACCCGTGCCAGCAAGCTCGAGGCCGACCTGGCCGAGCTCGAGGCCGAGGGTGCCAAGGCCGACGCCCGCCGCAAGGTGCGCGACTCGGCCGAGCGCGAGATGGCTCAGCTGCGCAAGCGTGCCGACGTCGAGCTCGAGCGCCTGGACACCGTGTGGGACCGCTTCAAGAACCTCAAGGTCGCTGACCTCGAGGGCGACGAGATGCTGTACCGCCAGCTCCAGGACCGCTTCGGCAACTACTTCGAGGGCTCGATGGGCGCCGCGGCGATCCAGAAGCGCCTCGAGGCCTTCGACCTGGAGGCCGAGTCCGACTCGCTGCGCGAGATCATCAAGACGGGCAAGGGCCAGCGCAAGACGCGTGCCCTCAAGCGTCTGAAGGTCGTCAACGCGTTCCTCACGACGAGCAACTCGCCCACCGGCATGGTGCTCGACGCCGTCCCGGTCATCCCGCCGGACCTGCGTCCGATGGTCCAGCTCGACGGTGGCCGCTTCGCCACCTCGGACCTGAACGACCTGTACCGCCGCGTGATCAACCGGAACAACCGCCTCAAGCGGCTGCTCGACCTCGGCGCGCCCGAGATCATCGTCAACAACGAGAAGCGGATGCTCCAGGAGGCCGTCGACTCGCTGTTCGACAACGGCCGCCGTGGCCGTCCGGTGACGGGTCCGGGCAACCGCCCGCTCAAGTCCATCTCGGACATGCTCAAGGGCAAGCAGGGTCGGTTCCGCCAGAACCTGCTCGGCAAGCGCGTCGACTACTCGGGCCGTTCGGTCATCGTCGTCGGCCCGCAGCTCAAGCTGCACCAGTGCGGCCTGCCCAAGCAGATGGCGCTCGAGCTGTTCAAGCCGTTCGTCATGAAGCGCCTCGTCGACCTGAACCACGCGCAGAACATCAAGTCTGCGAAGCGCATGGTCGAGCGCGCGCGCCCCGTCGTCTGGGACGTGCTCGAAGAGGTCATCACGGAGCACCCGGTGCTGCTCAACCGCGCACCCACGCTGCACCGTCTGGGCATCCAGGCGTTCGAGCCCCAGCTGGTCGAGGGCAAGGCGATCCACCTGCACCCGCTCGTCTGCGCCGCGTTCAACGCGGACTTCGACGGTGACCAGATGGCCGTCCACCTGCCCCTGAGCGCCGAGGCGCAGGCCGAGGCCCGCATCCTCATGCTCTCGAGCAACAACATCCTGAAGCCGTCGGACGGGCGTCCGGTGACCATGCCCTCGCAGGACATGATCATCGGTCTGTACCACCTGACCAACGACAAGGACGAGGCGCTCGGCGCCGGCCGCGCGTTCAGCACGGTCTCCGAGGCGATCATGGCGTTCGACCAGGGTTCCCTGGACCTCAACGCCGTGATCAAGATCCGCTTCGACGACCTGGTCCTCACCGAGGAGCAGGCGCCCGAGGGCTGGACCGAGGGCGACGCGCTGCTCTTCGAGACGACCCTGGGTCGTGCGCTGTTCAACGAGCTGCTGCCCGTGGACTACCCGTACGAGAACGGCGTCGTCGACAAGAAGCGCCTCTCGGTCATCGTCAACGACCTGGCCGAGCGGTACCCCAAGGTCGAGGTCGCTGCCTCTCTGGACGCGCTCAAGGAGGCCGGCTTCCGCTGGGCCACCCGCTCGGGCGTCACGATCTCCATCTCGGACGTCGCGACCCCGTCGGCCAAGGCCGGCATCCTCGAGGAGCACGAGGGCCGCGCGGCGAAGGTGCAGGGCCAGTACGAGAAGGGCCTGATCACCGACGACGAGCGTCGTCAGGAGCTCATCGAGATCTGGACGCAGGCCACGGACAAGGTCGCCAAGGCGATGCAGGAGAACTTCCCGAAGCACAACACCGTCTACAAGATGGTCGGCTCGGGAGCCCGTGGTAACTGGATGCAGGTTCGCCAGATCGCCGGTATGCGTGGCCTCGTCGCCAACCCGAAGGGCGAGATCATCCCTCGCCCGATCAAGTCGAACTACCGCGAGGGGCTGTCGGTCCTCGAGTACTTCATCGCGACGCACGGTGCCCGCAAGGGTCTGGCGGACACCGCTCTGCGGACCGCCGACTCGGGCTACCTGACCCGTCGTCTGGTGGACGTCTCGCAGGACGTCATCGTCCGCGAGGACGACTGCGGCACCGAGCGTGGCCTGACGATGCCGATCGGCGTCCCGGGTGCGGACGGCGCTCTTCGTCGCCACGACAAGGTGGAGACGAGCGTCTACTCGCGCACCCTGGCGAGCGACATCGAGGTGGACGGCGAGGTCATCGGTCACGCCGGTGACGACGTCGGCGACGTGCTGCTCGACCGCCTCCTCGAGGCGGGCGTCGACACGCTCAAGATCCGCTCGGTCCTCACCTGCGAGTCCCGCGTCGGTACCTGCGCGCGCTGCTACGGCCGTTCGCTGGCCACCGGCAAGCTCGTCGACATCGGCGAGGCCGTCGGCATCATCGCGGCCCAGTCGATCGGTGAGCCCGGCACGCAGCTGACCATGCGTACCTTCCACACCGGTGGCGTGGCCTCGGCCGACGACATCACGCAGGGTCTGCCCCGCGTCCAGGAGCTCTTCGAGGCCCGCACCCCCAAGGGTGAGGCGCCGATCGCCGAGTTCTCCGGTCGCATCGCGGTCGAGGACGGGGACCGTTCGCGTCGCCTCGTGCTCACGCCGGACGACGGCTCGGAGGAGATCGCCTACCCGATCACCAAGCGCACGCGCCTGCTGATCTCGGACGGCGACCACGTCTCCGTCGGTACCCAGCTGGTCCAGGGTGCGGTCGACCCGAAGAAGGTCCTGCGCATCCTCGGCCCGCGTGCGACGCAGAAGCACCTGGTCGACGAGGTGCAGGTCGTCTACTCCTCCCAGGGCGTGGACATCCACGACAAGCACATCGAGGTCATCGTGCGGCAGATGCTGCGTCGCGTGACGGTCCTCGACTCCGGCACGACCGACCTGCTGCCCGGCGAGCTCGCCGAGCGTGGGCGCTTCGAGGACGCGAACCGCGCTGCGGTGTCCGAGGGCGGCCAGCCGGCCTCCGGTCGTCCTGAGCTCATGGGCATCACGAAGGCGTCGCTCGCGACGGACTCGTGGCTCTCGGCGGCCTCCTTCCAGGAGACCACCCGCGTGCTCACCGAGGCTGCGATGTCGGGTCGTTCCGACCCGCTGCTCGGCCTCAAGGAGAACGTCATCCTCGGCAAGCTCATCCCGGCCGGAACGGGTCTGCCCCGCTACGGCAACATCGCGGTCGAGCCCACCGAGGAGGCCAAGGCCGAGCTGTACCCGACCTTCGGCTACGACGAGATCGACTTCCCCGCCCTGGGCCTCGGCTCCGGCGAGGCGATCCCGCTCGAGGACATCGACTTCGGCGACTACCGCTGAGGTCACGGCCGTAGCGCAGCAGTCGGTGGGGGTCGCGGAGCGGCACCCGCCGACTGCGGAGCGCAGGCCGAGACCGACAACGAGCGCTGATCGATCTGTTCTGACCCGCAGGGGGCTCACCGGTGACGGTGGGCCCCCTGCGGCGTTCTCAGGGGATCGGGACCGCCGTGCCCGACACCTCGATGCCCGAGCCCGGGTCACGGGGGATCCCGACCGTGATCACGCCCGGCCGGCCCAGGTCGTCGCCCTGGTGGATCGTGACCGTGGCGGGCACGTCGACCAGACCGAGCTCGCGCAGGTAGCCGCCGAACGCGGCCGCCGCAGCGCCCGTCGCCGGGTCCTCCCGTACCCCGCCGGGCGGGAACGGGTTGCGCGCGTGGAACACGTCCGCGGTCTCGCGGTGCACGAGGGCGACGGTCGTCCAGTCCCGCGCGGCCATCAGGGCGCCGAGGCGGTCGAAGTCGTAGTCCAGGTCGGCGAGCCGCTGCCGGGTCCGGGTCGAGACCACGGGGTGCCGGGCACCGGCGAACGCCACCCTCGGCGGGAGCGCCGGGTCGAGGTCGTCCTGCTCCCAGCCGAGCGCGGCGAGCAGCTCGTCGCGGTCGTCGTCGGCAAGCGCGGTCGACCGCGGCGGCACGCTGACCAGCGTCGCGACGATCCGGCCGTCCTCGGCCGTGGACGTCCGTACGGCGACCGGGCCCGCTGCGGTGGCGAACCGGACCGGGCCCGAGGTGCCGCGCTCGGCGAGCGCCACCGCCGACGCGATCGTCGCGTGCCCGCAGAACGGGACCTCCGCCAGCGGGCTGAAGTACCGGACGTCGAGCTCGCCGGGCACGGAGGTGGGCACGAGGAACGCCGTCTCCGGGTACCCGACGTCGGTCGCGACCCGTTGCAGCTCGTCGTCCGTCGCGCCCGTGGCGTCGAGCACCACCCCCGCCGGGTTGCCGCCCGTGGGCACGATCGAGAACGCGGCGTAGCGCAGGACCTCCACGACGACCGTTCTACCCCAGATCTCGCCCGCCGCTTCAGCTCGTGACGATCTGGTCGTTCGTCGCGCCGGCCAGCGCCTGCAGGAAGTACTGCGCGAGCAGGAACCGTTCGTCGACCGAGAGGTCGCCCGTGACGCCGACCCAGCCGTCCCCGCTGACGAGCGCGCCGAGGGCCGCCGGGTTCAGGTCCTCCGGACGTCCGAGCCCGATCGCGAAAGTGCGGTTGCCCGGGGTCACGTCGGCGATCCAGGCGGGCGCGTTCTCCTGACCGTCGGTGAGGACCACCAGCGCGTCCGTGTCGAACCCGGCGGCTCCGGCGAGCACCGCCTGGCCGGCCAGCACGCCGTCGCCGATGGACGTGCTGCCGGCCGGGTTCGGCGTGTGCGCGGCGACCGCCGCCTGGGCCGCGGCCCGTCCGGGCCCGAAGTGCTCAGGCCCGACCGTCGTCACCGCCATGACCGCGGTCGCGTCCTGGTCGAAACGGACGAGCCCCACGCCGTGCCGCGGTGCGACGACGGCGAGGAAGACGCCCGCGGCGTCCTTGAGGACGTCGACCCGACGCCGTCCGTCGCCCGCGTCGTCGAGCATCGAGGCGGACGCGTCGAGCACCAGCCCGACGGCGACCTTGGTGGCCGGCAGGGAGGTCGCGCCGACGGGCACCACCCATTCCTGGTCCGTCTCGAGGCAGCGCACCGTCGCGGTGCCGGACGCCGTGGTCCCCGCCGCTCCGGCGGTCCACGACACCCAGACCCTGCCCTGCGTCGTCGATCCCACCCCGGGACCGGCGACGTGCACGGTGCCACCCAACGGCAGCTGAAAACCTGCGGTGACGCTCGCGACAAGAGTCACGTCGTGCGCGCCCGAGACGTCGAGCACCACAGCCTGCGCCGACGTCTCGCTCTCGACTACCTGCAGGTCGAGCGCGGTGCTCACCATCGTCACGGACAGGCCGTCGGTCGTCGCCAGCGCGTCCAGCGCGAACCGCAGGAGCGCCGCCGAGGTCTCGATCGCGACCTGCTCGGCCTCCGACCACGCCGGCTGGAACGACGACCCGCACTCGATGGTCCAGGCGTGCACGGGCCTCCTGGCGGGGTCGGCGAAGTGCCTTGAGAACGAGTAGTCGTCGCTCGCGCCGGACGTCGGGTAGAGGGTCATGGCCTGCTCGACCGGCCAGACCGTCCCGCGGACGGCGAGCGCCTGGGTGCTCATCGCGGTCGCGAGCGTGCTGCCGACGGACAGGTCGTGCGCGGTGAGGTACTCGCCGTACGCGTCGCCCACGCGGCCGCGGACGGCGTCGAGCGCGGGGTTGAGGAAGCTCTGCGTGGTGTCGGCGGTCTGATCGGTGTCCGACCCCCAGCTGTAGAGGACCACCGGGACGGCGCTGTGCACGTCGACGAGCCACCGGATCGGGAAGGTGTCGAGCAGCCAGACGACGTTCTGCGTCTCGGGCTCGGAGGCCGCGGACGGGCCGCGGTAGACGTCGTGGTCGCAGGGGTCCGACGAGGTGTTCACGCCCGCGTCGGCGGCGAACCTGGCGGTGTGGTCCCACAGGAAGTCGAAGTTCCGGTTGACGTCGACGCCGACGCAGCCCCCGCCGGTCGGTCGGCGGTTCTTGCGCCAGAGCGCCTCGGTGGTCTGGCTGTGCACGCGCCCGTCGGGGTTGACGCACGCGAACACGTACAGGTCCACCGTGCTCATGAGCCGGTGCACCTCGGCCGCGGTGAACGACGCGCCGCCGTAGCCGAGGCCGGTCCCGTTCGCGTAGGCCTCCAGGAGGTCGGCGGCCAGGCTGACGCACAGCTCCGGCGGCACCCACTCGCGGGCGTGCACCCCGCCGAGGACGGCCACGCCGTCGGGCGCGTCGGTACGGGCGCCCACCCGCAGCACGTGGGCCGTGCGGCCGTCGTGCGTCGGGTGCGGCACCGCGTGCAGCGTGCTCGTCGTCGGATAGGCGGCGGCGAGGGCGGCCAGCGCCGCCTCGAGCTCGTCGGTCGTGGAGTACACGCCCTCACTCCTTCCGGCCGMGCCCGCGCGGGACGGCCGCCCGGTCGGCGTACCGCCCGCCAGGGGAGACCTCGCGCCGGGCCGCCTCGGTGGAGGCCGTGACGTCCTCGAGGACCTCGAGCGTCGGGCCGCCCGCGCGCCCTGCTCGTGCGGCGACCTCGGTGTCCTCGACCAGGACGTGGACGGCCAGCCCCGCGCCGCCGGCCCGGACCGCCACGGGGCGGCACGGGACGGCGACACCGGGCTCGGCCAGGAACGCACGCAGGGTCGGTGCGTCGCCGGTCGCGCGGCAGAGCAGGAGGCTCACCGCGACTCCAGGGCGTCCGCGGCGGTGCGCAGGGCCTGGGCCAGGGTCGAGGTGGCCGTGACGTCGGCGCTGCCGTCGACCGCGCGCCTGCCCAGGCAGTGCAGCAGCTCCTTGAGGCTGGAGCCGTTGCGGCGCAGGTAGGTGTCGAGCATCTTCGCGAGGCGCGCGTTGCCCTTGACCGTCTCGACGAAGATCGCGATCGTCCGGTCGCAGCCCGTGCCGCCGTCGTCGTCACCGCCGCCCTCGGGGTCGTTGGGCTTGCCGGGGACGTACACCGCACCCGACAGCAGCTGCTCGCGCGTGAAGTGCTCGTTGCGCAGCGTCGTCCCGTCCGCGATCACGCGGAACGTGTACAGGCCGTAGTCCTTGGCCGTGTACGTGGCGACGAAGGCCCCGTCCTGGACGGCGTCGAGCACGATCGTGTCCGGTCCCGACGGGGCGGTGACCTCGGCGTAGACCTTGACCCGGTCCTTGCCGACCGGGATCGACATCTCGTCGACCGTCGCGGTGATCGTCATCAGCGCGCCCGGCGTGATCGCCGACTGCTCGAGCGTCGCACCGAACCGGACGTTGGACCGGCTGTGCACCTCGACCACCCAGCGCAGACCGTTCTCGACGACCTGCTGGTAGGTCGTGATGTCCGTCGACTCGAGCTTCTTCAGGTACGAGTCGTAGACGCGCCTGTCGATCTCGAGAACCGCGGTCCAGGTGCCCGCCCAGTCGGCGCTCCCGCCGGCGTCCACCTGCGGGAGCGTGAACCGGTAGTAGGCGACCTGCGCGCCCTTGACGAACGTGACGCCGCTCGCGGTCGGGGACAGCGTCGCCCCGCTGGGCGCGACGACCGAGAAGCTCACGGCATCCGGCACGGGGGTCAGCAGGATGACGTCGCTGGAGATGTCCGCGCTGGTCAGGTCGAACGGCACCTTGACCACGTCGCCGGGCCGCAGGTAGCCGTCGGGGTCGAGGACCACCTGGTCGTTGGTCACCCCGGCCAGGATCTGCAGGTAGTACTTCGCCAGCAGGAAGCGCTCGTCGGCGGAGATGTTGCCGGTGACGTTGACGTAGCCGCCCGTGCCGTTGGTCAGCGCGGTCAGGGCGGACGGGTTGATGTCCGACGGGTCGCCGAGCCCGATCGCGAAGACCTGGTCGTCGATGCTTCCCGTGACGTCCGCGATGTACGCCGGGGCGGTCTCCTGACCGTCCGTGAGCACGATCATCGCCGTGGTGTCGTAGCTCGGCGCGGCCGCGTCGAGCAGCAGGCCTCCCTCGACGACCCCGTCGCCGATGGACGTGCTCCCCGCAGGGTTCGCCACGTGGCTCGCGACGAGCGCGGCGGCCTGCGCGCGGCCCGCCCCGAAGATCTCGGGTCCCGCGTCGGTCACCGACATCACCGCGGTCGCGTCCTGGTCGAACCGCACGATCCCGACACCCGTGTCCGAGTGGAGCGTGTCGACGAAGATCCCCGCCGACTCGCGCAGCACCTGCACCCGCGCCCGGCCGTCACCCGCGTCCCAGTCCATCGACGCCGACTTGTCCAGGACCATGACGACCGCGGCCGTCGGGCGCTCGATCGTGTTGGCCTGCAGGTCGACGGTCCACGTCTCGTCCGTCGCGACGCTGTGCACCTCGATCGTGCCGCTCGCCGTGTCGCCGGCCGCGGTGCCCGTGTAGGTGAGCCAGATCCGGGCCTGCGCGGTCACGCCGACGCCGGGGGAGGTGACCGTGACGCTCGGGCCCAGCAGCAGCTGGAACGAGCTCGCCGGGCCGGTCGTGGTGGTCGGGCCGGCCGTGACCTCGAACGTGAGGTCCTCGACGCCCTCGACGTCCCACGTGACCGAGCGGGCGGTCGTCTCGCCCTCGGGCACGTCGTTGAAGACGACGGGGTTCGTCATGAGCGTGACCCGCCGGGCCGCCGCCTGCACCGCCGCGAACGCGTTGACGCGGCCGAAGCCGTAGTCGTCGTTGTGGCCGCTGGCGTCGTACACCACCCCGCCGATCTGGTCGGCGGTCGTGTGCATGATCTCGCGCAGGGCGTCGCGCGTCAGGGTCGGGCGCACCGACAGGGCGAGAGCGGCGCAGCCTGCGGCGCAGGGCGCGGCGAAGCTGGTGCCGGTCCACGGGCCGTAGTCGTTGCCGTCGTGCGTGCTGACCACGTCGACCCCGGGAGCGATGAGCTCGACCTCGGACCCGCGCGCGGCGTTGTCCTCGAGGTCCATGTTGGTGGACCGGACCACGGCGATGACGTCCGCGTGCGAGACCACGTGGTCCTCGAGGACGTCGACGTTGTTGCCGTTGCTCGCCGCCCAGAAGATGGCGGTGCCGAGCCCGCCGCGACCGTTCGCCGCCGCGCCGACCAGCGCGAGGTCGAGCGTCGAGGTCAGGTCCCACGCCGCGCCGTTCGGCCCGAGCGAGGACACGATGATGTCGGCGGCGTCGGCCGCGGAGCCGCCCTCGGTGGTCGGGTCGGCGGCGTAGGCGATCGCCCGGGCCAGCGTCGTCTGCGTGCCCACCTGGTCGTTCAGGCAGGCGACGAGCATGAGGTCCGACTGGGGGGCGGCACCGACGACGCCCAGGCCGTTGCCCGACCGCGCGGCGACCATGCCCGCGCAGAAGGTGCCGTGGTCGCCCGACGGCATCCCGGCCGTCCCGGACATGAACGTCGCGGGGGAGCCGGACTGGAAGAAGCCCGAGCCCGCGGCGATGGCGGCGGACAGGTCCTCGTGGGTCGTCTCGAACCCGTTGTCGATGACGGCGACGCGCACGCCCGCGCCGAAGGTGTGGTCCCAGGCGGCCTCGGCGCTGACGTCGGCGCCGGCGGTCCCGCCGGCCTGGCCGGTGTTGCTCCACTGCCACTGCTCGCCGTAGCGGGGGTCGGTCGGGGTGAACCGGCCCGGGATGTGCTCGACCAGCGACGGCTCCGCGAACACGAACCGGGGGTCGTCGTGCAGCGCGACCGAGGCGGCGAGCGCGTCGCCGGAGGTCGCCCGGACCTCGTACAGGTGCGGCGCGAACCGCAGGACGCCCACCTTGGCCAGCCCCACCTCGGTGAGGATCGCGTCGGTCTCGCTCTCGCTCGGGTCCCCGGACAGCTGCACGTTCAGCAGGCCGGTCGCGATCGCCACGCGTCCGCCGCGCACGACCAGGACGGCGCCGGCCTCCGTGTCGGCGCGCTGACCGGTGCTGCGGACCTCGTCGAGCGAACGTCCTGGCGCGGGCTGCACCACGCGCCACCCGGCGGCGGCGAACGCGGCGAGCGAGGCCTCGTCGACACCCGGGACGGCCGTGCGCGCGGACGGCGACGACGTCGTCGACCTCGTCCACCTCGACCAGGTCTCCGCGCAGGTAGTAGTGACGCTTCATGGCACAGCCCCCTCAGGTGACGGCACCCCGGCGGCGCCTCACCCAGGAGGGGGAACGGGGCAAACCGTGTGATACCGGGCGCGAGAGGGCGGGCAGGTGTGCAGGGGATGAATTCACGACCCCGCGGAGTTGTATCCGAAGTCCCGTGGCACCGGTGCAGGCGCAGCGCTGGACGCGCCCCCGCTTTGACGCCCTCACGGGCGCCAGGTAACGTAGGACACCGTGCCCGCGCCGTCGGGCTCTCGCGCATGCACCTGAAGGTTCGCTCTTGCGGGCGATCCGTTACGGGAGCATCAGGTGGTGTCCCCCTCCACCGCGTCGTCACTCCGGCAAGGAACGTCTTGCGGAATGCCGTGCGGAATGCCGGGGCGACACGCCCGAGCGCGGGGGTCGGTGCGGGACGAAAGACCGGAGGTAGTCGCGCGACGGGCGACGAACCTCGACCATGCCGGCCGTCCTGGGTGACGGGTCCGGTCGACCAGAGATCATCCAACAGACGGAGACGTAGTGCCTACGATCCAGCAGCTGGTCCGCAAGGGCCGGCAGGCGAAGTCGAACAAGTCGAAGACGCCTGCCCTCAAGGGCTCCCCCCAGCGACGCGGTGTGTGCACCCGCGTCTACACCACGACCCCGAAGAAGCCGAACTCCGCCCTCCGCAAGGTCGCGCGCGTTCGTCTCTCGAGCCAGGTCGAGGTCACCGCGTACATCCCCGGTGTCGGCCACAACCTGCAGGAGCACTCGATCGTGCTCGTGCGCGGCGGCCGTGTGAAGGACCTCCCGGGTGTCCGTTACAAGATCGTCCGTGGCGCCCTCGACACGCAGGGCGTGAAGAACCGTAAGCAGGCGCGCAGCCGCTACGGCGCGAAGAAGGTGGGCTGATGCCTCGCAAGGGTCCGGCCCCCAAGCGGCCGCTCGTCATCGACCCCGTCTACGGGTCGCCGGTCGTCACGCAGCTGATCAACAAGGTCCTGCTCGACGGCAAGAAGTCCGTCGCGGAGCACATCGTCTACGGCGCCCTCGAGGGTGTCCGTGAGAAGACGCAGGGCGACCCGGTCGTCGTGCTCAAGCGCGCGCTGGACAACGTCCGCCCGTCGCTCGAGGTGCGTTCGCGCCGCGTCGGTGGCGCCACGTACCAGGTGCCCGTCGAGGTGCGCCCGGTCCGCCAGACCACCCTCGCGCTGCGCTGGCTCACCGACTACTCGCGCGCTCGTCGCGAGAAGACGATGACCGAGCGCCTCATGAACGAGATCCTCGACGCGTCCAACGGCCTCGGTGCCGCGGTGAAGCGTCGTGAGGACATGCACAAGATGGCCGAGTCCAACAAGGCCTTCGCGCACTACCGCTGGTAATCCCGGCACCCTCGGGCGCTGCGCCGCCGGTCCGATCCTCGGGCCGGGCCGGTGGCGCCACCCAAGCCAACCTGTAAGGGGCAACTCACGTGGCACTGGATGTGCTGACGGACCTCACGAAGGTCCGCAACATCGGCATCATGGCTCACATCGATGCCGGCAAGACGACGACCACCGAGCGGATCCTGTTCTACACCGGGGTCAACTACAAGATCGGTGAGACGCACGACGGTGCGTCGACGATGGACTGGATGGAGCAGGAGCAGGAGCGCGGCATCACGATCACGTCCGCCGCGACGACCTGCTACTGGCACGACAACCAGATCAACATCATCGACACGCCCGGCCACGTGGACTTCACGGTCGAGGTGGAGCGCTCGCTGCGCGTCCTCGACGGTGCCGTCGCCGTGTTCGACGGCAAGGAGGGCGTCGAGCCCCAGTCCGAGACCGTCTGGCGTCAGGCCGACAAGTACGACGTCCCGCGCATCTGCTTCGTCAACAAGATGGACAAGCTCGGCGCCGACTTCTACTTCACGGTCAAGACGATCGTCGACCGACTCAAGGCCAAGCCGCTGGTCATCCAGCTGCCCATCGGCTCCGAGAACGACTTCATCGGCGTCGTCGACCTGGTCACCATGCGTGCCCTCGTCTGGCGCGGCGAGACCGCCCTGGGCGAGAAGTACGAGGTCGAGGACATCCCGGCCGACCTCGTCGAGAAGGCGGAGCAGTACCGCGCCGAGCTCCTCGAGGCCGTCGCCGAGACCGACGACGAGCTGCTCGAGAAGTTCCTCGGTGGCGAGGAGCTGACCGAGGCCGAGATCAAGGCCGGCATCCGCCAGCTCACGGTCAAGTCGCAGGCGTACCCCGTCCTGTGCGGCTCGGCGTTCAAGAACAAGGGCGTCCAGCCCATGCTCGACGCCGTCATCGACTACCTGCCGACGCCCCTGGACGTCCCGGCTGTCGAGGGCCACGACATGAAGGACCCCGAGCTCGTCGTCGAGCGCCACCCCGACTCGACGGAGCCGTTCTCGGCCCTCGCGTTCAAGGTCGCCTCGCACCCGTTCTTCGGCAAGCTGACCTACGTCCGGGTGTACTCCGGCAAGGTCGCGCAGGGCGCCCAGGTGCTCAACTCGACCAAGAACAAGAAGGAGCGCATCGGGAAGCTCTTCCAGATGCACTCCAACAAGGAGAACCCGGTCGAGGACGCCACGGCCGGCCACATCTACGCCTTCATCGGTCTGAAGGACGTCACCACGGGCGACACCCTGTGCGACCCGGCACACCCGGTCGTGCTCGAGTCCATGACGTTCCCGGAGCCGGTCATCGACGTCGCCATCGAGCCGAAGACGAAGGGTGACCAGGAGAAGCTCTCCGTGGCCATCCAGAAGCTGGCCGAGGAGGACCCGACCTTCCGCGTCAAGCACGACGAGGAGACCGGCCAGACCGTCATCGGCGGCATGGGCGAGCTCCACCTCGACATCCTCGTCGACCGCATGCGTCGCGAGTTCAAGGTCGAGGCCAACGTCGGCAAGCCGCAGGTGGCCTACCGCGAGACGATCCGTCGCTCGGTCGAGAAGATCGACTACACGCACAAGAAGCAGACGGGTGGCTCCGGCCAGTACGCCAAGGTGCAGATGACCTTCGAGCCGCTGGACACCGCCGACGGCGAGATCTACGAGTTCTCGAACAAGGTCACCGGTGGCCGCATCCCGCGCGAGTACATCCCGTCGGTCGACGCCGGGATCCAGAGCGCGATGCAGCTCGGCGTCCTCGCGGGCTTCCCGCTCGTGGGCGTCAAGGCGATCCTGCTCGACGGTGCCGCGCACGACGTCGACTCCTCGGAGATGGCGTTCAAGATCGCGGGCTCGATGATCCTCAAGGAAGCGGTCCGCAAGGCCGACCCGGTTCTCCTGGAGCCGGTCATGGCCGTCGAGGTCCGTACCCCTGAGGAGTACATGGGTGACGTCATCGGCGACATCAACTCGCGCCGCGGCATGATCCAGTCCATGGAGGACGCGACGGGCGTGAAGGTCGTCCGTGCGCAGGTCCCCCTTTCCGAGATGTTCGGGTACGTCGGTGACCTGCGGTCGAAGACCCAGGGTCGCGCGGTGTACTCGATGCAGTTCGACAGCTACGCCGAGGTTCCTCGGAACGTTGCCGAGGAAATCATCAAGAAGACCCGGGGCGAGTAGTCCCACAGGTCGACATCTGTAGTTCCATCACACAAACCGACCCGTAGGACGCCGCGTCAAGCGGCTACCGTCCGGTAGCCGCACAACGTCGGCCAATCTCTACCAAGTCCTGAGGAGGACACCCAGTGGGCAAGGCGAAGTTCGAGCGGACGAAGCCGCACGTCAACATCGGCACGATCGGCCACGTCGACCACGGCAAGACGACGCTGACCGCGGCCATCTCGAAGGTGCTGCACGACAAGTACCCGGACCTGAACCCCTTCACGCCTTTCGACGAGATCGACAAGGCCCCTGAGGAGAAGCAGCGCGGCATCACCATCAACATCGCGCACGTGGAGTACCAGACGGAGAAGCGTCACTACGCTCACGTCGACGCTCCCGGGCACGCGGACTACATCAAGAACATGATCACCGGTGCCGCGCAGATGGACGGCGCGATCCTCGTGGTCGCCGCCACCGACGGCCCGATGGCCCAGACGCGTGAGCACGTCCTGCTCGCCCGTCAGGTCGGCGTGCCGTACCTGCTCGTCGCACTGAACAAGACCGACATGGTCGACGACGAGGAGATCCTGGAGCTCGTCGAGGTCGAGGTGCGCGAGCTCCTCACCGCGCAGGGCTTCGACGGCGACAACGTCCCCGTCGTGCGCGTCTCGGGCCTGAAGGCCCTCGAGGGCGACCCGGTGTGGGTCCAGTCCGTGCAGGACCTGCTGGACGCCGTCGACGAGAGCGTCCCGGACCCGGTGCGCGACATCGACAAGCCCTTCCTCATGCCGATCGAGGACGTCTTCACGATCACCGGTCGTGGCACCGTCGTCACCGGTCGCGTGGAGCGCGGCAAGCTCAAGGTGAACGAGGAGGTGGAGATCGTCGGCATCAAGGAGAAGGCGATCAAGACCACGGTCACCGGCGTCGAGATGTTCCGCAAGCTGCTCGACTACGCCGAGGCCGGCGAGAACGTCGGTCTGCTCCTTCGTGGCACGAAGCGCGAGGAGGTCGAGCGCGGCCAGGTCGTCGTCAAGCCCGGCTCGATCACGCCGCACACCGAGTTCGAGGGCCAGGTCTACATCCTGGCCAAGGACGAGGGTGGCCGTCACAACCCGTTCTACGGGAACTACCGCCCCCAGTTCTACTTCCGCACCACCGACGTCACCGGCGTCATCACGCTGCCCGAGGGCACCGAGATGGTCATGCCCGGCGACAACACCGAGATCCACGTGAACCTCATCCAGCCCATCGCGATGGAAGAGGGCCTCGGCTTCGCCATCCGCGAGGGTGGCCGCACCGTCGGCTCGGGCAAGGTCATCAAGATCATCAAGTGATGCGAGCCCCTCGGGGCAGCTGATCTGCAGAAGGGCCCGGTCGCCAAGGCGACCGGCACTCGGGTGCGCGTCGGCGGGCTGTGGACAAGCGCCGTCGGACGTCGTGTGACGTTTCTAGGGTGCGCAGGTGGACATCGTGGGCGTGCTTCCTGACGCGGGACTGCTCGCGGTCGCTGGCGTCCGTGGGGCCACCGTCGGCCACGACCGCGCCTACCTCGCGGCCGCGTGCAGACGAGGTGACCTGGTCCGCGTCCGTCGGGGGTGGTACCTCGGCGCGCGCACCTGGAAGGCGATGTCCGACGACGAGCGCTACCGCGTGACTGTCGTCGCGGCGGCGCGAGGTCTCGAGTCCGCGGTCCTCTCGCATTGGTCCGCCGCGGCGGTGTGGAACCTGCCGATGGTCGGGCGTCGGGGGTCGAGCGTGCACGTGACCCACGCGCCCGCGAGCGGCGGACGCTCCAGTCATGCAGTGGTGCGGCACGCCGCGGCCGGCGTGGACGACGTCGCAGAGGTGGAGGGGCTTCGGCTCACACCGGTGGCGAGGACGGTCGTCGACCTGGCACGCGCGGCTGGGCTCCTCGCCGGCGTCTGCGCCGCCGACCACGCCTTGCGCGAGCGCATGACGACGCTCTCGGAACTCGCACGAGAGGTCGCCGTGATAGGTGCCGTGCGGGGCGTCCGGGACGCGCGAAGCATGGTCGGGTTCGCCTCGCCTGCGGCCGAGTCCGTCGGAGAGTCGCTCAGCCGGGTGCGGATGCATCAGCTGGGGGTCCCGGCACCGGTGCTCCAGCACGTCGTGTCGGACGCGCGGGGGTTCGTCGGACGCGTGGACTTCTGGTGGCCCGGGTGCGGCGTGGTCGGTGAGTTCGACGGTCGTCAGAAGTACGGGGTCGCGGTCGACGAGGACCCTCGTGCCGCCGCCGACCGGCTGTGGCGGGAGAAGCAACGTGAGGACCGCATCCGCAGCACCGGCGCGGCCGTCGTGCGATGGACCTGGGCCGACGCCTGGACGGGCGGTCCGATGGTGACCCGGCTCCGCGCCGCCGGCGTCCGCTGACACGCCGGGCAACATGCCGCCGGCCGCGCGGTCCCGTCGGCGCCCCGCGCGCGTTCCCCTTTCCCGCGCGCGCTATCCCGCGTCGTCGAGAGCGGTCGTCCGTCATCCACCGCTGTCCTGTGGGGGACGCGTTGGGCGACGCGCGGCGGCGCTCGATGACGGCGGATGGCGTTCGGTGGTGGTCCGACGCCAGGTGCCGAAGCCCGTTACGCGGGCCGCCTGGCCGGAGTGCTGGAGATCACGCGGGAATCCCCGGCTGGTGTGACCTAGGCGATTGGAGTTCCGGCGCCCGGTCTGGCACACTGTTCAGGTTGCCTAGTCGAGGGCGGCGCGTTTGCGCGCGCTGCACACGACGGGGCTCGCACACGTGGACGGCGTCTGGACCCCGGGTTCACCCGGAGGTTGGCGCCCGACAACAACCACCGATCTCGTGCCGACAACGGTACGCAGCGCAACGGTGTGTCGCGCCAAGCGACACGCCCGAGTGCGGGGGTCGGACGGACCGGTTCATGAAGAGAGAGAAGTAGACGCGCCATGGCGGGACAGAAGATCCGCATCAGGCTCAAGTCCTACGACCACGAAGTCATCGACAGCTCGGCGCGCAAGATCGTCGACACGGTGACTCGCGCTGGTGCGTCGGTCGTGGGTCCGGTGCCGCTGCCGACGGAGAAGAACGTTTTCTGCGTCATCCGGTCGCCCCACAAGTACAAGGACAGCCGCGAGCACTTCGAGATGCGCACGCACAAGCGGCTCATCGACATCATCGATCCCACGCCGAAGGCCGTCGACTCGCTCATGCGTCTCGACCTGCCTGCGGACGTGAACATCGAGATCAAGCTCTGACGCTGGGAAGGAACTGATTTCTATGGTTACCCAGCAGAACGAGCGCGCAGTCACGGCTCTGATCGGCACGAAGCTCGGCATGACGCAGGTGTGGGACGACAACGGTCGTCTCGTTCCCGTCACCGTGGTCGCTGTCGGCACGAACGTCGTGACCCAGGTGCGCTCCGCTGACGCTGACGGCTACGCCGCGGTCCAGCTGGCCCACGGCCAGATCGACCCGCGCAAGGTCACCAAGCCGCTGAAGGGCCACTTCGAGAAGGCCGGCGTCACGCCGCGCCGGCACGTGGCCGAGATCCGCACGCCGAACGCCTCCGAGTTCACGCTCGGCCAGGAGCTCACCGCCGACCTGTTCGAGGCCGGCGCGCTCGTGGACGTCATCGGCACCACCAAGGGCAAGGGCACCGCCGGTGTCATGAAGCGTCACGGCTTCCACGGCGTCGGCGCCTCGCACGGTGCGCACCGCAACCACCGCAAGCCCGGCTCGATCGGTGGCGCTTCGACGCCGTCGCGCGTGTTCAAGGGCATCAAGATGGCCGGTCGCATGGGCGTGGACCGCCAGACCACCCAGAACCTGACCGTGCACGCGGTCGACGTCGAGCGGGGCTTTCTCCTCGTCAAGGGTGCCGTTCCCGGCCCCAAGGGTGGCGTCGTGGTCGTGCGTTCCGCTGTGAAGGGGGCGTGACCATGTCTGACACGCTGACCGTCGACGTCGTCGACTTCGAGGGCAAGAAGACCGGTTCCACCGATCTGCCCGCCGAGGTCTTCGACGTTCAGACCAACATCCCGCTGATCCACCAGGTCGTCGTCGCGCAGCGCGCGGCGGCTCGCCAGGGCACCCACGACACGAAGTCTCGTGGCGAGGTCCGTGGTGGTGGCCGCAAGCCGTACAAGCAGAAGGGCACCGGCCGCGCCCGTCAGGGTTCGACGCGTGCTCCGCAGTTCGCCGGTGGTGGCGTCGTTCACGGCCCCACCCCGCGTGAGTACGCACAGCGCACCCCCAAGAAGATGAAGGCCGCGGCGCTCCGCGGTGCTCTCTCGGACCGCGCTCGTGCCGGCCGCGTGCACGTCGTCAGGGGTTTCGCCCCGGGCACCGCGCCGTCGACCAAGTCCGCGCTCGCCGTGCTCGACAACCTCTCGGGACGCAAGAACGTCCTGGTCGTCGTCGAGCGTCAGGACGAGATCACGTGGAAGTCGCTGCGGAACGTCGAGCGGGTGCACCTGCTGGTCGCTGACCAGCTCAACACCTACGACGTCCTGATCTCGGACGACGTCGTGTTCACGCAGGGCGCGCTCGACGCGTTCCTCGCGGGTCCCACGTCCTCCGTTGCCAAGGAGGAGACCAAGTGACCGACATCGGCAAGAACCCGCGCGACATCCTGCTCGCGCCGGTCGTCTCCGAGAAGAGCTATGGCCTGCTCGACGAGGGGAAGTACACCTTCCTCGTCGACCCGCGGGCGAACAAGACCGAGATCAAGATTGCCGTCGAGCAGGTCTTCGGCGTCAAGGTCGACTCGGTCAACACCGCGAACCGGCAGGGCAAGTCCCGTCGGACCCGTTTCGGCACCGGCCGCCGCAAGGACACGAAGCGTGCGATCGTCACCCTCCGCGAGGGCACGATCGACATCTTCGGTGGTCCGGTCGGCTGAGAAGGACTGAGAACTCATGGGAATCCGTAAGTACAAGCCGACAACGCCGGGCCGTCGTGGCTCGAGCGTGGCCGACTTCGTCGAGATCACGCGATCCACGCCGGAGAAGTCGCTCGTCCGTCCCCTCCACAAGACGGGCGGCCGCAACTCCACGGGTCGCATCACCACGCGCCACCAGGGTGGCGGTCACAAGCGTGCGTACCGCGTCATCGACTTCCGTCGCCATGACAAGGACGGCGTGCCGGCCAAGGTCGCTCACATCGAGTACGACCCCAACCGCACCGCCCGCATCGCGCTCCTGCACTACGCGGACGGCGAGAAGCGTTACATCATCGCGCCGAACAAGCTGGCGCAGGGCGACCGCATCGAGAACGGCCCCGGCGCCGATATCAAGCCCGGCAACAACCTGCCGCTGCGCAACATCCCGACCGGTACGGTCATCCACGCGATCGAGCTCCGGCCCGGTGGCGGTGCGAAGATCGCGCGTTCGGCTGGTGCGTCCGTGCAGCTCGTCGCCAAGGACGGTGCCTACGCCCAGCTGCGTATGCCGTCCGGTGAGATCCGCAACGTCGACCTGCGCTGCCGCGCGACGGTCGGCGAGGTGGGCAACGCCGAGCAGTCGAACATCAACTGGGGCAAGGCCGGCCGCATGCGCTGGAAGGGCAAGCGCCCGACCGTCCGTGGTGTCGCCATGAACCCGATCGACCACCCGCACGGTGGTGGCGAGGGCAAGACGTCCGGTGGACGTCACCCCGTCAGCCCGTGGGGCCAGGCCGAGGGTCGTACCCGTCGTCCGAACAAGCCGAGCGACAAGCTCATCGTGCGCCGTCGGCGCACCGGCAAGAACAAGCGCTGATAGGAGCCTGAGATGCCACGTAGCCTGAAGAAGGGCCCGTTCGTCGACGGTCACCTGCAGAAGAAGGTCGACGTCCAGAACACCGCCGGCACGAAGAACGTCATCAAGACGTGGTCGCGCCGTTCGGTCATCACGCCGGACTTCCTCGGCCACACGTTCGCCGTGCACGACGGACGCAAGCACACCCCGGTGTTCGTGACGGAGGCGATGGTCGGGCACAAGCTCGGCGAGTTCGCCCCGACGCGGACGTTCCGCGGCCACGAGAAGGACGACCGGAAGGGTCGTCGCCGCTGACCCCCGGGTCAGCCAGGCGACGCCCTCACCGGCAGAGACAAGAAGGCAGGACAGCAATGGAAGCCAAGGCGAAGGCGCGGTTCGTCCGCGTCACGCCCCAGAAGGCCCGGCGCGTCGTGGACCTCATCCGTGGCAAGCAGGCCGGCGAGGCCGTGGCGGTGCTGAAGTTCGCACCGCAGGCCGCGGGGGAGACCGTCCTCAAGGTCGTCGAGAGCGCGATCGCGAACGCTCGTGAGGCTGCCAAGCGCAGCAACGAGCGTCTCGACGAGAGCGACCTCTACATCTCTGAGGTGTTCGTCGACGAGGGCCCGACGCTCAAGCGGTTCCGTCCGCGTGCGCAGGGCCGTGCCAGTCAGATCCTCAAGCGCACGAGCCACATCACCGTGGTCGTCGCTGAGCGTGAGACCTCGAAGGGAAGGGCCCGATAGTGGGACAGAAAGTCAACCCGCTCGGGTACCGCCTGGGCATCACGACCGACCACCGTTCGCGTTGGTTCGCCGACTCGACCAAGCCGGGTCAGCGCTACCGCGACTACGTGGGCGAGGACGTCAAGATCCGCAAGCTCATGAGCACGGGTCTCGAGCGCGCCGGTATCGCCAAGGTCGAGATCGAGCGCACGCGTGACCGCGTTCGTGTCGACATCCACACCGCCCGCCCGGGCATCGTCATCGGGCGTCGTGGCGCGGAGGCCGACCGCATCCGTGGCGAGCTCGAGAAGCTCACGGGCAAGCAGGTCCAGCTGAACATCCTCGAGGTCAAGAACGCCGAGATCGAGGCTCAGCTGGTCGCCCAGGGCATCGCCGAGCAGCTGGCGAGCCGCGTCTCGTTCCGCCGCGCCATGCGCAAGGGCATCCAGTCTGCCCAGCGCGCCGGTGCCAAGGGCATCCGCGTGCAGGTCTCCGGCCGCCTCGGCGGCGCGGAGATGAGCCGCACGGAGTTCTACCGCGAGGGCCGCGTGCCCCTGCACACGCTCCGCGCGAACATCGACTACGGGTTCTTCGAGGCTCGCACGACCTTCGGGCGCATCGGCGTCAAGGTGTGGGTCTACAAGGGCGACATGACCGAGAAGGAGTTTGCTCGCGAGCAGGCGACCCAGGCCCCGCGCCCGGCTCGTGGCCCGCGGACGGACCGTCCCGGCGGTGACCGCGGTGACCGCGGCCCCCGTGCCGGTGGCGCTCCTCGTCGCGACCGTGACGCCGCTCCTGAGGCTGCAGTCGAGGCTCCGGCCGAGGCAGCGGCACCCGCAACTGACACCGGAACGGAGGCCTGACCGCAATGCTCATCCCGCGCAGGCTGAAGCACCGCAAGCAGCACCACCCGGGGCGTTCCGGCGCCGCGACCGGTGGTACCGCGATCTCGTTCGGTGAGTTCGGCATCCAGGCTCTCGAGCCTGCGTATGTCACGAACCGGCAGATCGAGGCTGCACGTATTGCCATGACCCGCCACATCAAGCGTGGAGGGAAGGTCTGGATCAACATCTACCCGGACCGCCCCCTCACGAAGAAGCCCGCCGAGACCCGCATGGGTTCCGGCAAGGGCTCGCCGGAGTGGTGGATCGCCAACGTCAAGCCGGGCCGAGTTCTCTTCGAGCTCGCCGGCGTCCCGGAGCCCCTGGCGCGCGAGGCCATGCGTCGCGCCCAGCACAAGCTCCCGATGAAGACACGTTTCGTGGTTCGCGAGGGTGGTAACTGATGACTATCGGCACCAAGGAGCTGGCTCCCAGCGAGCTGGACACCTTCGACGACGACAAGCTGGTCGCCGAGCTGAAGAAGTCCAAGGAGGAGCTGTTCAACCTCCGCTTCCAGTCGGCAACCGGTCAGCTCGAGAGCCACGGGCGTCTGAAGGCCGTTCGTCGCGACATCGCGCGGATCTACACGATCCTGCGTGAGCGCGAGCTCGGCATCCGTACCGCCCCGAGCGCGAGCGAGTGAGACTGATGGCAGACGAGAAGAACGAGAAGACGACCGCTGTCGCCGAGAAGCGTGGCGACCGCAAGACGCGCCGCGGCTACGTGGTCAGCGACAAGATGGACAAGACCGTGGTGGTCGAGGTCGAGGACCGGGTCAAGCACCCGCTCTACGGCAAGGTCATCCGTCGGACGAGCAAGGTCAAGGCGCACGACGAGAACGGCACTGCCGGCGTCGGCGACCTCGTCCTCATCATGGAGACTCGGCCGCTGAGCGCCACCAAGCGCTTCCGCCTGGTCGAGGTCCTCGAGAAGGCTAAGTAAGCCAAGTAAGCCCAGTAAGACCAGCACGACCCCCAGTTGCCCACGGGCGCCGGGTGACGCAGCAGCGACACCCGGCGCAACGTGTGCATCACGGCAACTATCCGTTCGGCCAGGCTCGCGCTGACCAGCACGAGAACCCGCCAGACGACAGGAGTAGTAATGATTCAGCAGGAGTCGCGGCTTCGTGTCGCTGACAACACTGGTGCCAAGGAGATCCTGTGCATCCGTGTTCTCGGCGGTTCCGGCCGTCGTTACGCAGGCATCGGTGACGTCATCGTCGCCACCGTCAAGGACGCCATCCCCGGCGGCAACGTCAAGAAGGGCGATGTCGTCAAGGCGGTCATCGTGCGCACCCGCAAGGAGCGCCGCCGTCCGGACGGTTCGTACATCAAGTTCGACGAGAACGCCGCAGTGATCCTCAAGGCCGACGGCGAGCCCCGCGGCACGCGCATCTTCGGCCCGGTCGGGCGCGAGCTGCGCGACAAGAAGTTCATGAAGATCATCTCGCTGGCACCGGAGGTGCTCTGACCATGGCGAAGATCAAGAAGGGCGACCTCGTCGTCGTCATCTCCGGCCGCGACAAGGGACAGCAGGGCCGTGTGCTCGAGGTCCTCGTCGAGTCGCAGCGCCTCGTCGTGGAGGGTGTCCAGCGCGTCACCAAGCACGTCAAGGCCGGCCAGACGCAGCGCGGCACGCGCACCGGTGGCATCGAGACGATCGAGGCCCCCATCCACATCAGCAACGTGATGCTCGTCGACCCGGAGACCAAGAAGGGCACCCGGGTCGGCTACCGCACCGAGCAGGTCGAGCGCGACGGCCGTACCCGCACCGTTCGGGTCCGCGTCGCCAAGCGCTCCGGTAAGGACATCTGATGACCGAGACTCTCGCAGCAGTCGAGCTGCCCCGTCTGAAGACCAAGTACAACGACGAGATCCGCCCCGCGCTCTTCGAGCAGTTCTCCCACGAGAACATCAACCAGGTCGCGCGGCTGGTCAAGGTCGTCGTGAACATGGGCGTCGGCGAGGCCGCCAAGGACTCCAAGCTGATCGAGGGCGCGATCCGCGACCTCACGCAGATCACCGGCCAGAAGCCCCAGGTCACCAAGGCCCGCAAGTCCATCGCGCAGTTCAAGCTGCGTGAGGGCATGCCGATCGGCGCGCACGTCACGCTGCGCGGCGACCGTGCCTGGGAGTTCCTGGACCGTCTGCTGTCGACCGCGCTCCCGCGCATCCGTGACTTCCGTGGCCTCTCGCCGCAGCAGTTCGACGGTCACGGCAACTACACCTTCGGCCTCGTGGAGCAGTCCGTGTTCCACGAGATCGACCAGGACAAGATCGACCGGGTCCGCGGGATGGACATCACGGTCGTCACGACCGCTGACACCGACGACGAGGGTCGCGCTTTCCTCAAGCTCCTCGGCTTCCCGTTCAAGGAGATCTGACCATGGCGAAGACTGCCCTCAAGAACAAGGCTGCTGCCAAGCCGAAGTTCGCGGTGCGTGGCTACACGCGCTGCCAGCGTTGCGGCCGGCCCCACTCGGTGTACCGCAAGTTCGGCCTGTGCCGGATCTGCGTGCGCGAGATGGCCCACCGTGGCGAGCTTCCCGGCGTCACCAAGAGCAGCTGGTAACCCACGCACGTGTAGTTCAGGCAATACGAGCGTCGGTAGGTCCAGCCCAGAGATGGGCGGGATACCCCGGCGAGAGAGGGCGATAGCCCCATGACCATGACCGACCCCATCGCAGACCTGCTCACGCGGCTGCGTAACGCGAACTCGGCTCACCACGACACCGTGCTGATCCCGTTCTCGAAGCTGAAGTCGCACATCGCGGAGATCCTGCAGGCCGAGGGTTACATCTCGGGCTGGAAGGTCGAGGATGCCGTCGTCGGCAAGAACCTCATCATCGAGCTGAAGTACGGCCCGAACCGCGAGCGTGCGCTCGCCGGTGTCAAGCGCGTGTCCAAGCCGGGCCTGCGCGTGTACGCCAAGTCGACCAACCTGCCCAAGGTGCTCGGCGGCCTGGGCGTGGCGATCCTGTCCACGTCCTCTGGTCTCCTCACCGACAAGCAGGCCGCCAAGAAGGGCGTGGGTGGGGAAGTCCTCGCCTACGTCTGGTAAGTCCGAGACGGAAAGGAGCTAGCCAATGTCCCGAATCGGCAGAGTCCCCGTCCCGGTTCCCGCCGGCGTCGAGGTCAACATCAACGGCGCCGTCGTGACGGTGAAGGGCCCCAAGGGTTCTCTCTCCCACACGATCGCTGCGCCCATCGAGGTCGCGCGCGACGAGGCAGGTGCCCTTGTGGTCACCCGCCCCGACGACGAGCGCGCCTCGCGTTCGCTGCACGGCCTCACCCGCACGCTGCTGTCGAACCTCGTCATCGGCGTCACCGAGGGCTACGTCAAGAAGCTCGAGATCGTCGGTACCGGTTACCGCGTGACGGCGAAGGGTTCGGACCTCGAGTTCGCGCTCGGGTTCAGCCACCCGGTCACGGTCAACCCGCCGGAGGGCATCACCTTCGTCGTCGAGGCTCCGACCCGCTTCTCGGTGCAGGGCATCGACAAGCAGCAGGTCGGCGAGGTCGCCGCCAACATCCGCAAGATCCGCAAGCCTGAGCCGTACAAGGGCAAGGGCGTGCGGTACGCGGGCGAGAACGTGCGCCGCAAGGTCGGAAAGGCCGGTAAGTAACCATGGCACTCAAGATCATCGGCAAGGGCAAGCGCAAGGCCCGCCAGCGTCGCCACGTCCGCCTTCGCAAGAAGGTCTCCGGCTCGGCTGCTCGTCCCCGTCTCGTCGTGACCCGGTCCGCCCGGCACATCACGGCGCAGGTCGTGGACGACGGCATCGGCCAGACGCTCGTGTCCGCGTCGACCCTCGAGGCCGACCTGCGCGGCTCGAACGACGACAAGACGGCCAAGGCCCGCAAGGTCGGCGAGCTCATCGCCGAGCGCGCGAAGGCTGCCGGCCTGGAGGCTGTCGTCTTCGACCGCGGCGGCAACAAGTACCACGGCCGCGTCGCAGCGGTTGCGGACGGCGCTCGCGAGGGCGGTCTGAAGCTGTGACGACGACGACGAACAACGGACTGAAGAAGAGGACAATCTGATGGCTGCTCCTCAGCGCAGCAACACCGGCGCGCCTGCGGGCGGCGCCGGAGCCGGCGGCGGCGGTGACCGTCGCGACGGCGGTCGCGGTGGCCGCGACGGCGGCCGTGGTGGCCGCGACTCTGCAGAGAAGAGCGCGTTCCTCGAGCGCGTCGTGACGATCAACCGCGTCGCCAAGGTCGTCAAGGGCGGTCGTCGCTTCAGCTTCACCGCGCTCGTCGTGGTCGGCGACGGCGACGGCACGGTCGGTGTCGGCTACGGGAAGGCCAAGGAGGTGCCCGCGGCGATCGCCAAGGGCGTCGAGGAGGCCAAGAAGAACTTCTTCAAGGTTCCCCGCATCCAGGGCACCATCCCCCACCCCATCCAGGGTGAGGCCGCTGCCGGTGTCGTCTTCCTGCGTCCGGCGTCGCCGGGTACCGGTGTTATCGCCGGTGGTCCGGTGCGCGCCGTTCTCGAGTGCGCCGGCATCCACGACGTCCTGAGCAAGTCGCTCGGTTCGTCGAACGCGATCAACATCGTGCACGCGACGGTCGCGGCCCTGCGCGGCCTCGAGCGTCCCGAGGCCGTGGCCGCGCGCCGTGGTCTCCCGGTCGAGCACGTCGTCCCGGCTGCCCTCCTGCGCGCCCAGGCCGCCGGCCTGGCCGCTGCGGCGGGTACGAAGGCAGGTGCCTGATGGCTCGACTCAAGGTGACCCAGACGCGTTCTGGCATCGGCGGTAAGCAGAACCAGCGCGACACCCTGCGCACCCTCGGCCTCAAGCGGATCGGCGACGTCGTCGTCAAGGAGGACCGTCCTGAGATCCGCGGCATGGTCAAGACGGTGACGCACCTTGTCGCGGTCGAAGAGGTGGAGTGACCATGGCAGACGACAAGACGCCTGAGGAGGTGACGGCCCCCAAGAAGGCCGCCGCCCCCAAGAAGGCCCCCGCGAAGAAGGCCGCCGACACGGAGTCCGCTCCGAAGGCGACCAAGGCTGCGGCCAAGCCGAAGGCCGACAAGGCCGAGGCGACGACCGAGGCTGCGCCCAAGGCTGCCGCCAAGGCGAAGGCCGAGCCCAAGGCTGAGCCGAAGGCCAAGGCCGAGCCGAAGGCCGAGTCCAAGGCTGCAGCGCCGAAGAAGACCGTGTCCGCTGCTGCGGCTGCGGCCGCCGAGGCAGCTGCGCTGCCCGGCAACGGTGGCACGCTGAAGATGCACCACCTCCGTCCGGCCCCGGGCGCCAAGACCGCCAAGACCCGCGTGGGTCGTGGCGAGGCGTCCAAGGGCAAGACGGCCGGTCGTGGCACCAAGGGCACCAAGGCCCGCTACCAGGTGCCGACGCGCTTCGAGGGTGGGCAGATGCCTCTGCACATGCGCCTCCCGAAGCTGCGTGGCTTCAAGAACCCGTTCCGCGTCGAGTACCAGGTGGTCAACCTGGACAAGCTCTCGGCGCTGTACCCGAACGGTGGCGACGTGACGGTCGCCGACCTGGTCGCCAAGGGTGCGGTCCGCAAGGGCCAGCCTGTCAAGGTGCTCGGCACCGGTGAGCTCACGGTCAAGGTCTCCGTCGCGGTCGACGCCTACTCGGCGTCCGCGAAGGACGCGATCGTGGCCGCCGGCGGAAGCGTCGCGCAGGACTGATCGAAGGACGGGACCGGTGGGGTCGTAGGTACCCACCGGTCCCGTTCCGTTTGTTCGTCAGCATCAGTTAGGGTGCCCCGGTGCCTGCGACGTTTCGCAGGCTGCACGGCCGGAATGGGCCGGTCGTACGAACGCCGCTCAGGCGGCTCAGGAGGACAGGTGCTCAGCGCATTCGTGCGGGCGTTCCGAACGCCCGACCTGCGGCGCAAGCTGCTCTTCACCATCGGGATCATGGTGATCTTCCGGGTGGGCTCGTTCCTGCCCACCCCGGGAGTGTCCTACCCGAACGTGCAGACGTGTATCGACGAGTCCGCGGGCAACGACCTGCTCGGACTGGTGAACCTGTTCAGCGGCGGAGCACTGCTCCAGCTCTCGGTGTTCGCGCTCGGCATCATGCCGTACATCACCGCCAGCATCATCGTCCAGCTTCTCCGGGTGGTCATCCCCCGTTTCGAGGAGCTCCACCGCGAGGGCCAGTCCGGCACCGCGAAGCTCACGCAGTACACGCGCTACCTGACCATCGGCCTGGCCGTCCTGCAGTCGACGACGATCATCACGGTCGCGCGCAGCGGTCAGCTGTTCAGCGGCTGCTCCGTCGACGTCATCCCGAACGACTCCTGGTACGTCCTGCTGATCATGGTCCTGACCATGACCGCCGGTACCGGCCTGATCATGTGGCTCGGTGAGCTGATCACGGAGCGCGGCGTCGGCAACGGCATGTCGCTCCTCATCTTCACGTCGATCGCCGCGAGCTTCCCGACCGCCCTGTGGTCGATCGCCGGTGGCGACAACGGCGCCTTCAAGTTCATCATCGTGATGGCCGTCATCGTCCTGGTCGTCGGCATGGTCGTGTTCGTCGAGCAGTCGCAGCGCCGCATCCCGGTGCAGTACGCCAAGCGCATGGTCGGTCGGCGCATGTACGGCGGCTCGAGCACGTACATCCCGATCAAGATCAACATGGCCGGCGTCATCCCGATCATCTTCGCGTCGTCGCTGCTGGCCGTCCCTGGGCTGCTCGCGCAGTTCGGCGACCCGACGGCGGGCTGGGTGCAGTGGATCTCGCGGCACCTGGCGTCCCCGAGCGCGCCCCTGCACCTCGCGCTCTACGTCTTCCTCATCGTGTTCTTCTGCTACTTCTACACGGCGATCACGTTCAACCCGGACGAGGTCGCGGACAACATGAAGAAGTACGGCGGCTTCATCCCGGGCATCCGGGCCGGCCGTCCGACGGCCGAGTACCTCGACTTCGTCATCTCGCGCATCACGGCGCCGGGCTCGATCTACCTCGCGGTGGTCGCGCTCATCCCGACGATCGTGTTCATCATCCTCGGCGTCGGCACGAACATCCCGTTCGGCGGCTCGTCGATCCTGATCGTCGTCGGTGTCGGGCTCGAGACCGTCAAGCAGATCGAGTCGCAGCTGCAGCAGCGCCACTACGAGGGGTTCCTGCGATGAGCACGCGCCTCGTCCTGCTCGGTGCTCCGGGTGCGGGCAAGGGCACGCAGGCGGTCCGCCTCGCCGAGTCGCTGGGCATCCCGGCGATCTCGACGGGCGACCTGTTCCGCGCCAACATCAAGGGCGGCACGCCCCTGGGCCTGAAGGTCCAGGAGTACACGTCGCGCGGTGCGCTGGTGCCGGACTCGGTCACCAACGACATGGTGCGCGACCGGCTCGCCCAGCCCGACGCTGCGGAGGGGTTCCTGCTCGACGGGTACCCGCGCAACGTCGCCCAGGTCGGCGAGCTCGACGCGATCCTCGCGGAGTCGGGTCTGACGCTGGACCTCGCGGTCGAGCTCACGGCCGACCCCGAGGCGGTCGTGCCCCGGCTGCTCAAGCGTGCCGAGATCGAGGGCCGCGAGGACGACACCGAGGACGTCATCCGGCACCGCCTGGACGTGTACGCCCAGGAGACCGCGCCGATCGCCTCGGTGTACGCCGACCGTGGGCTGCTCGCGCAGGTCGACGCCATCGGCGAGGTCGACGACGTCACGACGCGGCTGCTCGCGGCCATCGGCGCCGGGGCTCGCTGACCGGCTGGTCAGATCGCATGTTCGGCCGGGAGCGGATCGAGTACAAGACGCCCGAGCAGGTGCTGCTCATGCGTCGCGCCGGGCTCGTCGTCGCCGAGGCGCTGCGGGTCGTGCGCGAGGCCGCGGCTCCGGGCGTGACCACCGCGTCGCTCGACGCCCTTGCCGCCACGGTGATCCGCGACCACGGTGCCAAGCCGTCGTTCCTCGGCTACCACGGCTACCCGGCCACGCTGTGCATCTCGGTCGACGACGAGATCGTGCACGGCATCCCCGGGCCGCGGGTGCTCGTCGACGGTGACGTGGTCAGCGTCGACTGCGGCGCGATCGTGGACGGCTGGCACGGCGACTCGGCGATCACGGTGGTACTGGACGGTGCCGACGAGCAGGACGTACAGCTCGCGGCGACGACGGAGCGCGCGCTCTGGGCGGGGATCGCGGCACTCGCGACCGGCGACCGGCTCGGCGTCGTGGGCGAGGCGGTCGAGGATCTCGTCGACGACGCCCAGGCGGCCGGCCTCAACGGGGGTGTGCGCTACGGCATCGTGCAGGAGTACGTGGGCCACGGGATCGGCACCGCGATGCACCAGCCGCCGGACGTCCTGAACTACCGGGCGCGCGACCGCGGCCCGAAGCTGCGCCCGGGCCTGTGCGTCGCCGTGGAGCCGATGCTGGTGCGCGGCTCGCGGTTCACGCGCGAGCTGGACGACGAGTGGACCGTGGTCACGGACGACGGTTCGCGCGCCGCGCACTGGGAGCACTCGGTGGCGATCCTCGAGGACGGCATCTGGGTGCTCACCGCGGTCGACGGGGGAGCGGGGGCGCTCGGGGCGCTCGGCGTGACCGTCGCGCCGCTCACCTGACGACGACCTGGTCAGCAGGTGTGCAAGGCCACAGTCGCTGGTTTCCTCGAACGGCCCTGATGGCGTAAGATCGTCCGTTGGGTGTGTGCGCCCGGTTCATCGGAATCTCTGGTTCGTCGTCACGCGATGTCATCGTGTGCCGCGACGAGCGAGCCAACGGCACCCGCACTCTCCACGAGAGCGACGACGACCAGCTTCCCGCTGGGCGACGACGATCGCCGTGGGTCGATCAAGTCTTGGACAGCACTCGGACGAACAGTTAGCGGAGGATATGGCGAAGAAGGACGGTGTCATCGAGATCGAGGGCAGCGTCGTGGAGGCTCTGCCCAACGCGATGTTTCGCGTGGAGCTCACCAACGGCCACAAGGTGCTCGCCCACATCTCGGGCAAGATGCGTCAGCACTACATCCGGATCCTCCCCGAGGACCGCGTGGTGGTGGAGCTGAGCCCGTACGACCTGTCCCGTGGCCGGATCGTCTACCGCTACAAGTAACAGCCCACTCGATCACGCCGTCTGACTCCTTGAGGGAGCGAACACGGCGGCGGAGGAAAACACGCGATGAAGGTCAAGCCCAGCGTCAAGAAGATCTGCGACAAGTGCAAGGTGATCCGCCGGCACGGTCGCGTCCAGGTGATCTGCGAGAACCTGCGCCACAAGCAGCGCCAGGGCTGACGCCCTAGCACTTCTGCAGGACCGCACCACCAGCAAGCAAGCGCACCACCACTCCGGGCCCTCGGGTCCGGTGAACCCCCGGTCGGAGGCCGGGGCCCGCAGAACGCGGGAGGGTGATGCGGCAGACCTCCGATGCAGTTCAGGAGCCACCAGGCACATGGCACGTCTTGTCGGAGTCGACCTCCCCCGCGAGAAGCGGCTCGAGATCGCACTCACCTACATCTACGGGGTCGGGCGCACGCGTGCGCAGGCGACCCTCGCCGCCACCGGTATCAGCCCGGACCTCCGCGTGAAGGACCTCGGTGACACCGAGCTCGTCGCGCTCCGTGACTTCCTCGAGGGCAACTACAAGCTCGAGGGTGACCTCCGCCGCGAGGTCGCCGCCGACATCCGCCGCAAGGTCGAGATCGGCTGCTACGAGGGTCTGCGTCACCGCCGCGGCCTTCCTGTGCGCGGTCAGCGCACGAAGACCAACGCGCGTACCCGCAAGGGCCCCAAGCGCACCGTCGCCGGCAAGAAGAAGGCCGGGCGCAAGTAGCCCTCCGCCCCGGGCGCCTCGCGCCAGGGCAAGCCGACCAGACCTCGAGAGAAGAAGAGAATGCCTCCCAAGACCCGTTCCGCCGTGCGCAAGCCGCGCCGCAAGGAGAAGAAGAACGTCTCCCACGGCCAGGCGCACATCAAGAGCACGTTCAACAACACGATCATCTCCATCACCGACCCGTCGGGCGCCGTCATCGCGTCCGCCTCGTCGGGCCAGGTGGGCTTCAAGGGTTCGCGCAAGTCGACCCCGTTCGCGGCGCAGCTCGCCGCCGAGGCCGCCGCTCGCCGCGCCCAGGAGCACGGCATGAAGAAGGTCGACGTCTTCGTCAAGGGCCCCGGCTCCGGCCGTGAGACCGCGATCCGTTCGCTCCAGGCGACCGGCCTCGAGGTCGGCTCGATCCAGGACGTGACGCCCCAGGCGCACAACGGCTGCCGCCCGCCCAAGCGTCGCCGCGTCTGACCATGGTTTAGCCGGGTCGGTGTCTTCGGGCACCGGCCCGGCATCAGTCCGTCCGACCAGGTGGACCGAGACCAGGTCGGCTCGTAGTACTGCGCAGCGTCATATGGCGGACGCCCGCTGAGAGGAAACACACCGTGCTGATTGCACAGCGCCCCACCCTGACCGAAGAGGTCATCTCGGAGAACCGGTCGCGGTTCTCCATCGAGCCCCTGGAGCCGGGTTTCGGCTACACGCTCGGAAACTCGCTCCGCCGGACGCTGCTGTCCTCCATCCCGGGTGCCGCCGTCACGTCGATCCGCATCGACGGCGTGCTCCACGAGTTCTCGACCGTTCCTGGTGTCAAGGAAGACGTCACCGAGATCATCCTCAACATCAAGCAGCTGGTCGTCTCCTCGGAGAACGACGAGCCCGTGGTGATGTACCTGCGCAAGCAGGGTGCCGGTGAGGTCACCGCCGCGGACATCGTGCCGCCGGCCGGCGTCGAGGTGCACAACCCCGACCTTCACCTGGCGACGCTCAACGACAAGGGCAAGCTCGAGATCGAGCTGACGGTCGAGCGTGGCCGCGGCTACGTGTCGGCGAACCAGAACAAGTCGTTCGACGCCGAGATCGGCCGCATCCCGGTCGACTCGATCTACTCGCCGGTCCTCAAGGTGACCTACAAGGTCGAGGCGACGCGTGTCGAGCAGCGCACGGACTTCGACAAGCTGATCGTCGACGTCGAGACGAAGTCGGCCATCGGCCCCCGCGACGCGCTGGCCTCGGCCGGCAAGACGCTGGTGGAGCTGTTCGGCCTGGCCCGTGAGCTCAACATCGAGGCCGAGGGCATCGAGATCGGCCCGTCGCCGACGGACGCCGCGCTCGCTGCGGACCTCGCGCTCCCGATCGAGGACCTGCAGCTCACGATCCGCTCCTACAACTGCCTCAAGCGTGAGGGCATCCACTCCGTGGGTGAGCTCGTCGCGCGCTCCGAGGCCGACCTCCTGGACATCCGCAACTTCGGTGCGAAGTCCATCACCGAGGTCAAGGAGAAGCTCGCCGAGCTCGGCCTGACGCTCAAGGACAGCCCGCTCGACTTCGACCCGTCCGCTACCGCCTACTACGGCGACGACGAGGGCGACTTCGTCGAGGACGAGCAGTACTGACGCCGGGGAAGCGGGCGGGGTCGCCTTCCTGACCTCGCTCGCCGCCCATCACTGGAACTCAAGGAGTAATAACCATGCCTACGCCCACCAAGGGTCCCCGGCTCGGTGGCGGACCGGCGCACGAGCGGCTGATCCTCGCGAACCTCGCGACGCAGCTGTTCGAGCACAAGCGCATCACGACGACCGAGACGAAGGCCAAGCGCCTGCGTCCGCTCGCCGAGCGCCTCATCACGTTCGCCAAGCGTGGTGACCTGCACGCCCGCCGCCGCGTGATGACCGTCGTCAAGGACAAGTCCGTCGTGCACGTGCTGTTCACCGAGATCGCTCCGGCCGTCGCCGAGCGCCAGGGTGGTTACACGCGCATCACCAAGATCGGCCCCCGCAAGGGCGACAACGCCCCGATGGCCGTCATCGAGCTCGTGCTCGAGCCGCTCTCCCCGAAGCAGGCCGTCGTGAAGGAGGCCACCAAGGCCGCCTCGAAGGCCGCGCCGAAGGCGAAGAAGGCCGACAAGGTCGAGGACGCTCCCGTCGTCGAGGACGCTCCTGTCGAGGACGCGCCCGTCGAGGACGCCCCGGTCGACGAGACCGACGCGCCCGAGGCCGACAAGGCCTGACGCAGCTCACGAGAGGGCCCGGAACCGTACTGGTTCCGGGCTGCCCGTGGTGCTGGTGCACGGGCTGCGGACGTCGCGGACCATGTGGCGGTCGCAGCTCGAGGTGCTGGAGCGCGCGAGCCGTCCGGCGGTCGCCGTCGACCTGCCCGGGCACGGAACCCGCCTCGGAGAGCCGTTCACGCTCGACGAGGCCGTCGCCACGGTCGCGCAGGCGGTCGACGGGCTGGGCGGGCGCGCGTTCGTCGTCGGGCTGTCCCTGGGCGGCTACGTCGGGATCCGGCACGCGGCGCGCCACCCGGAGCAGGTCGCGGGGCTGCTCGCGGCCTCGTGCTCGACGCGGCCGCACCGGATCCTGCTGTCCGGCTGGGCGTTCGGGGCGCGGTACATCGTGCGGCTGCCCGACGGTGGCGCTGCGCTCAACCAGTTCTTCGTCGACCGCGTCCTGCCACCGATCGGCGCTGCCGACGCGGGCGCGGGCGGGTTCGCGCTCGACGTCACCGACGACGTGCTGAGCGAGATGGCGACCGCGACCCCGCTGGAGGAGCTGGCGCGCGTCGAGGCGCCGGTGTGGCTGGTGAACGGGCGCCTCGACCACTTCCGCGGGGAGGAGCGCAGGTTCCTGGCGGCGTGCCGGGACGGGCGGCTCGTCGTCGTTCCCGGCGCGACCCACCTGGTGAGCCTGGCGCAGCCGGCGCGGTTCACGCGCGTGCTGCTGGAGGCGCTCGCGGACGCGGAGAGCCGCGCGGCGGTCAGCGGCCCAGCGTCCAGGCCCTGACACCGCCGACGATGCCGGCCTGGTTGGGCACGACGACGACATCGTCGCCGAGCTTGGCCAGGACCTGCGGGGTGACCTGCCGGGCGTTTCCGCCGCCGAGGTAGAGGCGGTCCCACCAGAACACGGGCCGCAGCCCCTCGACGACTCGTCGCACCCGCCGCGACCACAGGCCGTCACCCAGCCGGGCGCGCTCGACCTGGCCGATGTAGACGTCGTAGGACGTGCCCCACCGGACCGGCGCGTGCGAGAGCTCGAGGTGCGGCGCGAGCTGCCCGCCGTCGAACAGCGCGGAGCCCAGGCCCGTGCCCAGGGTCAGGACGAGCTCGATCCCCGTCCCGGAGATCACGCCGGCGCCGTGCACCTCGGCGTCGTTGAGGACGAGCGTCGGCAGTCCCAGCCACGCCTCGACGTTCGCGCGGATGTCGCAGCCGGACCAGGCCGCGACGAGCTCGGGGTCGACGGCGGAGCGGGGCCCGCTGCGGGTGACGTAGTGCGGGGTCGCGACGACGACACCGTGCCGGATCATCCCCGGCATCCCGACCGTGACGCGGTCGGCCGGGGGCAGTCCCGAGGCGATGTCCGCGATCGTCTGCACGAGCCGGTCGGGCGAGAGCGGGTAGGGCGTCGCGACGCGGACCGCCGGGGCGTGCAGCGTGCCGGCGGCGTCGAGCACGGACGCCTTGATCCCCCCGCCGCCGCAGTCGACCGCGAGCGTGAACAGGTCCCCACCGGTCTTCGCCACGTGGCCACGCTATCGACGCCCCGGGGCGGGCGTCGTCCTGGCATCGTGCGGCACGGTCGGCGACTAGCGTGTGGACCCGTGAGCGTGACCCCTGACGACGACGCCGGCTCCGTGGTGCGGCTGAGGCTGGACCTGGCGTACGACGGCACCGCGTTCGCGGGGTGGGCGGTGCAGCCGGGCCTGCGCACCGTGCAGGGGGTGCTGGAGGACGCGCTGGGCATGGTCCTGCGGACCGACGGACCGCCGCGGGTGACCGTGGCCGGACGGACGGACTCGGGCGTGCACGCGCGCGGCCAGGTGGCGCACGTCGACATCCCCGTGGACCTGCTGGAACGCTCGCGCGGACGGGCCGAGCGGCCGGTCGCCGAGGCCCTGCTCACACGGCTGGGCGGCGTCCTGCCGACGGACCTCGTCGTCCACGCCGTGTCGGCGGCCGCGGACGGGTTCGACGCCCGGTTCTCGGCCCTGCGCCGGCGGTACACCTACCGGATCTGCGACGACTCGGCCCGGCGCGACCCGCTGTCCCGCGCGCACGTCCTGTGGCACCGGCGCCCGCTGGACGTCGAGGCGATGGATCTCGCCGGCCGCCCGCTGGAGGGGCGCCACGACTTCGCGTCGTACTGCAAGCCGCGCGAGGGCGCCACGACGATCCGCACGCTCGAGGTCTTCCGCTGGACGAGGCCGCTGGACGGGCCGGACGCCGGGCTCGTCGTCGCGACCGTGCAGGCCGACGCGTTCTGCCACTCGATGGTGCGCACGCTCGTCGGCGCGAGCACGGCCGTGGGGGAGGGCCGCCGGGCCGTGGGCTGGCCGGCGGAGCTGCTGGCGGCCAGGAGCCGGCTGGCCGGCGCGCACGTGGTCCCGGCGCACGGGCTCACGCTCGAGGAGGTCGGCTACCCGCTCGACGAGGAGCTGGGCGTGCGCGCTCAGCAGACGCGGGCGCGTCGCCAGGCCCACGACGTGGACCCGCGACCCGGGGGCTGCTGCTCCTAGACCTCGTCGTCGTCGTCGTGGTACCGACGCTCGTCCACGTACTCCTCGGCGATGAGGTGGACCGCGGCCTCCTCGGCGCTCGCCGCCCCGCCGGAGATCCCGGCGTCGATCGCGAACCCGTCCGTGCCACCGGCCTCGACCGCGTCGTCGTCCTCGACCAGGCGCCCGGCGCGGAACTGCTCGCGGTCGTCGAGCGGGATCTCGCGGGCCTCCCAGACCTCGGGCTCCTCCTGGCCGATGCGCTGGTCGATCGTCTCGCGGTGCGCCTCCTCCCACGGGGTCTCGCCGTAGTGGTTGGCGCGCGGCCGCAGCGGCACCGAGTAGCCCTCGTCGAGCAGGTCGTCCACACCGCGGTCCAGGAGGGTGTCCTCGCTGGACAGCTGGTCGCCGTCGCCCTCGCTGTCGAGCTCAGGGTCTTGGCTGGTACCGGACGTGTCGTAGCTCATGCCCCGACCCTCGCACCCGGCGGCCTCGCGCGCCAGTATTGCGGTGCTGACGCGCAGGTCCGCAGGGGACACTGGTCGCATGGGTCACCTCGACATCGGCGGCATCGGCTACGTGCTGTCCGACGGCCGTCCGCTCCTCGACGACGTCACGTTCCGGGTCGGCGACGGCGCCCGGGTGGCGCTCGTCGGACCCAACGGCGCGGGCAAGACGACCCTGCTGCGGATCGTCGCCGGCGACGAGCAGCCGCACGCGGGGTCGGTCGGGCGCAGCGGCGGGCTCGGGATCATGCGCCAGGACATCGGGCGGATCAACGACGACCGCTCGATCCGCGACCTGCTGGCGTCGCTGGCCGTGCCCGCGGTGCGGGACGCCGCGGTCGAGCTGTCCGCGGCCGAGATCGCGATCATGGAGACCGACGACGAGCCGTCGCAGATGCGGTACGCACAGGCGCTCGTCGACTGGGCCGACGTCGGGGGGTACGAGGCAGAGGCGGGCTGGGACCGCGTGACCGACGCCGTGCTGAGCATCCCGTTCGACCAGGCGCAGCACCGTGAGGTGCGCTCGCTGTCGGGCGGTGAGCAGAAGCGGCTCGTCCTGGAGGCGCTGCTGCGGGGTCCCGACGAGGTCCTGCTGCTCGACGAGCCCGACAACGCCCTCGACGTGCCCACCAAGCGGTGGCTCGAGGAGAAGCTGCGCGCGAGCAACAAGACCGTCCTGTTCGTCAGCCACGACCGCGAGATGCTCGCCAACGTCGCCACGCAGGTGGCCACCCTGGAGCCGGGCGTCATGGGCGCGACGGTCTGGGTGCACGGCGGCGGCTTCGGCACCTACCACCAGGCCCGGGAGGACCGGCGCTCGCGGCTCGAGGAGCTGTTGCGACGATGGGAAGAGGAGCACGCCAAGCTCAAGGAGCTCGTGCTCACCCTCAAGACCAAGTCGGCGTTCAACGACGGCCTCGCCAGCCGCTACCAGGCGGCCCAGACGCGGCTGCGGAAGTTCGAGGAGGCCGGTCCGCCGACGCTGCTGGCGCGCGAGCAGAACGTCCGCGTCCGGCTGCACGGCGGTCGGACCGCCAAGCGCGCGGTCGTCGCGACGGGGCTCGAGCTCACCGGGCTGATGAAGCCGTTCGACCTCGAGGTCTGGTTCGGGGAGCGCGTCGCGGTGCTCGGCTCGAACGGGTCGGGCAAGTCGCACTTCCTGCGGCTGCTGGCCGCGGGAGGCAGCGACCCGAGCCCCGAGCACGAGCCTGCCGACGACACACCCGTCGCGCCCGTGAAGCACACCGGCCGCGTCGTCCTCGGCCCGCGCGTGCGGCCCGGCTGGTTCGCGCAGAACCACGGCCACCCCGAGCTCGTCGGCCGCACGCTGCTGGAGATCCTGAACCGGGGCGACGGGCACCGCTCGGGCATCGGCCGCGAGCAGGCGAGCAAGGCGCTGGACCGGTACGAGCTCGTCGGAGCCGCCGAGCAGCGCTACGAGACCCTCTCGGGCGGCCAGCAGGCGCGGCTCCAGATCCTGCTCCTCGAGCTCGGCGGAGCGACGCTCCTGCTTCTCGACGAGCCCACGGACAACCTCGACCTGCACTCGGCGGAGGCGCTGGAGACGGGCCTGGCCGCGTTCGAGGGCACCGTGCTGGCCGTGACGCACGACCGCTGGTTCACGCGCACGTTCGACCGGTTCCTCGTGTTCGGCGCGGACGGCGACGTGCTCGAGACGCCGGAGCCCGTGTGGGACGTGGGACGGGTCGAGCGCGCCCGCTGACGTGACCGACATCGACGAGGAGATCGCCCGGGTCCACCGCGAGGAGTGGGCGCGGGTGGTCGCCACGCTGGCCCGGCGCTGGGGCGACCTCGACATCGCCGAGGAGATGGCCGCCGAGGCCTTCGCGACCGCCGTCGACCGCTGGCCGACCGACGGTGTCCCGCCGAACCCGGGCGGCTGGCTCACCACGACCGCCCACCGCAAGGCGATCGACCGATACCGGCGCGAGTCGCGGCGCGACGAGCTGCACCGGGAGGCGGCGCTGCTCTCCGGCGGCCCCGAACCGCTGGGCGCCGTCGACGACGACCGGCTCCGGCTCGTCTTCACGTGCTGCCACCCCGCCCTGGCGCCCGAGGCGCGGATCGCGCTGACCCTGCGGATGGTCGGCGGGCTCACCGTGCCCGAGATCGCGCGCGCGTTCCTGGTGCAGGAGGACGCCATGGCCCGCCGGATCACGCGCGCCAAGGCGAAGATCGCGGCGGCGAGGATCCCGTACCGCGTGCCGTCGCGCGAGGACCTCCCGGCCCGCGTCACCGGCGTGCTGGCGGTCCTGTACCTGATCTTCAACGAGGGCTACCTGGCCTCGGGCCCGCAGTCCGCGCCGGTCCGCAGCGACCTGACGCTCGAGGCGATCCGGCTGGCCAGGCTGGTCCGCGACCTGCTGCCCGACGACGGCGAGGTCGTGGGGCTCCTGGCGCTCATGCTCCTGACGGAGTCGCGCCGGCCCGCACGAGTGTCGGACGGCCGGCTCGTCCCCCTCGACGAGCAGGCCCGCGACGCCTGGGACGCCGGGCTGATCGCCGAGGGGCACGCCCTGGTCCGCGCACGCCTGGAGTCCGGCGAGGCGCCCGGTCGGTACCAGGTGCTCGCCGCGATCAACGCGGTGCACACCGACGCACCCGACGTCCGGGACACGGACTGGGCGCAGGTCGTCGCGCTCTACGACCAGCTGGTCCGTCTCGACCCCTCCCCGATCATGCGGCTCAACCGTGCGGTCGCCGTCGCGGAGCTCGACGGTCCGCAGGTGGCGCTCGCGCAGGTCGAGGGCCTGCCGCTGGAGGGGTACCACCCCTTCCACGCCACGCGGGCCGAGCTGTTGCGCCGGCTCGGGCGCGACGAGGAGGCGCGGGCGGCGTACGACCGGGCCGTCGGGCTCACCGGCAACACCGCCGAGAAGGCCGCTCTCGTCCGCCGTCGCGACGAGCTGGGCTGACGGCTCAGACCACCAGGAGCACGGCCAGGGTGGTCATGACGACGCCGATGACGACGTCGAGCACCTGCCAGGACCGCGGCCGCGCGAACACCGGGCGCAGGTAGGCGGCGCCGAACCCGAGCGCCGTGAACCAGACGACGCTCGCGAGAGCGGCTCCGACGCCGAACGCCCACGCGCCGGGGTCGTGCTGGTGCGCCAGGGACCCGAGCAGCACGACGGTGTCGAGGTACACGTGGGGATTGAGGAAGGTCAGCGCCAGGCAGGTGGTCAGCACGGCGGAGAGGCTCGCGGGCCCGGCAGCGGCCGGATCGAGGGTCTCCGGGTGCCGCGCGCGCCGGAACGCCCCGAACGCCAGCACGAGCAGGAAGACCGCTCCGCCGTACCGGGTCACGGTCAGGACGGTCGGGTGGTTGGTGATCAGCGCCCCGAGCCCCGCGATGCCCGCGGTGATGAGGACCGCGTCGGCCGTCGCACACACGGCGACGACCGGCAGCACGTGCTCCCGACGGATGCCCTGGCGCAGCACGAAGGCGTTCTGCGCGCCGATGGCGACGATGAGTGTCATCGACGTGAGGAAGCCGGCGAGGGCCGCGGAGAACATGTCGGCGACGCTAGACGGTTCCGTCGATGAAGCCTAGTTAATGGTTCTGTGGAACCGTTAGGATCCTTCATGTGGCGTTCGATCCCGACCAGTTGAGCGCCCTCGCGGCGGTGGTCCACGAGGGCAGCTTCGACGCGGCCGCACAGCGCCTGCACATCACGCCGTCGGCCGTCAGCCAGCGCGTCAAAGCACTAGAGCTGCAGGTGGGAAGGGTTCTGGTGCTGCGCACGCGGCCCTGCCGGCCGACGGAGGACGGCGAGATCCTGGTCCGGCTGGCGGGTCAGGTGGACCTCCTCGGGCGCGACGCCCTGGGCCAGCTGGTGCCCGCACCCGGCGGTGCGCGCTCCGTGAGGACCGGCGGGGCGTCGAGGCGCCTGCCCGTGGCCGTGAACGACGACTCGATGTCCACCTGGTTCCCGGCCGCCGTCGCGGACCTCCCCTCCGACGTCCTGCTCGACCTGCGGCGCGAGGACCAGGACCTGTCGGCGGGGCTGCTGCGCGACGGGACCGTGATGGCCGCGGTCACCGCCGACCCCCGCGCGGTGCAGGGCTGCCGCGTCCGTCGGCTGGGCGCCATGCGCTACCTGGCCGTGGCCGCGCCGCACCGCAAGGACCGCTGGTTCGCCGACGGGCTGACCGCCGAGGCGTTCGCCGCCGCACCCCTGCTGGCGTTCAACAGGGAGGATGGCCTGCAGGAACGCTTCGTGGCGGCCGTCGTCGGCAGGCGGACCGTGACCCCGATGGTCCACTACGTGCCCTCGCAGTCGGCGTTCGTCGGCCTCATCGAGGCCGGGCTCGGGTGGGGGATGGTGCCCGAGGTCGCGGCCCGGGACGGGCTCGAGCGCGGGTCTCTGGTGGAGGTGCGCGCCGGCCGGACGCTCGACGTCCCGCTGTACTGGCAGCACTGGGCGCTGCGGACGCCGACGCTCGACGACCTGACCGACCGCGTGGTGCGGGCGGCTTCCGCGGCGCTCCGACCGGTCCGGAGGCACGGCCCGCCGGCCGCGGGGTGATCCCTCGTCCGACGCACGCCCGGCGGCGGCGGGTGTGACCAACCGCGTTTTGACCCCTCACCGAGACGGCCGGTAATCTAGTGAGTCGTTGTGCGTCCCCGTTCGTGTGCAGGTGTACTCAGCACCGAGCCAGAACGGCAGGACCGGTGCGTTCCCGCTCGCCGTCCGGATGCAAGCGAGAGTTCTCATCGGCGGACCCGCATCCTGCGGAGCTCCGCCACGACAAGATTCGCAATCGAAACGAAGGCTGACGACCGTGCGTACGTACACCCCGAAGCCCGGCGACGTCGAGCGGAACTGGTACATCATCGACGCAAGCGATGTCGTCCTGGGCCGCTTGGCCACTCACGTGGCCACGTTGCTGCGCGGCAAGCACAAGGCGACCTTTGCTCCGCACGTCGACGGCGGTGACTTCGTCATCGTCATCAACGCGGAGAAGGTTGCTCTGACCGGCAACAAGCGCGAGAACAAGCTCGCGTACAGCCACTCCGGATACCCGGGTGGTCTGCGGGCCGTGGCCTACTCCGACCTTCTGGAGAAGCACCCCGAGCGCGCGATCGAGAAGGCAGTGCGCGGCATGCTCCCCAAGAGCTCGCTCGCGCGCCAGCAGCTCACCAAGCTCAAGGTCTACGCCGGCGCGGAGCACCCGCACGCGGCGCAGCAGCCGAAGCCCTTCGAGATCACCCAGGTTTCTCAGCAGGCGTGAGCCGGCTGAGCGCAGAGAACAAGGACGCGAGGAAACCAGTGGCAGAGACCACGGTCGACATCGACCTCGAGGGCGATGACACCCCCACCAGCTACACCTCCGAGACGGTTGCCCCCACGGGGCGCGGTCTGAGCAACGTGGCCCCGGCCAACGCGCTCGGCCGTCGCAAGGAGGCGATCGCCCGCGTGCGCATCGTCCCCGGCACCGGGCAGTGGAAGGTCAACGGGCGCACGCTCGAGGACTACTTCCCCAACAAGGTGCACCAGCAGCTCGTCAACTCCCCGTTCAAGCTGGTCGACGTCGAGGGTCGCTTCGACGTCGTCGCCCGCATCACCGGTGGTGGCGTGAGCGGCCAGGCCGGCGCGCTGCGCCTGGGCATCGCCCGTGCGCTGAACGCGATCGACGAGGAGCACAACCGCCCGGCCCTGAAGAAGGCCGGCTTCCTGACCCGCGACGCCCGCGTCGTGGAGCGCAAGAAGGCCGGTCTCAAGAAGGCCCGCAAGGCTCCGCAGTACTCGAAGCGCTGATCGTTCCGCTTCCGCTCGATGGCTCCGCCGGTCTCACGACCAGCGGGGCCATCGGCATGTCTGCGACCATCGAGGCGGGTGGGCTCGCGCCCTGGCCCGGCGACGACGAAGGGGTCTGACGACCATGGGGCAGCTATTCGGTACCGACGGCGTGCGTGGGCTCGCCAACCGCGACGTGACGGCGGAGCTCGCGCTCGACCTGTCGGTCGCGGCCGCGCACGTGCTCGGGTCGCTCGGCGAGTTCGAGGGGCACCGGCCGCGCGCGATCGTCGGACGTGACTCGCGGGCGTCGGGGGAGTTCCTTGCCGCGGCGGTCTCCGCGGGGCTGGCCTCGGCGGGGATCGACGTGAACAACGTCGGCGTCCTGCCCACGCCGGCGGTCGCGTTCCTCACCGCCGCGCTCGGGGTCGACATCGGTGTCGTGCTCTCGGCGTCGCACAACCCGATGCCCGACAACGGCATCAAGTTCCTGTCGCGCGGCGGGCACAAGCTCGACGACGAGCTCGAGGCCGCCATCGAGGCGCGCATGGGCGAGCACTGGGAGCGCCCGCTCGGTGGCGACGTCGGACGCATCCGCGTGGACACGGGCCGCGCCGGCGAGCAGTACGTCGAGCACCTCGTGGGCACCATCGACGCCCCGCTGACCGGTCTGCGGATCGCGGTCGACTGCGCGAACGGTGCCGCGAGCGACGTGGGTCCGGTCGCGCTGCGGGCCGCGGGGGCCGACGTCGTCGTGATCAACGCGTCGCCCGACGGCCGCAACATCAACGAGAAGTGCGGGTCGACGCACCCCGAGCAGCTGCAGGCGGCGGTCGTCGCGTCGGGCGCCGACCTGGGCGTCGCGTTCGACGGGGACGCCGACCGCTGCCTGGCGGTGGACGCGTCCGGCGTGCTCGTGGACGGCGACCAGATCATGGGGATCCTGGCCCTGGCGATGCGCGACCGCGGCGACCTGGCGGACAACACCCTGGTCACGACGGTGATGAGCAACCTCGGCCTGAAGATCGCGATGCGCGACGCGGGGATCGCGACGGTCCTCACCGCGGTCGGCGACCGGTACGTGCTGGAGGCGATGCGCGCCGGCGGCTACTCGCTCGGCGGCGAGCAGTCGGGGCACATCATCATGGCCGCGCACGCGACCACCGGGGACGGCGTGCTGACCGCACTACAGCTCGCGGCCCGGGTCGCGGCGACCGGCGAGCCGATCGCGAAGCTCGCCAGCATCGTCCGCCGGCTCCCGCAGACGCTCGTCAACGTGCCCGGGGTCGACAAGGGCCGGGCCGACGCCGACGGTCCGCTGCTCGACGCCGTCCGGCTCGCCGAGGCGGGTCTGGGCGACACGGGCCGCGTGCTGCTGCGCCCGTCGGGCACGGAGGACCTGGTGCGCGTCATGGTCGAGGCCGGCACCCAGGCCGAGGCCGACCGGGTCGCGCACGAGCTGGCCGACGTCGTCAAGGAACGGCTGGCCCTGTGAGCGCGGCGCACTCCGGCCCCGAGTGGGACCAGGCGCTGCGCGATACCGCGCTGTGGATCATCGAGGCAGGGGCCCAGGGGGTCGCGCCCATCGTCCAGGCCGGGCACCCCGCGCTGCGGGCGGTCGCGACGCCCTACGACGCGCAGCTCTCCGACGAGGAGCTCACGGCGCTGCTCGAGGTCATGCACCGCACCATGCGGGCGGCGCCGGGCGTCGGCCTGGCCGCCCCGCAGCTCGGCCTGCCGCTCGCGATCGCGGTGCTGGAGGACCCGGGCACCCTGTCCGACGAGCACGCGCAGGTGCGCGAGCGCGAGGCCCTGCCGTACCGGGTGCTCGTGAACCCGTCGTACGAGCCGGTCGGCGACGTCCGCTCCTCCTTCTACGAGGGCTGCCTCAGCGTCGTCGGCTACACCGCCGTCGTGGCCCGGGCGCGACAGGTGCACCTGACCGGCCACGACGAGCACGGCGAGGAGGTCGACGAGCTGGTGACCGGCTGGTCGGCGCGGATCGTCCAGCACGAGACCGACCACCTGGGCGGCACGCTCTACCTGGACCGGGCCGAGCTGCGTTCCCTGGCGACGACCGACGGCTTCGGCGCACGCTGGGCCGCAGAGCCGCGGCCGGCGGGCGCGAGCCACGCTCTCGGGTTCCCGCTCGACTGAGGGTCTTCGTGGGTTGACCCCAGGGTAGAACCGGGGGCATCCCCCATGTCGGTGGCGACGGCGCGTGCCTAGCGTTGAGTGCGAGGGCGAGCCGGTCAGGACGCCCCGACGGAGGAGGCGCGCGGTGGTCGAAGCATGGGCCGTGGCCCTGGCGGGGTCGCCGTGGATCTTCCTGGTCGTGTACCTGTTCGCCACGGTCGACGGGTTCTTCCCGCCGATCCCCAGCGAGTCCGTCGTCATCGCGGTCGCCGCGCTCGCGGTCTCGCAGGGACACCCGAACCTGTGGCTCCTCGTCCTCGCGGCCGCGCTCGGTGCGTTCACCGGCGACCAGATCGCCTACCAGCTGGGCACCAAGGTCAAGGTGCACGAGGTCCGCATCTTCCGGTCCGCGCGTGCGCAGGCGGCGATCCGCTGGGCGCAGGACACGCTCGCGCGACGAGGGGCCGCGTTCGTCGTCGCCGCCCGGTACGTCCCGGTGGGCCGCGTGGCGGTCAACATGACGGCGGGCGCGGTGCGCTACCCCCGCCGACGGTTCGTCGGGCTCGCCGCGATCGCCTCGGCCTCCTGGGCGGTCTACGCGGCACTGATCGGCATCGGGGCGGGTGCGTGGTTCGGCAGCCACACGATGCTGGGCGTCGCGGTCGGGGTCGTCGGGGGCATCGCGCTCGGCCTCGTCATCGACCGGGTCATGCGGATGGTGCAGGTCGGCGAGAGTCCGACGCCGCCGGCCGTGCCCGCGGAGCCCGAGCGCGAGCTCGTCGGGTCGGCGTCGGGTGCCTCTTGACGGCCAGAGCCGGTCGCTGATGCCGGGCACGTATCGGGGCGGCTTACCGTTGTGGTGAACAACCGGCCGTACCGACGGTCGACGCACACCTCCGGAAGGGGACACAGGTGATCGAGGCATGGGCGCTCGCCCTGGCGGGGTCCCCGTGGATCTTCGTCGTCCTCTACCTGTTCGCCACCATCGACGGGTTCTTCCCGCCGGTCCCCAGCGAGTCGCTGGTGATCGCGCTCGCCGCCCTCGCGATCTCGAGCGGCGAGCCGAACATCTGGCTGGTGATGCTCTTCTCGGCGCTGGGCGCCTTCACAGGGGACCAGATCGCGTACCAGATCGGCACCAAGGTCAAGGTGCGCCAGCTCAGGATCCTCAGCTCGGCGCGCGGGCAGGCCGCGATCGACTGGGCCGAGCACACCCTGGCCAGACGCGGCGCGGCGTTCATCATCGCCGCGCGCTACGTCCCGGTCGGGCGCGTGGCCGTGAACATGACGGCCGGCGCCGTCGCCTACCCGCGGCGTCGGTTCGTCGGGCTCACGGCGCTCGCCGCCGTGACGTGGTCCGCCTACGCCGCCCTGATCGGCATCGGGGCGGGCGCCTGGCTCGGGGACCACATGTTCGTCGCCGTGGCCGTCGGGGTGGCGGGCGGCATCCTGCTGGGCCTTCTCATCGACTGGGTCATGCGCAGGCTGACCCACACGTCCGACGAGCTGCATCCCGACGCCGGGGCGACCGAGCCCGGGACGGCCGCGGCCGTCGACGAGGCTCCGCCGGTGCATCCGGTCACGGGACGCTCACGATCGGACCCCGCGGCCTAACGATCCGGTATCGCTCGGTCACTGCCGTCATGGCTGCCATTACTCTCGAAGAGTGCCGGCGGCGAGGACGGCACTCCCATCTCGTCTGACACCCGTGGGGGTGCGCCGCGGCATGGGTACCGGCGGCGAGGGGGACGGGCGAGATGGACGTGCGGGCGAGGTGGACGGCAGTCGTCGTGCTGCCCGCCGCCCTGCTCCTCGCCTCGTGCAGCAGCGCAGGACCCAGCGAGCCGACGACGCCGACCGCGGTCGTGGCACCGGCCGCCGACTGCATGTCGCCGGCGGTCCTGAACGACCTGGGCCTCGTCCCGGCGTCCGCCGAGGACGTCGAGCTGAGCCCGACCGCGTCACCCCAGCCCGGCACGGTGCCCGACGGCTTCGTGCCGGTGAGCGTCGTGGTCTGCACCCCGGACGGCTCCCTGCACGACGCCTCGGGGACCTGGCTCGCCCTGACGGCCAGCCATCGCGAGGGTGACCTCGAGCCGCTCGTCGCCGCCCTGCACGAGCCGTCCGCGCGGCGCGGGGGCACGTGCAGCTCCGGTCAGGTCCAGGCGCCCGCCCTGTGGCTCGTCGACGCCCTGGGTCGTGCGCTGCGCCCGACCTGGCCGACCGACCGCTGCGGTGAGCCCAGCGCCAAGGTCACGGAGGCCCTCGCGGCGCTCGAGGAGACCGACAACGAGAAGTACCCGGTCCAGGAGACTCCCTAGAGCTTGCGGAGCCGGACGCGCTGGACCGCGTGGTCGGGACCCTTGGTCAGGACGAGGGTGGCGCGGCTGCGTGTCGGCAGGATGTTCTCGAGCAGGTTGGGCGCGTTGATCGAGTCCCAGATCGACTTGGCCCGCTCGGCCGCCTCGTCGTCGCTCAGCGCGGCGAACCGGTGGAAGTACGACTCGGGCCGGGCGAACGCGGTCTCGCGCAGACGCAGGAACCGTTCGACGTACCACTGGCGCACGTCGCTGGTGCGGGCGTCGACGTAGATGGAGAAGTCGAAGAAGTCGCTGACGGCCAGGTTTGACGGGCCCTCCGACGAGGGTCGGGCCGGCTGCAGGACGTTCAGGCCCTCGACGATCAGGACGTCGGGGCGGCTGACCACGACCTCGCGACCCGGCACGATGTCGTAGGTCAGGTGGTCGTAGACCGGCACCTTGACCTCGGGCCGGCCCGCCTTGACCTGGGAGACGAACCGCAGCAGCGCGCGGCGGTCGTACGACTCCGGGAAGCCCTTGCGCTCCATCAGCCCCCGCCGGGCCAGCTCGGCGTTGGAGTAGAGGAACCCGTCCGTGGTGACGAGCTGGACGCGCGGCGTGGCGGGCCAGCGGGCCAGCAGCTCGCGCAGCAGGCGTGCGGTGGTCGACTTGCCGACGGCGACCGACCCGGCCACCCCGATCACGAACGGGGTGCCGCCGACGTCCTCGCGCAGGAACGTGCTCGACGCCGCGTGCAGGCCGCGGGTCGCCTCGATGTGGAGGTCGAGCAGGCGGGAGATCGGCCGGTAGACGACGTCGACCTCGGCCAGGTCGATGGGGTCGCCCAGCCCGGCGAGCCGTTCGACGTCGGCGTCGGTGAGCGGCAGGGGGGTCGAGGCGGACAGGCGCGCCCACGCGTCGCGATCGAGATCGACGAACGGGGTGGCCAGGCTGAGCGAGGGTGGCACGGGTCGATTGTGCCCGAGAGAGACTGACGGGGCTGCCGCAGCGCCCGAGGATAGACTCCCCGCCATGTGCGGAATCGTCGGGTACGTCGGAAGCCAGGTGGCCAGCGATCGTCCCCTGGACGTGGTGCTCGAGGGTCTGCGGCGGTTGGAGTACCGCGGCTACGACTCCGCGGGCGTCGCGCTGGTGAGCCCGGACGGCCATCTCGCGACCGCCAAGAAGGCCGGAAAGCTGGCCAACCTCGTCGAGGAGCTGGACCTCAACCCGCTCCCGACCTCGACTGCGGCGATCGGCCACACCCGCTGGGCGACGCACGGCGGGCCCACCGACGTGAACGCCCACCCCCACGTCGCCGGCAAGCTCGCGGTGATCCACAACGGCATCGTCGAGAACTTCGCGACGCTCAAGGCCGAGCTGATCGCGCAGGGCGTCGAGTTCCTCTCGGAGACCGACACCGAGGTCGCCGCGCAGCTCATCGCCCGCGCCTATGCGACCTCCGGCGACCTCACCACGGCGATGACCGAGGTGGCGCGGACGCTGCACGGCACGTTCACGCTGCTCGCCGTCCACGAGGACGCGCCGGACGTCGTGGTCGGTGCCCGGCACGACTCGCCGCTCGTCGTCGGCCTGGGGGACGGGGAGAACTTCCTGGGCTCCGACGTCGCCGCGTTCATCTCGCACACGCGCGAGGCTCTCGAGCTCGGGCAGGACCAGGTGGTCACCATCACGCCCGGGGCCGTCGCGGTCACCGGGTTCGACGGGCTGCCCGCGCACGCGCGGCGGTACACGGTCGACTGGGACGCCGCCGCCGCCGAGAAGGGCGGCTTCCGCTCGTTCATGGACAAGGAGATCCACGACCAGCCGCAGGCCGTCGCGGACACCCTCCTGGGTCGCACCGACGCACGCGGTCGCCTGGTCCTCGACGAGGTCCGCATCGAGGAGTCCGTGCTGCGGGCCGTCGACAAGATCGTCGTCGTCGCCTGCGGGACGGCCGCCTACGCCGGGCACGTGGCCAAGTACGCGCTCGAGCACTGGTGCCGGATCCCGGTCGAGGTCGAGCTCGCGCACGAGTTCCGCTACCGCGACCCGGTGGTCAACGAGCGCACCCTCGTCGTCGCCGTCTCGCAGTCGGGCGAGACGATGGACACGCTCATGGCCGTGCGGCACGCGCGCGAGCAGGGTGCCAAGGTGCTCGCGCTGGTGAACACCCACGGCTCGACGATCCCGCGCGAGTCCGACGCGGTCCTGTACACGCACGCCGGCCCGGAGATCGCCGTCGCCTCGACGAAGGCGTTCCTCGCGCAGATCACCGCGGCCTACCTGCTGGGCCTCTACCTCGCGCAGCTGCGCGGCAACAAGTACGCCGACGAGGTCGCCGAGATCCTCACCGAGCTGCGAGCGATGCCCGACAAGATCCAGCAGGTCCTCGACCGCGCAGGCCGCGTCCGCGAGATCGCCCGCTGGATGGTGGACACGCAGTCGGTGCTCTTCCTCGGCCGGCACGTCGGTTTCCCGGTGGCCATGGAGGGCGCGCTCAAGCTCAAGGAGCTCGCCTACATCCACGCCGAGGGCTTCGCGGCGGGCGAGCTCAAGCACGGACCGATCGCGCTCATCGAGCCGGGGCAGCCCGTGTTCGTCGTGGTGCCGTCGCCGCGCGGCCGCGACTCGCTGCACTCCAAGGTCGTCTCCAACATCCAGGAGATCCGCGCCCGCGGCGCCCGCACGCTCGTGATCGCCGAGGACGGCGACGAGGCCGTGCTCCCGTACGCCGACGAGGTGTTCTACGTGCCGCAGTCGCCGACCCTGCTCGCCCCGCTGCTGGCAGTCGTGCCGCTGCAGATCTTCGCCTGCGAGCTGGCCAGCGCCAAGGGCCTCGACGTCGACCAGCCGCGCAACCTCGCGAAGTCCGTGACCGTCGAGTGATCGTCGGTGTCGGCATCGACGTCGTCGACGTCGCGCGGTTCGTCGCGACGCTGCACCGCGTCCCCGCCCTGCGCGACAAGCTCTTCACGCCCGAGGAGCGCGAGATGCCCGAGACGTCGCTCGCCGCGCGGTTCGCCGCCAAGGAGGCGATCGCCAAGGCCCTCGGCGCGCCGGGCGGCATGAGCTGGCAGGACGCGACCGTCCGCCGGATCTCCGGCGCGCAGCCGGTCGTCGAGGTGGTCGGCACCGTCGCCGCCGCGGCGGCCGCGGCCGGCGTCGACCGGTTCCACCTGTCGATCTCGCACGACGCGGGCATCGCGTCGGCGGTCGTCGTCGCCGAGCGCGACTGAGCCCCTAGCGCAGGGCCGGGATGACCTGCTGCTCGAAGAGCTCGATGCCCGAGCGGTCGTAGGCGGCCTCGAGGAAGTACGTGATCGCGTAGCCGAGGCCCAGGTCCTTCAGGGCGTTCAGCTTCTCGACGATCTGCTCCGGCGTCCCGACCAGCGGTCCGTTGCGCAGGTTCTCGGCCTCCTCGGCCGCCTTCTCCGGGACCGTGTTCGACAGGTGCTCCTCCGCCCAGGCGACGCGGTCGTCGACGTCGGCCTCGGTCTCGCCGATGACCACGTTGTAGTTGGCCGACCGCGTGATCTCCTCGAACGGCCGCCCGATCTCGGCGCAGTGCCTGCGCAGGACGTCGGACTTGTGCGCGAAGCCCTCGGGCGAGCCGTCGAAGTTCGTGTACTGCGCGTGCTCCGCGGCGATGCGCAGGGTCTTCTGCTCGCCGCCGCCCGCGATCCACAGGGGCGGGCCGTCCAGCTGGAGGGGGAGCGGGGACAGCTGCGCGCCGTTGACCTGGTAGTAGCGGCCGTCGAGGGTCGCGGTGCCGTTGGTCCACAGCTGCTTGAAGATCTGCACGCCCTCGTCGAGCATGCCGATCCGCTCGCCCGCCCGCGGGAAGCCGTACCCGTACGCGCGCCACTCGTGCTCGTACCAGCCGGCCCCGATGCCCATCTCGACGCGTCCGCCGGAGATCACGTCGGCGGTCGTGGCGACCTTCGCCAGGTAGGCCGGGTTCCGGTAGGCCATGCACGTGCACATCTGTCCGAGGCGCACGCGGCTGGTCGACGCGGCGAAGGCGTTCATCAGGCTCCAGGCCTCGTGCACCGCCTCGCCGTTGGGCGGCTGGGGCACCGAGTGGAAGTGGTCGTAGACCCAGATGGACTCGTACGCGTCGCCCTCGTCGGCGTGGCGCGCGAGCCCGTTCATCACCGCCCAGTGGTCGTGGGGCTCGATGCCCGTGAGGTCCTGTCGCCAGCCTTGGGGGATGAAGAGTCCGAAGCGCATGGTCGGCACGTTACCCACCTGCGGCTCGCCCCGCCTGCGCGGACCAGACAGGATGGGCATGTGCTGGAGTCGTGGACGTCGTCGCAGGTCCGAGCCGCCGAGGCTCCGCTCCTGGATGCGGGGGAGCCGCTCATGGAGCGGGCCGCGTTCGCGCTGCACGTGCACGTGGCCGCAGCCCTGCGCGAGCGGCGCGGACGGGTCGGCGGTGCGCGGGTGCTCGTCCTGGCGGGGTCCGGCAACAACGGGGGTGACGCCCTGTACGCCGGGGCACTGCTGGCCAGGCGCGGGGTCGAGGTGCGCGCCGTGCTGGTCGGTGAGCGCGTGCACCAGGGCGGTCTCGCCGCGCTGACGAACGCCGGGGGCCGGGTCGTCGACGACCCGTGGGCGGCGGACCTCGTCCTCGACGGGCTCGTCGGCATCGGCGGTGACGGGTCGGGGCTGCGAGGCCGGGCGGCCGAGATCGTCCACGGCCTCCTCGGCGACCCGTTCGTCGTCGCGGTCGACGTCCCCTCGGGCATCGGCGTGGACGACGGCACCGCGACGGGCACCGTGCTCGACGCCGACCTGACGGTGACGTTCGGCGGTGCGAAGCCCGGGCTGCTCCTGCCGCCCGCGGCCCTGCACGCGGGTCAGGTCGAGGTGGTCGACATCGGCCTGGACCTCGGCGACGCACCCGCCGTCGTCCGGCTGCAGGACGCCGACGCGGCCGCGCTGTGGCCCGTACCGACGGCGGACGCGCACAAGTACACGCGCGGCGTGGTGGGCGTCGTGGCCGGGTCCCGCGCGTACCCGGGTGCGGCGATCCTCGCGACGAGGTCCGCGCTGCGGGCGGGCGTCGGCATGGTCCGCTACCTCGGCGACGTCGGGGAGCTCGTCGTCGCGACGAACCCCGAGGTCGTCGTCGGCAACGGACGGGTGCAGGCGTGGGTGTTCGGTCCCGGGGTCTCCACCGACGACGCGAGCCAGCGGCGCCGCATCCAGTACGCGTTCGAGCACGTGCTGACCGGCGGCGAGCCCGCGGTGATCGACGCGGGCGCGCTCGAGCTGCTGCCCGAGCGGGTGGGCCCGCACGCCGTGCTCACCCCGCACGCCGGTGAGCTGGCCACGCTGCTCACCGCGCGCGGTGAGACCGTCGACCGCGCGGCCATCGAGCGAGAGCCGTTGCGCTGGGCGCGACGGACCCATGACCTCACGGGAGCGACGGTCCTGCTCAAGGGACCGGTGACGCTGGTCGTCGGCGCGCACGGCGCCACCTACGCGCAGGCCGACGCGCCCGCGTGGCTCGCGACCGCCGGCGCGGGAGACGTCCTCGCCGGACTGCTGGGGGCCCTCCTGGCGGCCCGCGTCGAGGCGATCCACGAGGACCCGACCCTCGTGGCCGCGCTCGCGGCGACCGCCGCCCTCGTCCACGGCCGCGCGGCGCACCGGGCCAACCCGGGCGGCCCGATCTCGGCCACCGCCGTGGCCGAGGCGATCCCCGGCACCGTCGCGGCGCTGGTCGACGGTTCGTGAACGACGAGATCCGCGCCCGGCTGGACGCGCTGCTGGCCACGGGCGAGCGCCGGATCCTCGGGATCGTGGGAGCGCCGGGCGCCGGGAAGTCCACCCTCGCCGCGCAGGTGGTCCAGGTCGCCGGTCCGCGCGCCGTCGTCGTGCCCATGGACGGCTTCCACCTCGCGCAGACCGAGCTCGAGCGGACTGGTCGGGCCGACCGCAAGGGGGCGCCCGACACGTTCGACGCGGCCGGCTACGTGGCCCTGCTGCGGCGGCTGCGGTCGGAGCCCGGCACCGTCTACGCCCCGGAGTACCGCCGCGACCTGCGCAACCCCGTCGCCGGCGCGATCGCGGTTCCGCCGGACGTCCCGCTCGTGGTCACGGAGGGCAACTACCTGCTTCTCGACGAGCACGGGTTCGGGCCCGTCTCCGGGCTGCTCGACGAGTCGTGGTTCGTGGCGCTGCCCGACGACGTGCGCCTCGCCCGGCTCGTGGCCCGGCACGAGGCGTTCGGGAAGTCGCCCGAGGCGGCGCGTGCGTGGTCCTACGGTCCCGACGAGGTGAACGCCCGGCTCGTCGCCGCGACGGCGCACCGTGCGTCCCTGCGCGTCGAGGTGCGGTGAGCGGCAGTGCGAGACTGGACGCCGTGAGCCAGTTCCCCGCGCGCGCCGTCGTCGACCTCGCCGCGATCCGCGGAAACGTCGCCTCTCTGGCCGCGCACGCCCCGACCGCGCAGGTCATGGCCGTGGTCAAGGCCGACGCGTACGGTCACGGGCTGGTCCCCTCCGCGCGGGCCGCCGTCGCCGGTGGGGCGTCCTGGCTCGGCGCCGCGCAGGTGGCCGAGGCGCTCGAGCTGCGTCGCGCCGGGATCGCCGGCCCGCGCATCCTCACCTGGCTCTACGCCCCGGGTGCGCCGCTGCACGACGCCATCGAGGCCGACATCGACCTCACGGTGTCCGCGGCGTGGGCGCTCGACGAGGTGGCGGCCGCCGCGCGCGCCGTCGGGCAGACCGCGCGGGTCCAGCTCAAGGTGGACACCGGGTTGAGCCGCAACGGCCTGACGCCGGCCGACCTGGCGGACCTCCTGCCTGCCGCGCAGCGCCTGGAGGCCGAGGGGGCGATCGACGTCGTCGGGCTGTGGTCGCACCTCGCGATCGCCGACGAGCCGACCCACCCGACGGTCGCGCTGCAGGCGGAGGTGTTCGCGGACGCGCTCCAGGTCGTCGAGGGTGCCGGAGTGCGGCTCGAGGTGCGCCACCTGGCCAACTCCGCCGCGACCCTGACCAGCCCCGCGACCCACTACGACCTGGTCCGGCCCGGGATCGCCACCTACGGCCTCTCGCCTGTGCCGCAGCTCGGCGGCCCGGAGGAGTTCGGGCTGGTGCCGGCCATGACCGTCAAGGCCGAGCTGGCCAACGTCAAGCGTGTACAGGCCGGCACCGGCGTCTCGTACGGACATCTGTACGTCACCCGGCAGGACACCGTGCTCGGCCTCGTCCCGCTCGGGTACGCCGACGGGGTCCCCCGGCATGCGTCGGGCGGCCAGGAACGCCCCGGCGGGCCGGTCCTGGTCGGTGGCCGGACGGTCGGCATCGCCGGGCGCGTCTGCATGGATCAGTTCGTGCTCGACCTCGGGCCCGATGCCACCGAGCGGGCGGGCGACACGGTCGAGCTGTTCGGTACGGGGGCCGACGGTGGCCCGACGGCCGAGGACTGGGCCCGGGTGGCGGGGACGATCTCCTACGAGATCGTGACGCGACTGGGCGCACGCGTGCCTCGCGTGCACGTGGACGGGGAGTCGACGACGGGGGACGGTGCATGACCCAGGTACGACTCCCGGACGCGGAGGCCACCCGGGCGTTCGGGCGGGCGCTCGCGGGCGTGCTGCGCGCGGGCGACCTGGTGGTGCTCACGGGCGACCTGGGCGCCGGCAAGACGACGCTCACGCAGGGCATCGGTGCCGGGCTGTCGGTGCGCGGGCAGGTCGCGTCGCCGACGTTCGTGATCGCGCGCGTGCACCCGTCGCTGCAGGACGGGCCCCCGCTCGTGCATGTCGACGCCTACCGGCTGGGGTCCCTCGACGAGGTCGACGCGCTCGACCTCGACGCGAGCCTGGACGAGGCGGTGACGGTGGTCGAGTGGGGCGAGGGCTGGGTCGAGGGGCTGACCGAGGACCGCCTGGAGATCACGCTGCAGCGGCCGCGCGGTGGAACGTTGGAGAACCTCGACGACGCGGCGACAGGGGAGCGCATCGTGACACTGAACCCGGTCGGCGCCCGCTGGGCGGACGTGACCCTGCCCGGTTCGATGGCAGGCTGAGGCCGTGCCCGTCCTCGCCCTCGACACCTCCGCCGCCGTCGCCGTCAGCCTGACCGACGACGCCGGGGTCCTGCTCGCCGCCCGGTCCGACCAGCAGCAGCGGCACCACGCCGAGCTGCTCACCCCGATGATCGCCGCGGTGCTCGCGGACGCCGGGGTGGACCGCCGCGAGCTGACCTCCGTGGTCGTCGGCACCGGCCCCGCGCCCTTCACGGGCCTGCGCGTCGGGCTCGTGACCGCGCGCACGCTGGGCCTGGCTCTCGGCATCCCCGCCCGTGGCGTGCCCAGCCTCGACGCGATCGCGGCGGCAGCGTCGCGGACCCTGCCCGAGGGGACCGACGTCGTGGTCGCGACCGACGCCCGTCGTCGCGAGGTCTACTGGTCGTCGTACCGGCTCGCCGGCCCCGGGCGGATCGAGGTGCTCGTCCCGCCGTCGGTCGGGGCCGCCGCCGACGTCGTCCTGAACGGCGCGCTGGTGATCGGCCGCGGCGGATCCCTGTACGCGGACGTGTTCGCTCCGCCGGTCGACGGCCCGGTGGTCGCGCCGGTCGGTGCGGTCGCGCTGCAGCCCGCCCTCGACGGTCTGCTCGACCCCGACCCTGCGGAGCTGGCGCGCCTGTCGCTGCAGCGGGCCGACGAGGTCCTCGACACCGAGCCGCTGTACCTGCGCCGCCCGGACGCCGTGCCGCAGGCGGCCCGCAAGCGCGTGCTCGGATGACCACCCTCGTCCGGCCTCTGACCCACGACGACCTGCCCACGCTGGAGCGGCTCGAGGGCGAGCTGTTCGGCGCGGCGGCGTGGTCGCCGGAGGGGCTTGCCGACGAGCTCGTCGGACCCGGTCGGTGGTACGTGGGCGTCGAGCAGGACGGCGACCTCGTCGGGTACGCGGGTCTGTGGTTCGACGGCTACGACGCGCAGGTCATGACCATCGGCACCGAGGAGCGGTTCCAGGGCCGCGGGCTCGCCCGGCTCATGCTCGACAACCTCCTGGCGCGGGCGCGCGAGGTCGGTGCCGCCGTGGTCCTGCTCGAGGTCCGCGTCGACAACGAGCCGGCCATCCACCTGTACGAGAGCGTCGGGTTCGAGCGGCTGGGCAAGCGCCGCGCCTACTACCAGCCGGGAAACATCGACGCGTGGACCATGCGACTGGATCTGCGCGAGGGGGCCTCATGACCGACAGGGACAACGTGCTCGTCACGGCCGAGGCGTTGGAGGCGGAGCTGGCGGGGCCGAGACGCCCGGTGCTGCTCGACGTCCGCTGGGCGCTCGGCCAGACCGACGGCCACGAGCGCTACCTCGCGGGCCACCTGCCGGGTGCGGTCTACGTCGACCTGGAGACCGAGCTCGCGGACCCGCCGACCGCTCGCGACGGACGCCATCCGCTCCCGTCGGACCTGCAGTCGTCCGTGCGCCGCTGGGGCGTCACCGCGGACCGCCCGGTCGTCGCGTACGACGCGGTCGGCGGCATGTCCGCGGCGCGCGTCTGGTGGCTCCTGCGGTGGGCCGGACTGCGCGACGTCCGGCTGCTCGACGGCGGCCTCGGCGCGTGGACGGGACCGCTCGAGCCCGGCGAGGTCACGCCGCCGCCGAGCGACGTCGTCCTGTCCGGTGGCGCCCTCGAGACGATCGACGCCGATGCCGCCGCCGGCTGGGTGGGCTCGCTGCTCGACGCGCGTGCCGCCGAGCGGTTCCGTGGCGAGGTCGAGCCGGTGGACCCGCAGGCCGGCCACATCCCGGGTGCGCTCTCGTTCCCGACGGCGTGGCTGCTCGAGGCGGACGGCACGTTCTTGAGCACCGAGGCGCTGCGCGACAGGTTCGCGTCGCTGGACGGTCCGGTCGCCGTCTACTGCGGCTCCGGCGTCACCGCGGCGCACGAGGTCGCCGCGCTCGCGACGATCGGCATCGATGCCGCGCTCTACCCGGGCTCGTGGTCGCAGTGGTCGAACGACCCGGACAGGCCGGTAGCGACCGGGGCATGACGAAGGCCGCGACCAGTGGAGATCGCGGCCTTCGTCGGAACGGGGTAGGTCAGACCGTCTTGGCGATCTGGTTGTAGCTGAGGCGCTCGCCACGCGGGCGGTGCGTGCCGGTGCCCTCGACGTTGCCGACGTTGATGACGAACAGCGACTTCCAGCCGCTGTCGCCGAAGAACTCGGCGTCGACGCTCGGGAAGTCGAGGCCGGCCATCGGGCCCGCGCCGAGACCGGCGGCGCGCAGGCCGACGATCAGGTAGCCGGCCTGGATCAGCGCGCTGGTGCGGGCCATCTGGTCGCGCGTCTCGGGCTGGCCCTCGAGGACGTCCTTGAACGCCGCGGCGTGGGGCGCCAGCGTCGGGAGGTGCTCGTGGAAGCCGGTGTCCGCCGCGACGACGAGCGTGACCGGGGCGGCGAGCACGCGCTCGCGGTTGCCCTCGCTCATCAGGGCCGCGAGGCGCTCACGGGCCTCGGGCGTGCGCACGACGAGCAGGCGCAGCGGCAGCGTGTTCATCGCCGTCGGGCCCCACTTCACCAGGTCGTAGACCGAGGCGAGCTGCTCGTCCGTGACCTCGCCGGGGACGAACTGGGCGACGGTGCGCGCCTCGCGGAAGAGGAGGTCGGCGACGTCGTCGGCAACAGCCAGCGCGGGCGTCGGGAAGTCGAGGCCGTCAAGAACGGTGATGTCTGTGGTCATATCTGATTGAAGCATCAACTACTCACGGTTGTTCCGGGCGACGGGGTGAGGCGCGTCACGTCGTCGGCCCCGCCTAAACTAGGCCGCATGGCTGACCCCCTCGTGCTCGGGATCGAGACGTCCTGCGACGAGACCGGCGTCGCCCTCGTCCGTGGTCTCGACCTCCTCGTCGACTCCGTCGCCAGCTCGGTGGACGAGCACGCGCGGTTCGGCGGGATCATCCCGGAGATCGCCTCGCGGGCCCACCTGGAGGCCATGGTCCCGACGATCGAGCGCGCTCTGGCCACGGCCGACGTGTCGCTCGGCGAGGTGGACGCCATCGCGGTGACTGCCGGCCCGGGACTCGTCGGACCCCTGACCGTCGGGGCGTCGGCCGCCAAGGCGCTGGCTCTCGCGCTGGACAAGCCGCTCTACGGGGTCAACCACGTCATCGGGCACGCCGTGGTCGACGAGCTCGTCGACGGCGCGTTCCCGGACCGGGTGATGGCGCTGGTGGTCTCGGGTGGCCACTCCAGCCTGCTGCTCATCGACGACACCGTGAACGTCACCGAGCTCGGCTCGACGCTCGACGACGCCGCAGGGGAGGCCTTCGACAAGGTCGGCCGGCTGCTGGGTCTGCCCTACCCGGGTGGTCCGCACATCGACCGGCTGGCGCGGGAGGGTGACCCCACCGCGATCCGGTTCCCGCGCGGGCTCACGGCGCCCAAGGACCAGGCCGCCCATGCGGCGGACTTCTCGTTCTCGGGTCTGAAGACCGCCGTCGCCCGCTGGGTCGAGGCCCGCCAGGACGCCGGTGATGACATCCCGCTCAACGACGTCGCGGCCTCGTTCGCGGAGGCCGTGGCCGACGTGCTCACGGCCAAGACGATCGCGGCCGCGAAGAAGCACGGCATCGACACCCTCGTGATCGGCGGCGGGTTCTCGGCGAACTCGCAGCTGCGCGACATGGCGGCCAAGCGGTGCGCCGAGGCGGGCATCGTGCTGCGCATCCCGCCCATCCGGTACTGCACCGACAACGGCGCGATGATCGCCGCCCTCGGGTCAGCCGTCGTGCGCCGCGGCCTGCCGCCGTCGCCGCTGGACCTGCCGGTCGACTCGTCGATGCCGCTCACGCAGGTGCTCGTCTAGAGCGGACGTCCGGCCTTCAGCTCGGCGACCAGCGAGCGGACCACCGCGTCGAGCTCGCCGGCGTGACGCCGGGCGACCGCGCGCTGCCGCTGGTAGGACGCGCCGCGGCGCAGGATGACGCGCACCTGCTCGAGCTCGGCCTCGCAGCCGAGGCGTGCGGCCACCGGCGCCAGCTCGACCAGCCACCGGCCGATCGCGTCCGTGACCAGCTCCTCGTCGCCGGCCGCGTTCGTGATGATGATCGCGTCCATGCCGTAGCGCGCCGAGCGCCACTTGTTCTCCTGCGCGAACCACGGCGGGAGGGTCGGCAGGGTCTCGCCGCGGTCGAGCAGCGTGGAGAAGTGCTCGACGAAGCAGTGCGTCAGCGCCGAGATCGCCCCGACCTCGAGGAGGTTGGAGGCTCCGTCGGCGATCCGCATCTCGAGGGTCCCGAACCGCGGCGAGGGCCGGACGTCCCAGCGGACCTCGTCGAACTGGTCGATCACGCCCGTGTGCATCATGTCGCCGATGTACTGCTCGAGCTGCGCCCAGTCGTCGAACCCGAAGGGCAGGCCCGCGGTGGGCAGCTGCTGGAAGAGCAGCGCGCGGTTCGAGGCGTACCCGGTGTCCTTGCCGCCCCAGAACGGCGACGACGCCGACAGCGACTGGATGTGCGCGAACACCGTGAGCATCGCGCGGGAGATCGGGAGCACCTTGGCGCGGTCCTCGACGCCCACGTGCACGTGCACGCCGTAGATGAGCATCTGCCGGCCCCACCACTGCGTCCGGTCGATGAGGGTGGCGTAGCGCTGCTTGTCGGTGACGCGCTGCTGGGACCACTGTGCGAACGGGTGGGTCCCGCTGCCCATGAGCTCGATCCGCAGCGGCTGCGCGGCCTCGCCGACGATGTCGAGCGCGCGCTGCAGGTCGGCGACGGCCTCGGCGACGACCGTGCACTTCCCCGACCGCAGCTCGACGGTGTTGAGCAGCAGCTCCTGCGTGATCAGCGGGTGCTCGCCGCCGTCGGCGGGACGGACGGCGGCCAGGATCGTCTCGGCCGCCTGGCGCAGGTCGCCGGAGTCGGCGTCGACGAGTGCGACCTCCCACTCGATCCCGACGGTGGACCGTTCGGAGTGCGCGAACGGCAGCGTGACGGGTGCGGCCATCAGGCGGCCTCGACCACGAGCACCTGCTGGCTGCCCGCGACGCGCGTCAGGACGATGGTCGCGAAGGCGCTGCCGCGCAGGTCGAGCTGGCGTCGCAGCTGCTCCGGCACGACGGCGGTGCCGCGCTTCTTGATCGTCAGCCTCCCGACGTCCCGCTCCCGCAGGTACGTCTTGAGCCGCTTGAGCCCGAACGGCATGGTGTCGAGCACGCGGTAGGCCGTCGCGGTCGGCACGGGAGTCAGGACGTCGGAGGTCACGTACGCGATCGTGGGGTCGACGAGCCGGCCGCGCACCTGATCGGCCAGCTCGCCCACCAGTCCCGCACGGATCACGGCGCCGTCGGGCTCGTAGAGGTACGCGCCGACCTCACCGGACGGCGGCCGGTAGATGCCGTCCGGGTTGCTCGCCAGGATCGTGTGCGCCTGCCCGTCGCGGAGCACGAGCGCGGACCGTCCCGGCCCCTCGGGCGCCAGCGGACCGAACCACAGCCCGAGCTCGACGACGTCGCCGTCCACGGACACCCACTGCGCGTGCGCGTCCATCGGCAGGGCGGAGTGGGGGATGCCCGGTCCGAGCTTGAGCCCGAGCGCGGGCACCCTCTCGCGCAGCTCGAGCACCCTGTCCAACGCCGGCTCGTAGGCCGAGGGGTCGAACACCCGGCTTCCCGACGAGGTCCGGCGGGCCGGGTCGGCGTACACGCCGTCGACACCCTCGCCCTCGAGGTCCAGCGCGAGACCGTCCCCGTGGCGCACTTCGGCGTCGGGGAAGTGCCGCAGGTTCACGGTCGCGATCGCCGCGGTCGCCTCGTCCACGTCCGTGGCCAGCACCCGCAGCCCGATGCCGGCGAAGGCCATCGCGTCCGCGCCGATCCCGCACGTGAGGTCCGCGACGCGCGTGCTGCCGGCGTCGCGGTACCGCCGGGCGTGGTGCGCGGCGACGTTCAGGCGGGTGGCCTGCTCCAGCCCAGCGACCGTGAACAGCATCCCGCCGGCGAAGTCGCCGAACTTGGTCGTCGCCTTGGCCCGCAAGCGCGACTGCGTCAGCGCCGCCGCGACGAGCACGGGGTCGAGGCCCTCCTCCTTGAGGCGGGTCGAGAGCGCCATCGTGCGGGACTCGTCGTAGGGCGGCAACGCCGACAGCAGAGCCCAGCCGGTGGGGCTGAGGAGCTGGGAGAGGCCCTCGGAGTCCATGCCGCCGATCCTTGCACGGCGGGACTGTTCGCTGTCGGCAGTTGGCACTCGCCTTGACCGAGTGCTAACGCCTTCCTAGAGTGAGGAGCTGGCACTCTCCCCGTGAGTGTGCCAACGGCGCTCCTGGCCCCGGCACCCGCGACGACGGTGGCCCGACAGCGCTCTTCGGACTCACGAACTACTCACATGCGAAGGGGAGGTCCGCTGTGTCGGTCTCCATCAAGCCCCTCGAGGACCGGATCGTCGTCAAGACGCTCGAGGCAGAGACGACGACCGCTTCCGGTCTCGTCATCCCGGACAGCGCCAAGGAGAAGCCCCAGGAGGGCGAGGTCCTGGCGGTCGGCCCCGGCCGTGTCGACGACAACGGCAACCGGGTCCCGCTCGACGTCGCCGTCGGCGACAAGGTGATCTACTCCAAGTACGGCGGTACCGAGGTCAAGTACGCGGGCGAGGAGCTCCTCATCCTCTCGGCCCGCGACATCCTGGCCGTCGTGGTCAAGTGATCTGACGCACCTCGTAGCACGGCCCCCTCGGTCCTCGGACCGAGGGGGCCGTTCTCGTTCCGGCCCGGACACGCGAGACCCCTCCGCGATCGCCGTTGATCGCCGGAGGGGTCTCGTGGACGTCAGGTCTCAGCCCACGCGCGTCCTGCGGCTGCGCTGAGCGAGGACGGCGGTGCGCTCGTCCTCCGACAGCCCGCCCCACACGCCGTAGGGCTCGCGCACCGTGAGCGACTGCTCGCGGCACTCCTTGATGACGGGGCAGGTGGCGCAGATGGCCTTGGCGGCCTCGGCGCGGCGGCGTCGCGCAGATCCACGCTCGCCCTCAGGGTGGAAGAACAGGTCCTGGTCTGCGTCACGGCACGCGCCCTCGAACTGCCACTCCCACAGATCCATCACGGGTCCGGGGAGTCGGGAGATCTCGGCCATGGTTTCCTCCTCAGTCGCTCCGTCACAGGCCGCGGATCGGCGGCTGTGCCGGAAGTTCGTGATGTACGGGTTGCCGTGGGGTGTGCCCCACGGGATGACGCGTTGGGGAGGACGTTACAACCGCTTCAAGAGTTGTTCAAGACCGGTTCGCCCCGCCATTCGATGAAGCGATTGGCCGCATTACCGCAGGTAGTCGATCCGTGTCCAGAGGTTCCCCCGGACGAACTTCGCGGCTCGGACTGGCACAATCGCGCCATGGTCATGTCTGGTGACGACGAGCCGCAGGCTGCCCACGCGCCCGCGCTCGCCGTCGCGGCCGTGGCCCGGCGCCTGGGCGTCGCACCTGCCACCCTGCGCACCTGGGACCGTCGCTACGGGCTCGGCCCGTCCGAGCACTCGGCCGGCGCGCACCGGCGGTACTCGTCGACGGACGTCGAGCGGCTGCTCGTCATGCGGCGCCTGACGCTCGACGGTGTCGCCCCCGCGGAGTCGGCCCGGATCGCGCTGGCCACCGACGTCGCCGCGCCCGCGGACGTGCGCCCGCCGACCGAGCGGACGCCGACGGCCGTCGTCGACGCGGCGCTCGCCGGCGACCTGGCCGCCTGCGCACGGGTCCTGGCCCTCTCGCCCGACGCCGACGTCCTGGCGTGGTGGACGGTCCTGGTCGAGCCCGCGCTCGACGCGCTCGCCCGCCGGACGGTCGTGGACCCCCCGGGCGTCGACGCGACCGCGACCGTGCACGCCGCCGCCCTCGCCGCCCTCCGCGACCGCACCGCCCCGTTCGAGGGGGCGCGCCGGCCGGTCGTGCTGGTGCTCGTCGTGCCGCGCGAACCGCGTCCGCTCGTCGCCCACGCCGTGGCCGGCGCCCTCGCGTCGCACGGCGTCGACGCGCGGATCGTCGGCGGACCCGGTGGCGTCCACCACGCGTTCGAGCTCGTCGCGATGACCCGCACGCGCGCCGTCGTCACGATCGGCGAGGGGCACCAGGTGGACCTCGAGGTCGTCGAGCGGATCGCCGAGCAGCACGCCGAGCTGCCGCAGTTCGTCATGGTGCCCGACCGGGCCTCCGCGTCCGTCCCGCTGGGGCGGTCGGTGCACCGCGCACACTCCTTCACGGGGCTGGTGCACGAGGTCCTGGCCGTCACGAGCCGTCCCAGCGAGGGTGTCGCGACCCCCGACCTGTAGGTCCCCCGGGGGTGTGATCAGCCATTTCACCCGCTCTATCGGGTGAGACATTCTGCGCTTGCGACGCATCGTCGGACGATTGCCCGCGCCGTGGTCCGCGTCGGTTGCCGGGAGAACTAACGTCACTCGTCCGGGCGACCGATACACGACAGGTGCCCCGCGTGGGGCCCGAGAGGGGATCAACATGGCAGGAGTCGTGGTGTGTCACGGCTCGGCAGTCGTGCGCGAGCGGCTGGTAGTGACATCGATCGGTGTGCCGGCGCTCGGACCTGTGCGTGCGGCCGCCACCGTCGACGAGCTGCTGAGCCTCGCGCGTCGGATGCCGCCGACCGTCGTGCTCCTGGACGCCCACCTGGGTGCGCCGGGTGCGATCGAGGCGATCCGCCGTCTGCGCGCCGTCGCCCCCTCCGCCGCGATCGTGCTCCTCGCCGTCCCGGACGACACCGTGGCGCTCGACCGGGCGCTCGCGCTCGGCGCCCGCGGATTCCTCGCACCGGACGTCGGCCGCGCCGAGCTGTCCGCCGTCGCCGCCCACGTGCTCGCCAGCCCCGCGCTGCCGGTCCCGTCCGGCGCCCGGACCTCGACCGTCGACGTGCCCAGCCAGGCCAGCTTCGCGCAGCGCTCCGGCTCCGGTGAGGGTCGCGTCTCGTCGGCCGTCCCCACGGACGCGGCAAACGCAGCACCGGTCGCCGGCCCGACCTCGGGTGCGATCGCCGGTGTGCCGCTGACCAAGCGCGAGATCGAGGTGCTGGTCGGCATGAGCAACGGACGCTCCAACGCCCAGATCGGTGCCGAGCTCTACCTCTCCGAGGACACGGTCAAGACCCACGCGCGTCGCCTGTTCCGCAAGCTGGGCGCGAACGACCGCGCTCAGGCGGTCGCGATCGGCCTGCGCCGGGGTCTCATCCAGTAACGCGGGATCCGGCACGCGCTCGCGCGCGCGTATCCTGAGACAATGACGGAGCCTTCGCCTGCCGACCCGTTCGCCCGGATCGGGCTGACCTACGACGACGTGCTCCTCCTGCCGGGGGAGACCGACGTGATCCCGAGCGAGGTGAACACCACCTCGCGCCTCACGCGGGAGATCTCCGTGCGCGTGCCGCTGCTGTCGGCCGCCATGGACACCGTCACCGAGTCGCGCATGGCGATCGCCATGGCGCGCCAGGGTGGCATCGGGATCCTGCACCGCAACCTGTCGATCGAGGACCAGGCGCACCAGGTCGACCTGGTCAAGCGCTCGGAGTCCGGCATGATCACGGACCCGGTGACGGTCTCGCCCGAGGCGACGCTGGCCGAGCTGGACGCCCTGTGCGGCACCTACCGCGTGTCCGGCCTCCCGGTGGTCGCGCCGGACGGGCTGCTCCTGGGCATCATCACCAACCGTGACCTGCGGTTCGTTCCGCCGGGCGAGTTCGAGAAGCTCCGCGTGCGCGAGATCATGACGGCGATGCCGCTGGTCACGGCCCCGGTCGGCATCGCGCGCGACGACGCTGCCGCGCTGCTCGCCAAGCACAAGATCGAGAAGCTCCCGCTGGTCGACGACTCGGGCATCCTGCGCGGCCTGATCACCGTCAAGGACTTCGTGAAGTCCGAGCAGTACCCCGACGCGACGAAGGACGGGGAGGGCCGGCTCGTCGTCGGTGCCGCCGTCGGGTTCTTCGGCGACGCGTGGGACCGCGTGACGGCGCTGGTCGAGGCCGGGGTGGACGTGCTCGTCGTCGACACGGCCAACGGCCACGCCCGCCTGATGCTCGACATGGTCCGCCGCATCAAGGGCGACCCCGGCACCAGGCACGTGCAGGTCATCGGCGGCAACATCGCGACCCGTGAGGGCGCCCAGGCGCTCGTCGACGCGGGTGTCGACGCCGTCAAGGTCGGCGTCGGTCCGGGCTCCATCTGCACCACGCGCGTCGTCGCCGGCGTCGGCGTCCCGCAGATCACCGCGATCTACGACGCGTCGCTGGCCGCCAAGCCCGCCGGCGTCCCGGTCATCGGCGACGGCGGCCTGCAGTACTCCGGTGACATCGCCAAGGCCCTCGTCGCCGGCGCGGACACCGTGATGCTCGGCGGTCTGCTGGCCGGCTGCGACGAGTCGCCCGGCGACCTCGTCTTCGTCAACGGCAAGCAGTTCAAGCGCTACCGCGGCATGGCGTCGCTGGGGGCCATGCAGTCGCGCGGCGACCGTCGCTCGTACTCCAAGGACCGCTACTTCCAGGGCGACCTGTCCGACGACGAGATCATCACCGAGGGCATCGAGGGCCAGGTCCCGTACCGCGGCCCGCTCGCGGCCGTCGCGCACCAGCTGATCGGTGGCCTGCACCAGTCGATGTTCTACGTCGGCGCTCGTACCGTCCCCGAGCTGCAGACCCGCGGCAAGTTCATCCGGATCACGCCGGCGGGGCTCAAGGAGTCGCACCCGCACGACGTCCAGATGGTCTCCGAGGCGCCGAACTACTCCGGCCGCTGACCTCGTTGGATCCCGCGGACTTCTACACGGGCCTGGTCGCGGAGCTCTACTCTCCGCTGCGGTCGTACTCGCCGTCGCCGCAGTCCTACGTCGCGTTCGTCGCCTCGAGCGGTGAGCCCGGCCTGGAGCTCGGCTGCGGCGACGGCGACCCCCTGCTCGCGCTGCGCGCCCTCGGGCTAGACGTCGACGGCGTCGACTCGTCGGCGGACATGTTGGACCGGCTGCGCTCGCGCGCGGCCGGCCTCGACGTGTCGGTGTTCCAGCAGCGGTTCGAGGACCTCGACCTGCCTCGGCGGTACCGGTCGATCTTCCTGGCCGGTGCGACGTTCAACCTCCTGCCGTCCGACGAGGCCGCCCTCGCCGCGCTCACGGGCATCCGCGCCCACCTCCTGCCCGAAGGCACCGCGGCGATCCCGCTGTGGATCCCGCCGCCCTCCGGCCGGGTCGGAGAGCTCCGCTCGGAGGTCGAACCGGACGGCGCCGTCATCCGGGTCTCGCTGCTCGACGAGGACCGCGACCCCGTCGCCCGGACGCGGCGCACGACGCTGCGCTACGAGCGCGTCCGGGACGGCGTCACGGAGACGGCCGACCGCGAGTGGCTGCTGCACTGGCACACGATCGACGGCTTCTCCCGACTCGCGTCGACCGCGGGCCTGCTGGTGGAGACCATCCGCGACGACGACGGTCGTCCCGCCGGCCGGGACGCGGACTCGTTCACGTTCCTCCTGCGCCCCGCGGCCTGACGTTCCTGCGCGTCCTCAGGCCAGCAGGGGGAGCTTGCGCACCAGCCGGTCGACCTGGTTGCGCGGGCCGACGATGCTGACGGCGATGTAGGCCGGCTCGTCGGCGCCCGCGATCCGCTCGAGGTACTCGTCGTACACGCGGATGGTCTGGGCGACGGCGGGCATGTCAGCGACGAACATGTCGGGGGAGGCCGCGGCACCGGCGCGGATCGCGCCCAGCTGCTCGGCGGGCGCCGCCAGGATCGTGCAGCCGACCCACGGGATGCCGGGGTGGTCGACACCGGACAGGTCGCGGGCCGCCGGGCCGAGCAGGCCGTCCACGCCCGCGGTCGTCGCCGCAGCCACGCACACGGCGGCGTTCGCCGCGCGCCCGGCCGGCAGGTCCTGGTCCACGACGACGACCCACTTCAACCGCGCGGCGCGGGTGGACTCGCCCAGCGCGATCTCCTCCGGCGCGAACCCGATCCGGTCCGTCATATCGACCGACATGTGTGCGTCCTGCTTCGCATTCGTCCGTACTGACACCAGAATGCTAAGCAGACGTGCGGGTGGACTCCAAGCGTTCCGTACGACGTACGGCTAGCATGGGCGCATGGCCGATCTCGACGAACTTGATACGGCGATCCTGCGCGAGCTGCAGGTGGATGCACGGCGGACCAACCGCGACATCGCCGCCGCGGTGGGGGTCTCGCCGACCACGGCGCTCGACCGCACGCGGTCCCTGCGCGAGCGCGGGGTGATCCGTGGCGCGGTGCTCGACGTCGACCTCGCGCAGATCGGTCGACCGGTGCAGGCGATGATCGCGCTGCGCATCCGGCCGCCGACGCGGCAGAACATCGAGCGGTTCCGCACCTGGGCCGCAGCGCTGCCCGAGGTGGTCGGCGTGTTCGTCACCAGCGGCACCGAGGACTTCGTGCTGCACGTCGCGGTCGCGGACAACGACCGGCTCTACGCGTTCGTCATCGACCGGCTCACGGAACGGCCGGAGATCGCCGACGTGCGGACGTCGATCGTCTTCGAGCACCTGCGCAGCGCGCGGATCGAGCCGGTCACCCGTCGGTAGGGGCGACCGGCTTCGACCTCAGTCGCGGAACGTCTCGATGCGGGCGCCCAGCTGGACCAGGCGGTCCTGGAGCTGCTCGTAGCCGCGGGCGATGATGTCGACGTCGCGCAGCACGGACGTGCCCTTGGCGGCGAGCATGGCGAGCAGGATGACGACGGCCGGGCGGAGCGCCGGCGGGCAGGACACCTCGGCGCCCGACCAGTGCGTCGGGCCGCTGACCTGGAGGCGGTGCGCGTCGAGCAGGCGGACGTCGGCGCCCAGGCGGGTCAGGTCGGTCAGGTGGATGGCCCGGCCCTCGTAGACCCAGTCGTGGATCAACGTGGTGCCCGTCGCGCAGGCGGCGATCGCTGCGAAGAACGGCAGGTTGTCGATGTTCAGGCCCGGGAACGGCATCGGGTGGATCTTGTCGATCGGTGCCCGCAGGTCGCTCGGGTACACCGTCACGTCGACGAGCCGGGTGCGGCCGTTCTGGGCGGCGTACTCGTCCGACAGCGAGAAGCGCAGGCCCATCTCGGCCAGCGTGGCCAGCTCGATCTCCATGAACTCGATCGGCACGCGCCCCACGGTGATCTCCGACGAGGTCACGATGCCCGCGGTCAGCAGGCTCATGGCCTCGACCGGGTCCTCGGAGACCGCGTACTCGACCTCGGCGTCGATCTCGGCCAGGCCGTGCACGCGCAGCGTCGTGGTGCCGATGCCGTCGATCCGGACGCCGAGGAGCTCCAGGTAGAAGCACAGGTCCTGGACCATGTAGTTCGGGCTCGCGTTGCGGATCGTCGTGATGCCCGTGCGGCGGGCCGCGGCCATGATGACGTTCTCGGTGACGGTGTCGCCGCGCTCGGTCAGGACGACCGACAGGTCCGTGCGCTCGGACCGCTCGACCAGCGCGTGGTAGTCGCCGGCGGTCGCCGTGACCTCCAGGCCGAACGGCCGCAGCCCGATCAGGTGCGGCTCCACGGTGCGGGTGCCCAGGTCGCAGCCGCCCGCGTAGGGCAGGCGGAACTCGTCCTGCTGACCCAGCAGCGGGCCGAGGAACATGATGATCGACCGCGTGCGACGGGCAGCGTCGACGTCGATCTTCTCGAGCTGCAGGCGGTCGGGGACGACGATCTCCAGGTCGCGGCCGTCGGTCGACCAGACGGCCTTCACGCCGACGGAGCGCAGCACCTCGACGATGCGGTCGACCTCGACGATCCGGGCGACGTTGCGCAGGCGGGTGGTGCCGCGGTTGAGCAGCGACGCGCACAGCAGGGCGACGGCGCCGTTCTTGCTGGTGTTGACGTCGATCCGGCCGCTGAGGGTCTGGCCGCCCTGCACGCGCAGGTGGGTCCGCTGCGGGCCGCCGAGCGTCACGATGGGGGAGTCGAGCGCGGCGCCGATGCGGGTGAGCATCTCGAGGCTGACGTTCTGCGCACCCTGCTCGATGCGGTGGATGGCCGACTGGCTGGTGCCCAGACGCTCCGCGAGCTGCGCCTGCGTGAGGCCCTGGTGCTGCCGTGCCGAGCGGACCAGCGAGCCGACGTGGGCCAGCGGGTCGGTGGCGATCGGGAACGAACCCGTGGTGAGCGGAACCGGGGTACTGGTGGTCGTCATGGGGAAGACGCTAACTCATGGATGAGATATTGCCACCCCGGATCGGGGTGTCGAACGGGCCCATAGAGGCGAATCTCACCCGGCGCAACTCAACCGCGATATGACCTACCTCACCAGAGCGTGCCGACCGGCTTCCGTGCAGGCCAGACGTCCGATACCTGCGGGCCGTCGAGGCCCTGCTCCAGACGCCAGGCGTTCAGACCCTCGGCCCAGGCCTGGTGCGCGGTCGACTGGTACTCGTGCAGCGTGTCCAGATCGAGCGATGCGAGGTGCGGGAAGCGCCCCACGATGCGCTCGAGCACGTCCAGCGTCGCGACGACGTCGACGTCGGCCGTGTGCAGGGCCCCGGACTCGACGACCTCGTAGTACCCGCACAGGTCGACGAGCTTGCGCTTGCCGCGGCGCTCCTGGTCCTCCGCCCGGTCGAGCACGAGCGGGTCGATCACCGGGCGGGCCTCGTTGTAGAGCCGGTCCGGCAAGGTCTTGAGCCTGTGCCGACGCAGCTCGGCGTCGAGCAGGCAGAGGTCGAACGTCGCGTTGTAGGCCACGACCGGGACGCCGTCCCGGAACGCCTGCGCCAGCTCGGTCGCGATCTCCTCGAGCGCCTCTTTCGGCTTGCTGCCGTGCCTGCGCGCGTGGTCGGTGGAGATTCCGTGGATCGCCGCGGCGGCCTCGGGGATGTCGATGCCCGGGTTGATCAGCCAGCTGCGGATGTGGGTGCCGGTCTCGTCGCGACGGACCAGTGCGGCGGTGACGATGCGGTCGTTGTCGACGTCGATGCCCGTGGTCTCCGTGTCGAAGCCCAGCAGCGGCCCGTCCGTCCAGCTCATCGTCGTGGTGCCCTTCGTTCGAATACCGCCAGAGTGCCACCGAGGTCTGACACGACCCCGCAGGACACCCCGCGTGGCGCGGGTCGGGGCCCCGGTAGCCTTGCCCGGTGAGCAACGACATCGAGATCGGACGCGGCAAGCGCGGGCGCCGCGCGTACTCCTTCGACGACGTCGCCGTCGTCCCGTCGCGCCGTACGCGTGACCCGGAGGAGGTCTCGGTCGGCTGGCAGATCGACGCCTACCACTTCGACCTCCCGGTCGTCGCCGCCCCGATGGACTCGGTGATGAGCCCCGCGACGGCGGTCGCGCTCGGTCAGGCGGGCGGCCTCGGCGTGCTGGACCTCGAGGGTCTGTGGACGCGGTACGAGGACCCGACGCCGCTGCTGGAGGAGATCGCGACGTTCGACTCCGCCGGCGCGACCGCCCGCATGCAGGAGATCTACGCCGCCCCGATCCAGCCCGAGCTGATCACCGCCCGCCTCAAGGAGGTGCGCGCCGCCGGGGTCACGGTGGCCGGGGCGCTCAGCCCGCAGCGCACCAACGAGTTCTGGCGCACGGTCGTCGACGCCGGCGTGGACCTGTTCGTCATCCGCGGCACCACGGTCTCCGCCGAGCACGTGTCGGGCCGCGCCGAGCCGCTCAACCTCAAGCGCTTCATCTACGAGCTCGACGTCCCGGTGATCGTCGGCGGCGCGTCCACCTACACGGCGGCCCTGCACCTCATGCGGACCGGTGCGGCGGGCGTCCTGGTCGGCTTCGGCGGCGGCGCCGCGCACACCACGCGCCTCGCGCTCGGCATCCACGCCCCCATGGCGTCGGCCGTCGCCGACGTCGCGGCGGCCCGGCGGGACTACCTCGACGAGTCGGGCGGACGCTACGTGCACGTCATCGCCGACGGCGGCGTGGGCCGCTCCGGCGACCTGGTCAAGGCCGTCGCGTGCGGTGCGGACGCGGTCATGCTGGGCGCGGCGCTGGCCCGTGCGATCGAGGCTCCGGGCCGCGGCTGGCACTGGGGTCCCGAGGCGCACCACCTCGAGCTGCCGCGCGGCGAGCGGGTCGAGGTCGGCACCGCCGGGACGCTCGAGCAGATCCTGTTCGGCCCCGGCCACACGGCCGACGGCACCCTCAACCTCATCGGAGCGCTGCGCCGTGCGATGGCCACGACCGGCTACTCCGACCTCAAGGAGTTCCAGCGCGTCGAGGTCGTCGTGAGCCCGTACCAGCCGCATTGATCCCCTCCCGGCGATGTCCGAGCGTGCCCGAAACGGGCGCACTCGGGCATCGCTTTGCGTCCGGTGACCACTGAACGCGCGTGCAAATGCCCATATCAACGCCCGTTTACCGCCGAATGTGCCCGAATTGCTTGACATGCCTGTGTTCTGAGGAGCACCCTGGAGCCACTGGACGCCGACGACAGGGTCGGCGCAGCGGACGACGGAGTCGACGTGTACGCACCGGAGCGGCACCAGCAGATCCTCGCCACGGCGCGCGCCGAGGGCCGGGTCGACGTGAACAGGCTCGCCGAGGCCCTCCAGGTCACGGCCGAGACGGTCCGCCGCGACCTCACGATCCTCGAGCGGCACGGCCTGGTCCGTCGGGTCCACGGCGGGGCGATCCCCGTGGAGCGGCTCGGGTTCGAACCGGGCGTCGCCGACCGCGAGGGCAAGTTCGCAGGGGAGAAGGAGCGGATCGCGAAGGCGGCGCTCGACGAGCTCCCCGACGGCGGAGCGGTGATCTTCGACGCCGGGACGACGACGGTCCGGCTGGCCGAGCTGCTGCCGACGGACCGCGAGCTGACCGTCGTCACGCACGCGCTGCCCGTGGCCATGATCCTCGCCACCCGCCCGGGCATCACCCTGCACCTCGTCGGCGGAACCGTCCGCGGACGGACCCTGGCCGCCGTCGGGTCCTGGGCCGAGCGGGAGCTCGCCGACATCCACGCCGACGTCGCGTTCATCGGCACCAACGGCCTGAGCGTCGAGCACGGGCTCACCACGCCGGACCTCGCGGAGGCCGCGGTCAAGCGGGCGCTCGTCGCCAATGCGCGCCGCACGGTCGTCCTCACGGACCACTCGAAGATCGGCCGGGTCGAGTTCGCGCACGTCGTGCCCCTGAGCGCGATCGACACCGTCATCACCGACAGCGGCGCCGAGCCCGAGCTCGTCGACGAGATCGAGGCCGCCGGCCCGCGGGTGGTGACGGCGTGATCGTCACGGTGACGCCCAACCCGAGCCTCGACCGCGCGCTCGAGCTCGACCGCCTCGAGGTGGGCGAGGTCAACCGCGCCGACCGCTCGCACGTCCACCCGGGCGGCAAGGGCATCAACGTCTCCCGCGTGCTCGTCCGCAACGGCGTCGCGTCCCTCGCGGTGCTCCCCACCGGCGGGCCCGACGGCCGGCGCCTGGTCGAGCTTCTCGACGAGCAGGGCGTCACCTCCGTCGCGGTCCCGGTGCACGGCGACACGCGCACCAACCTGACGCTCGTCGAGGCCGGCGGAGCGACGACGAAGGTCAACGCCCCCGGTCCGCGGCTCACGCCCGCCGAGGTCGACGCGCTGCTCGCGGCCGTCGAGCAGCAGCTCGCGCACCGGCCGCTCGTGCTCGTGGGAGCGGGCAGCCTCCCGCTGGGCGCGTCCGAGACGTTCTTCGTCCGGCTGGCCGACCTGGCCGCCCGCCACGGCGTCCCGTTCGCTCTGGACACCTCCGGAGGTCCGCTGTCCGAGGCCGTCCGCGCCGGCGGGCTCGCCGTGGTCAAGCCGAACGACGAGGAGCTGGCCGACCTCGTCGGTCGCGAGCTGGTGACCGTCGGCGACGTGGTGGACGCCTCCCACGAGGTCCTGGCCGCCGGCAACCGTGCGGTCCTGGTCAGCCTCGGCGCGCACGGCGCGATCCTCGTCGACGCCGACGAGGTCTGGTGGGCCGGCGGCCCGCCCATCGTCCCGGTGTCCACCGTCGGCGCGGGCGACTCGACCCTCGCCGGGTACCTCTGCGCGGACGGATCCGGCGGCGACCGCCTCCGGACCGCGGTCGCGTTCGGCCGGGCCGCCGTCCTGCTGCCCGGCACCGCAGTCCCCGACCCCCTCGACATCGACCCGGGCGCCGTCCGGGTCGTGCACAACCCCGATCCCCGACTCGCCCTCAAGGAGATGTGACGTGAGCACCCCACTGATCACCCCGGAACTCGTCGCCGTCGACCTCGTCGCCACCGACCGTGACGACGCGACCCGTCAGCTGATCGACCTGCTCTACGCGGCGGGCCGCGTCACCGACGCCGACGGCTTCCACGCCGACGTGCGGGCCCGCGAGGCGCAGATGGCGACCGGGATGCCGGGCGGGATCGGTCTTCCGCACGCGCGGTCCGCCCACGTCACCGCGCCCAGCCTGGCGGTCGGCAAGGTCGCCGCCGGCGTCGACTTCGGGGCTCCCGACGGGCCCGCCACCCTCATCTTCCTGATCGCCGCCCCGGACTCCGGCGACAGCGACCACCTGCAGATCCTCGCGGCGCTCGCCCGCCGCCTGGTCCACGAGTCCTTCCGCACGTCGCTCAAGGACGCCGGCGATGCAGCAACCGTCGCCGACATCGTCACCCGAGAGGTTGTCCCGTCATGAAGCTCGTCGCCGTCTCGTCCTGCCCCACGGGCATCGCCCATACGTACATGGCCGCCGAGGCCCTCGAGCAGGCCGGCAAGGCCGCCGGGCACGAGGTCCACGTCGAGACCCAGGGCGCCGCAGGGTCCACCCCGCTCGACCCTGCGATCATCGCCGCGGCGGACGGCGTCATCTACGCCGCCGACCTCGAGGTCAAGGACAAGGGCCGGTTCGCGGGCAAGCCGTTCATCGACGTGGGCGTGAAGAAGGCCGTGCACGACGCACCCGGCGTCATCGCGGCGGCGGTCGCGGCCGTCGAGGCGGGCGTTCCGGCGGGTACGCCGGCGGCGCCCACCGGTCCGGTGACGAAGGTCGACCGCAACGCGGGCGTCGGCACCAGGATCCGCCAGTGGCTCATGACCGGCGTCTCCTACATGATCCCGTTCGTCGCGGCGGGAGGGATCCTCATCGCCCTGGGATTCATGGTCGCCCAGTTCGCCGGCGGCAGCGACGGCGTCGTCGCCGTGACCAGCATCCCGGTGACGCACCTGCTGAACGACTTCGCCGTCACCAACGGCATGGACTGGGCGGCGCTGCTGTTCCAGACGGGCGCGGTCGCGTTCGGGTTCCTCGTGCCGATCCTGTCCGGGTTCATCGCCTACGCGATCGCCGACCGGCCCGGCCTCGTGCCCGGCATCGTCGGCGGCGCGATCTCGGTGGTCGTCGGCGCCGGCTTCCTCGGCGGCCTGGTCACCGGCTTCCTGGCCGGCTTCCTGGCCCTGTGGATCAGCCGCTGGAAGGTGCCGAAGGGCGTACGCGGCGTCATGCCGGTCGTGGTGATCCCGCTGCTGTCCACGTTCGCCGTCGGGCTCGTGATGTTCCTGATCATCGGGCAGCCGATCGCGAGCCTGATGGACGGACTGAGCAGCTGGCTGAACGGCCTGTCCGGGTCCAACCTCGTCCTGCTCGGCGCGCTGCTCGGCGCGATGATGGGCTTCGACCTGGGCGGCCCGATCAACAAGGTCGCGTACACGTTCGCCGTGACCGGCCTGGCCACCGAGGGCCTGGCGACGGACGCCGTCCAGTACCGGATCATGGCCACGGTCATGGCGGCCGGCATGGTCGCCCCGCTCGCCATGGCCCTGGCCACGGTCGTCCGCAAGAAGCTGTTCACGCACGCCGAGCGGGAGAACGGCAAGGCCGCCTGGCTCCTCGGACTGTCGTTCATCTCCGAGGGTGCGATCCCGTTCGCGGCCGCCGACCCGTGGCGCGTGATCGTCTCGTCCCTCGTCGGCTCGAGCGCCACCGGTGCCCTGGTCATGGCGATGGGGTCCGGGCAGCGCGCACCGCACGGTGGCATCTGGGTCCTGCCGCTCATCTCGAACCCGGCCGGGTTCCTCCTGGCCGTCGTCGTCGGCACCGTGATCTCCGCCGGTCTGGTCATCGCGCTCAAGAGCGCGCGGACCAACGAGTTCGTCCTGGCCGAGCAGGCGGCGGACGCCGAGGCCGAAGCCGCCGACGCCCAGTCGCTCGTCGCGACCGCAGCCTGACCCTCGAACCTCTCGATCGGAGAAGATCCCATGTCCCAGCGCACCGTCGTCGTCGCGTCCCGCGTCGGCCTGCACGCCCGTCCCGCGATGCTCTTCACGCAGGCCGTCGCCGAGACCGGACTGCCCGTGACCATCGCCCGCCCGGGCGGGGAGCCGGTCGACGCCGGCAGCATCCTGTTCGTCATGTCGCTCGGCGTGCCGGGCGGCGAGGAGGTCACCCTCACGGCCGAGGGCGAGGGGGCCGACGCCGCGCTCGACGGGCTGGTCGACCTGCTGGCCACGGACCTGGACGCGCAGGAGGCGTCGTGAGCGCGCCGACGCTCGGTCACGTGATGCAGGGCGTCGGCGTCGGTCGCCGCGCCGTCGTCGGACCCGTCGCCCAGGTCCGACCCGCGCCGCACGTCGACCCGGACGCGCCTCTGCTGGTCGACGGCGTGCCCGCCGACCTCGCGACCGCGCACGCCGTCGTCGAGTCCGCGTTCGGCGACGTCGCCGCCGGTCTGCGCGAGCAGTCGGCCCGGTCCGCCGGCACCGTGAAGGACGTGCTCGCGGCCACGGCCCAGATGGCCGACGACCGCGCGCTGCGGAACCAGGTGCTGGCGCGGATCGACGCCGGCGAGCCCGTGGTGAGCGCGATCGACGGCGTGGTGGCGACGTTCGCGGCCATGTTCGAGCAGGCCGGCGGCTACCTCGCCGAGCGGGTCACGGACCTGCGCTCGGTGCGCGACCGGGTCGTGGCCCGCTCGCTCGGCCTCCCCGCACCGGGGGTCCCTGCGCTCGACCGGCCGTCGGTCGTCGTCGCGCAGGACCTGGCGCCGGCCGACACGGCCGCGCTCGACCTGGCGAACGTGCTGGCGATCGTCACCGAGCTCGGCGGTCCGACGGGCCACACGGCGATCATCGCCGGGCAGCTCGGGCTGCCGTGCATCGTCCGCGTGAGCGGTGCGACGTCGATCGAGGACGGCACGGTCGTCGCCGTCGACGCCGCCGCCGGCACGGTGACCACCGACCCCGACGACGCCCAGCGCGCCGAGCTGGTCCGGCGGGCTGCCGTCGAGACCGCGCTCGAGTCCGACACCGGCCCCGGCGGAACCTCCGACGGCCGGCCGGTCGCGCTGCTCGCCAACATCGGCACCGCGCAGGACGCGGCCCGCGTCGCCGGCGGCGCCGTCGAGGGCGTCGGCCTGTTCCGCACCGAGGTCCTGTTCCTCGAGCGGGGGGGGGGGGCGCGCGGGCGCGGACAAGCCCCTCGCCTTCGCGACGCAGCCCGACGAGGAGAACCCTGCCCTCGGCGTGCGCGGCTACCGGCTGGTCCGGACGCATCCCGAGCTGCTGGACACCCAGCTGCGGGCGCTCGCGCAGGCTCAGGCTCAGACGGGCACGACCCCCTGGGTCATGGCGCCGATGATCGCCACCGCGCAGGAAGCCCGTGCGTTCGCCGCCCGGGCGCGGGCCGCGGGCGTCGCCACCGTCGGCGTGATGATCGAGGTGCCCGCCGCCGCCCTGCGCGCACGGGAGATCCTCGCCGAGGTCGACTTCGTCTCGCTGGGTACCAACGACCTGGCGCAGTACACGATGGCGACCGACCGGTTGCGGGGCGAGCTGGCCGACCTGCTCGATCCGTGGCAGCCCGCGGTGCTGGACCTCGTGGAGGCCACGGCACGGGCGGGCGCCGAGGCGCGCAAGCCCGTGGGGGTGTGCGGGGAGTCCGCCTCGGACCCCGTCCTCGCTCTCGTGCTCGTCGGGCTCGGGGTGACCAGCCTGTCGATGTCGGCGGGCGCGGTCCCGGCCGTCCGGTACGCGCTGCGGCACCACTCGACCTCGGAGTGCGCGACGATGGCGGCCTGCGCGCTGGCGGCCCCGTCGGCGACCGAGAGCAGGGCGGCCGTCGTCGAGCTGCTCCACCCGGACGTGCGCGAGACGCTCGGCGTGTAGTCCGGGTTCCTCAGGAGCCGCGCGTACTCTCGCGGTTATGGCGCACGACCCTGGGCACATCGAGCTCCACGACCCCGAGACCGACCCGCTCGCGACCTACGTCCTCGAGCCGGACGACATCCGCACCCTCCTGAGACGCGTCGTCGCGTCACCCGGCGCCGCGACGTACACGTCGCACGCGCCGTTCACGGGCGGACCCATCGCCGCGATCCCGCTGTCGACGGCCGACGACGTGGCGCGCGCCGCGCGGACGGCGCGTTCGGCGCAGCGGCTGTGGGCCGCGCGCCCCCTGCGCGAGCGGACCGCGGTCCTCCACCGCGTGCACGACCTCGTGCTCGAACGGCAGAGCGACGTGCTCGACCTCATCCAGCTGGAGGCGGGCAAGGCACGCGTCTCGGCGTTCGAAGAGGTCTGCGACATCGCGAACATCTCGCGGCACTACAGCCTGCGCGCGGGCCGCTACCTCGCGCCGCGGCGGGTCGCGGGACTCATCCCTGGACTGACGACGACGCGCGTGCTGCGCCACCCGGTCGGCGTGGTCGGCATCGTCGCGCCCTGGAACTTCCCGCTGACCCTCACGCTCGGCGACGTGCTGCCGGCGCTGGTCGCGGGCAACGCGGTGATCCTGCGCCCCGACCCCCAGACGGCGCTCACCTCGCTGTGGGCCGCCGAGCTGCTGGAGGAGGCGGGGCTCCCCGACGGCGTGCTGCAGGTGGTCGTCGGCGACGGCGCGATCGGTGCGGCGGTGACCGAGAACGTCGACCACGTGAGCTTCACCGGGTCGACGCGGACCGGGCGACTCGTGGCGGCGCAGGCCGGTTCGCTGCTGGTCCCGGCCACGCTGGAGCTCGGTGGCAAGAACCCGATGTACGTGGCCGAGGACGTCGATGTCGAGGTCGCCGCCGAGGGTGCGGTCCGCGCGTGCTTCGTCGGCACCGGGCAGGTCTGCGTGAGCATCGAGCGGATCTACGTGCACGAGGACGTGGCCGACGAGTTCACCGCGGCCTTCGTCCGCCGCACCCGCGAGCTGCGCCTGGGCTCCGACCTCGACTACCGCTCGGACGTCGGGACCCTGACGTCGGCCGCGCAGCTCGCGACGGTCGTCGAGCACGTCGAGGACGCGATCGGGCACGGCGCGACCGTCCTGGCCGGGGGAGTGCACCGCACCGACCTCGGCCCGTGGTTCTACGAGCCGACGATCCTGGCCGACGTGCCGAACGAGGCGCGCCTGGTCCGCGAGGAGACGTTCGGGCCCGTCGTGACGATCTACCGCGTCGCGTCCGACGACGAGGCCGTCGCGGCGATGAACGACACCGAGTTCGGCCTGAACGCCAGCATCTGGACCGCGGACACGCGTCGCGGTGCCGCGCTGGCCGCGCGGGTGCGGTCCGGCTCCGTCAACGTCAACGAGGGCTACGTGGCCACGTGGGGCTCGGTCGGGGCGCCGCAGGGCGGCATCGGGTCGTCGGGCATCGGGTCGCGGCACGGTCGCGAGGGCCTCTGGGCCACCACCCGCACCCAGACCATCGCCGTCCAGCACGGGGTGCACGGCGTCCTGGGCGGACCCGGCGTGGGGCTGCACCGGATGTTCGACCTGGGCACCGAGACCTGGCCGCGCCTGTACACCGAGGCGCTGCGCGCGATGAAGGCGTTCCGCCTGCCCTAGTCAGGCGTGGCCCACCTCGGCCGGGTCGTCGTCGATCTCGTCGCCGATCAACGACACGGCCTGGCGGGCGATGGCGAGCTCCTCGTTCGTCGGGACGACCATGACCGTCGTCGTCGCCCAGTCCGGCGAGATGATCCGCGGCTCGCGGCTGCGGACCGCGTTGAGGTCGGCGTCGACCGCGATGCCCAGCGGCTCGAGGTTCTCCAGGGCTCGGGCGCGGACGACGGGGTCGTTCTCCCCGACTCCGGCCGTGAACGTGATGACGTCCACGCGTCCCAGGACCGCGACGTAGGCGCCGACGTACTTGCGCAGCCGGTGGATGTAGACCTCGAACGCGAGGGCCGCGTCCTGGTCGCCGTCGCCGATCAGCGTGTGCAGGGCGCGGAAGTCGTTCTCCCCGGCCAGACCCTTGAGCCCCGAGCGACGGTTGAGCAGGTCGTCGACGTCGTCGACGGAGAGTCCTGCGTTGCGCTGCAGGTGGATGAGGACCGCGGGGTCGACGTCGCCCGAGCGCGTGCCCATGACCAGGCCCTCCAGGGGCGTCATCCCCATCGACGTCTCGACCGCGACACCTCCCCGGACCGCCGACGCGGAAGCCCCGTTGCCCAGGTGAAGCACGATCTGGTTGACGTCCTGCGGCCTCCGGCCGAGTACCTCGGCGACGCGGGCCGAGACGTACTGGTGCGAGGTCCCGTGGAACCCGTAGCGCCGCACGCCGTGCGCCTCGGCGACGTCCTTGGCGATGGCGTAGGTCGCCGCCGCCTCCGGGAGCGTGCGGAAGAACGCGGTGTCGAACACGACCACGTGCGGCACGTCCGGCAGCAGCTCGCGGGCGACGCGGATGCCCGTGAGGTTCGGCGGGTTGTGCAGCGGGGCGAGCGGCGACAGGGCCTCGATCTGGGCGATCACCTCGTCGGTCACCAGCGCCGGACCGTCGAACACCGAGCCGCCGTGCACCACACGGTGACCGACGGCGCTCGCGGTCGACAGGTCGGGGCCTTCGTGCTCGAACAGCTCGAGCACCGCGCGCAGGCCGTCACCGTGGTCCGCGATCGGACGCGTGCGTTCTGTGGTGGTCCCGGCGAACGTGTGCGTGATCGAGCCGGTCGCCTCGCCGATCCGCTCGACGAGGCCCGACGCGATCGCGCCGCCCTCGACCGGGTCGACCAGCTGGTACTTGATGGACGACGAACCGGAGTTGACGACCAGGACGGTGCTCACGAGATCTGTGCCTGACCTTCTGCCTGCGCCTGGATCGCCGTGATGGCGACGGTGTTGACGATGTCCGAGACCAGCGCGCCGCGCGACAGGTCGTTGACCGGCTTGCGCAGGCCCTGGAGCACGGGTCCGATGGCGACGGCTCCCGCCGACCGCTGGACCGCCTTGTAGGTGTTGTTGCCGGTGTTCAGGTCGGGGAAGACGAACACCGTCGCGCGTCCGGCGACCGCGGAGTCGGGCAGCTTGGTGTGCGCCACGCTCGCGTCGACGGCGGCGTCGTACTGGATCGGCCCCTCGACGGACAGGTCCGGCCGCCGGGACCGCACGAGGGCCGTCGCCTCGCGGACCTTCTCCACGTCGGCGCCCGACCCGGACGCACCGGTCGAGTAGGACAGCATCGCGATCCTCGGCTCGATGCCGAACTGCTCGGCGGTGGCTGCCGACGAGATCGCGATGTCGGCGAGCTGCTCGGCGGTCGGGTCGGGGATGACGGCGCAGTCCGCGTAGACGAGCACGCGGTCCTCGAGGCACATGAGGAAGCAGCTCGAGACGTTGGAGACGCCGGGCGTCGTCTTGATGATCTCGAACGACGGCTTGATGGTGTGCGCGGTGGTGTGGGCGGCGCCGGAGACCATGCCGTCGGCGAGCCCCAGCTGGACCATCATCGTGCCGAAGTAGGAGACCGACGAGACGATCTCCCGCGCCCGTTCGACGGTCATGCCCTTGTGCTTGCGCATCTCGGTGTACGCCACCGCGAACCGCTCCAGCATCTCCGGGTCGTGCGGGCTCAGCACGGCGGCGTCCTCGAGGTCGAGTCCGAGCTCGGTGCCGCGGGCCCGGATCGACGCCTCGTCGCCGAGGATCGTGATCTGGGCGACGCCGCGCTGCAGCAGCGTGGAGGCCGCGCGCAAGATCCGGTCGTCCTCGCCCTCGGGGAGCACCACGTGCTGGCGGTCCTCGCGCGCCCGGGCCAGCAGCGCGTACTCGAACATCAGCGGCGTGACCACCTCGGGGCGCTCGACGTCCAGCGCGGCGAGCAGGGCGGCGCCGTCGATGTGCTGCTCGAACAGGGCGAGCGCCGTGTCGATCTTGCGTTGGGAGTCGCCGGTGAGCCGCCCCCGCGTGTCGCCCACGGCGCTCGCGGACCGGAACGTGCCCAGCTCGGTGCTGATGATCGGCAGCCGGCTGCCAAGACCCTCGATCAGGCGGGCCACGGGAGGCGTCGGCAGGAAGCCGCCGTTGAGGATGATGCCGGCCAGGGACGGGAACCCGTCGGCCTGGTGGGCCATGAGCAGGCCCAGCAGGACGTCGGACCGGTCCCCTGGGGTGATGACGACGGAGCCGTCGCTCAGCCGGTCGAGCAGGTGCTCGATCGACATCGCGCCGACCATGACGTCGAGCACCTCGCGGGCGAGCAGCCTCTCGTCGCCCGCGATCAGCCGTCCGTCGACGGCTTCGGTGAGCTGGCGCATGGTCGGGGCCGTGAGCAGCGGGTTCTCCGGGATGGCCCAGCCGGGCAGCCCCAGGTCCATGCTCAGCGACCGGCGCACCTTGTCGATGTCGCCGGACGCGCACCGGTTGGCGACGACCGCGACGACCTGCGCGTGGTTCGCCTGCATCTCGTGCACCACGACCTCGGCCACCTGCGTGATCACCGATGCGGGACGACCGCTGCCGTTGACGACGAGGACCACCGGTGCGCCGAGGTTCGCGGCGATGCGCGCGTTGTACGCGAGCTCCGTCGGCCCCGCGACGTCCGTGTAGTCCGTGCCGACCACGACGACGGCGTCGCAGCGGCGCTCGACGTCGTGGTACCGCTGCACGATCTGCGCGAGCGCGGCCTCAGGGTCGTCGAGCACCTGCTCGTACGTGGTGCCGACGCACTCGTCGTACGTCAGGTCGACGCCGTCCTGCCCGAGCAGCAGCTCGAGCACGTAGTCGCGGACCGTGGTCGACCGGGCGACCGGGCGGAACACCCCCACCCGCTGCACCGTGCGCGTGAGGAGGTCGACCAGCCCGAGGGCGACGATGGACTTGCCGCTGTCGCCCTCGGGGGAGGTCACATAGATGCTGCGTGCCACGAAAAGGTCTCCTGACCTAGGTGTTCGGCCAGGCTATTCGTTGTCGCCCCCTGTGGAGATCGTCGCGGCGATCTCGCCCTCGGCCGCGGCGTCGCCGGCGTCGGGCCACACCCAGTCGCGCACCTCGGGCAGGTCGTCGCCGTGCTCGCGGGTGTACTCCCGCGCGCGCAGCCGCTCGTCGACCATCCGCTGCCGCAGGCCCGCCTGGGCGGTCCGCAGCGACGGCACGTTGTCGATCACGTCGATGACGAGGTGGAACCGGTCGAGGTCGTTGAGCATCACCATGTCGAACGGTGTCGTGGTGGTGCCCTCCTCCTTGTAGCCGCGCACGTGGATGTTGGTGTGGCCCGTGCGGCGGTAGGTCAGGCGGTGGATGAGCCACGGGTACCCGTGGTACGCGAAGATCACGGGCCGGTCGGGTGTGAACAGCCCGTCGAACTGTGCGTCCGACAGCCCGTGCGGGTGCTCCCGCTCGTCCTGCAGGCGCATCAGGTCGACCACGTTGATCACGCGGACCTTCAGGTCGGGCAGCTCGCGCTTGAGGATGTCCGCCGCGGCGAGCACCTCGAGCGTCGGCACGTCGCCCGCGCAGCCGAGCACGACGTCCGGCTTCTCGCCCGGCTCCTCGGTACCGGCCCACTCCCAGATGCCCAGGCCGCGCGTGCAGTGCGCGATCGCCTCGTCCATGGTCAGGAAGTTCGGCGCGGGCTGCTTGCCGGTCACGACGACGTTCACGTACTGCCGGCTGCGCAGGCAGTGGTCGTACGTCGACAGGAGCGTGTTCGCGTCCGGCGGGAAGTAGACCCGGACGACCTCGGCCTTCTTGTTCACCACGTGGTCGACGAACCCGGGGTCCTGGTGGCTGAAGCCGTTGTGGTCCTGGCGCCAGACGTGGCTGGACAGCAGGTAGTTCAGGCTCGCGATCGGGCGGCGCCACGGGATCTCGCCGGAGACCTTGAGCCACTTGGCGTGCTGGTTGAACATCGAGTCGATGATGTGGATGAACGCCTCGTAGCAGTTGAACAGGCCGTGCCGCCCGGTCAGCAGGTACCCCTCGAGCCAGCCCTGGCACTGGTGCTCGCTGAGCATCTCCATCACGCGTCCGGCGCGGGCCAGGTGCTCGTCGACGTCGGGGCCGTAGAAGTCCGCGTTCCACTGCTTGTCGGTCGTCTCGAAGACGGCCTGCAGACGGTTCGAGGCGGTCTCGTCGGGGCCGAAGATCCGGAAGTTGTCGGGGTTCTGCCGGATCACGTCCGTCAGCCACTCGCCGAGCACGCGCGGGGCCTCGCTGAACGAGCCGCCCGGCGTCGGCACGTCGACCGCGTAGTCGCGGAAGTCGGGCAGGCGCAGGTCCTTGAGCAGCAGGCCGCCGTTGGCGTGCGGGTTCGCGCTCATCCGCAGCTCCCCCTCCGGCGCCAGCGCGCGGATGTCCTCGTGCAGCCTGCCGCCCTCGTCGAACAGCTCGTCCACCCGGTAGCTCTCGAGCCAGCTCCGCAGCACGTCGAGGTGCTCGGGGGTGTCCCGCGCGCTGGCCAACGGCACCTGGTGCGCGCGCCACGAGCCCGTGGTCTTCTTGCCGTCGATGTAGTCCGGCCCGGTCCAGCCCTTGGGCGTGCGGAACACGATCATCGGCCACATCGGGCGCTGCTCGCTGCCGCTCGCCTTGATGTCCGCGATCTCGTCGAGGACCTCGTCCAGCAGCGTCGCGAACCGCCCGTGGATGCTCTCGTGCGACTCGTCGTCGAACCCCGCGACGAAGACGTGCGGCTTGTGCCCGTACCCGACCATGAGCGCGTTGAGCTCCTCGTCGCTGATGCGCGCGAGGACGGTCGGGTTGGCGATCTTGTAGCCGTTGAGGTGCAGGATCGGCAGGACGACGCCGTCCTTCTCCACGTTCCCGAACTTGTTCGAGTGCCAGCTCGTGGCCAGCGGGCCCGTCTCCGCCTCACCGTCGCCGACGATCGTCGCGACGAGCAGGTCGGGGTTGTCGAACGCGGCGCCGTACGCGTGCGACAGCGCGTAGCCGAGCTCGCCGCCCTCGTGGATCGAGCCCGGCGTCTCGGGCGCGACGTGGCTGGGGATGCCACCGGGGAACGAGAACTGCCGGAACAGGCGCCTCATGCCCTCGGCGTCGTCCGTGATGTCGGAGTAGACCTCGGAGTACGTGCCGTCGAGGTACGCGCTCGCGACGAGCCCCGGGCCACCGTGGCCCGGTCCGATGATGTAGATCGTCGACTGGTTGCGCTCCGCGATCGCGCGGTTCAGGTGCGCGTACAGGAAGTTCAGGCCGGGGGTCGTGCCCCAGTGGCCCAGGAGCCGGGGCTTGACGTGGTCCCGGGTGAGCGTCTCGCGCAGCAGCGCGTTGTCCAGCAGGTAGATCTGCCCCACCGACAGGTAGTTGGCGGCGCGCCACCACTTGTCGATCCGTTGCAGGGTCGCGGCGTCGACCGTCTCGCCGGAACCCCGTCGCCAGGTGGTGGGCCGTGTCGTGGTGGTGCTCATGTGCTCGCGCTCCCCGTGATCACTCGGGGCCTCGGTCGGCCCCGGTGCCAGCCTCGTTGTCGGACGGCGTCGACACCTAGGGCCGATAGGCCCGGATGTGCAGCCTCGTCCTGCCATACAACCGCAGGTGAGCGCGTCGTGCACTGGTGAACGGCGAACGTTCGCCGAACTCGTGGCGTTCGCCACAGGGGCCGCTCCAGGGAGCAGGCGCCTCCGGTTGCCGACGACCTGCGGGGTACCGTGAGGCGTGACCGAGCCGAGCCCCTCCGCGCCCCCGCGCGAGCGTGCTCCGAGCCCGTCGTCCGGCCCGGCCAGGCCCTCCGTCCGGTCCGGGTGGGAGCAGGTAGAACGCCGGCCTCCGACGACGATGCTGCGTGCCGCCGTGCGCCCTCGGATGCTCGTGATCCTCGTGCTCCTGCTCGCGGCCGCCGCCCTGTGCGCCCGCCTCGGCGTCTGGCAGCTCGATCGCGCGCAGGTCCGCGGTGCCTCCGCCGAGGCCCGGCACACCGCCGAGCTCGTCGCCGCGCCGCCCGTCGCGCTGGACACCGTGTTCCAGCCGCAGACCTCCTTCACCGGGATGCTCGTCGGCCGCAAGGTCGCGGTGACCGGCACCTACGACGCGGCCGGCCAGCTCCTGGTCCCCGACCGTGCCCACGACGACCAGGTCGGGTACCTCGTCCTGACGCCGCTGCGCGTCGCGTCCGGCGACTCGCCGGTCCTGCCCGTCGTGCGCGGCTGGGTCGAGTCGCCGTCCGACGCCGACGTGCCGCCCGCCGGCACCGTCGACGTCGTCGGCTACCTGCAGGCCTCGGAGGAGGCCGGGTCCGGGGTGGTCGACGGGCAGACGGAGGCGATCAGCTCGCCCGAGCTGCTGAACGCCTGGGGCGGGCCGATCTACACGGGATACCTGGTCGTGTCCTCGTCCGATCCGGCGCAGTCCGCCGACGTCGCGCTCCTCGACCCGCCGACCAAGCCCGGCTCCGGCCTGAACATCCAGAACCTCGCCTACGCGGCGCAGTGGTGGATCTTCGGCGCGTTCGCCGTCCTGCTGTGGCTCCGGCTGGTCCGCGACGAGGCCCGCGGCGCGTCGGACGACGAGGACGAGCCGACGGCGCCCGAGACGCGCGACGGCGCCACCTAGAACGGGGGCCGTCGCGAGCGAGGGGTGCCGTCGGCGTCTCGCGGGCCGGTCACGCGTGCGGGGGGCGCTGGCGCAGCTGCTTGGTGGCGCGGCGCTGGCGTTCCGACTGCGCGCGGCGCTCGCGGGAGGCGCGGCTCGGGCGGGAGGCCTTGCGCACCGGTCCCGGGGGAGCGAGGGCCTCGTCGAGCAGCGCGGCGGCCCGGACGAGGGCGGCCTCGCGGTTGCGCAGCTGCGAGCGGTACTCGGACGCGGCGACGGTGAGCACCTCGCCGCGCAGCCGCGGCCGCAGGCGGTCCAGGACCCGGTCCTGCTGCGTGGGCGACGTCCACGGGATGCGCGACAGGTCCACGGACAGCTCGACCCGGGAGTCGGTGGTGTTCACCGACTGACCCCCGGGTCCGCTGGACCGGGAGAAGCGCCACGCGAGGGCGTCGTCGGGGACGACGACGCCCCCGCGCAGCTCGAGAGGCCCGTTCATGGTCTGCATCATCCCGCGCGGTGAGGCGCCATCACTCGTGCTGCCACGAGTGCCACAGCGCCGCGTAGTCGCCGCCGGCGGCCACGAGGTCGTCGTGCGCGCCGATCTCGACGATCCGACCGTCGTCGACGACCGCCACCCGGTCCGCGTCGTGCGCGGTGTGCAGCCGGTGCGCGATGGCCACGACGGTGCGGCCCTCGAGCACGGCCGACAGCGACCGCTCGAGGTGCCGCGCCGCCCGCGGGTCGAGCAGCGACGTCGCCTCGTCGAGCACGAGCGTGTGCGGGTCGAGCAGGACGAGGCGTGCGAGCGCGATCTGCTGCGCCTGCGCCGGGGTCAGCGGCGCACCGCCGGAACCGACCTCCGTGGCGATGCCCTCGGGCAGCGCCTGCACCCAGTCCCAGGCGTCGACGGCGCGCAGCGCGCGTTCGAGGGCCTCCTGCGTCGCGTCGACCTGGGCGAGCCGCAGGTTGTCCGCGACCGACCCGACGAACACGTGGTGCTCCTGGGTGACCAGGGCGACGTGTCCGCGCAGCTCCTCGAGCGGCAGGTCGATGAGCGGCACCCCGCCGACCGCGACGGAGCCGCCACTGGGTGGGTGGATGCCCGCGAGCATCCGCCCCAGCGTCGACTTCCCGGCACCGGACGGACCGACGACGGCCAGCCGCTCGCCGACGGCGAGGTCGAGGTCGATCCCGTGCAGGACGTTGTGGCCCTCGCGGTACGCATACGTGACGTCGCGGGCGGCCATGGTCTCGTCGACCGGGGTGCCCGGGCGCGACGTGCGGTCGGGGTCGACCAGCTGCACGCCGACGATGCGGGCCAGCGACGTGGCGGCCACCTGGATCTCGTCGATCCAGAAGATCAGCTCCCACACCGGGCCGGCCACCTGGTAGCAGTACAGGACGATCGCGGTCACGGCGCCGACCGTCACCACGCCCTGCGACGCCAGGTACCCGCCCCACAGCAGCACGGCGGCCGGTGCCAGGACGAACGCCGAGTCGATGCCGGGGAACAGGATGGTGCGCAGGCGCAGCGTCGCCTTCTCGGCCTCGAACGCCTCGGACAGGTCCGCGTCCACGCGGGCCAGCCGGCGCGACCCCAGCCGCAGCGCGTCGACCGTGCGCGCACCCTCGACGGACTCGGTGATGCTGCCGTTGAGCGTCGCGTAGGCAGCCGACTCGCGCTGGTAGGCGGGCGTCGCGCGCTTGAGGTACCAGCGCGTCAGGAGCACGAGCGTGGGCACGCCGACGAACATCGCGAGGGCGACCAGCGGCGCGATGATCAGGCACGCGACCACGGTGAGCACGATGGTGACGACCGCGACGATCACGCGCGGCACCCCGAAGCGCACGGCGTGCTGGAGCTTGTTCACGTCGTTGGTGGTGCGCGCGACGAGGTCGCCCGTCCCGGCCCGCTCGACGGTCGACAGCGGCAGGGCGGTGACCGCCTCGATGAACTCCTCGCGGAGCTCGGCGAACACCTCCTCGCCGAAGACCATCGAGGTGCGCTGCGCGAACCGCATGAGCACGGTCTGCGCGAGCACGGCGACCACGCCCGCGAGCACGAGCGTGTTGATGTACGCGGACGTGGTGCCGCGGGTCACGGCGTTGACGAGGAGGCCGAGGATCGCGGGACCCGCCAGACCCGCCGTCGCGGCGAGCGTGTGCAGGATGACGATGCCGATCAGCGGCCGGCGGTGCCGCCGCATGAGGACGGTGGCGTAGGCGCGCACCGTCGCGGTGTCAGCGATGGGGAGCTTCATCCGGCCAGCACCTCCTCGTCCATCCGTCGTCCCACGACCGAGCGGTACGCCGGGTCGTCCAGCAGGTCCTCGTGCCGCCCCCGCGCGACGACGACGCCGTCCTGCACGAAGGCCACCTCGTCCACGTGGTCGAGGACGAGCGGGCTCGCGGTGACCAGGACCGTCGTGCGGCCGCGGCGTGCCTCCGTCAGCCGCACGGCGATCCGGGCCTCGGTGTGCGCGTCGACGGCGCTGGTCGGCTCGACGAGCACGAGGATCTCGGGGTCGACGAGCAGGGCGCGGGCGAGCGCGACGCGCTGCCGCTGGCCACCTGACAGCGAGCGGCCCTTCTCGGGCAGCTCACCGGCGAGGCCGTCGGGCACCGAGTCGAGGACGTCGTGCGCGTCGGCGGTCGCCATCACGCGCAGCAGGTCGTCCTGCGTCGCGGTGCCGCGCACGTCGAGCTCACCGCCGAGCGGTCCGGAGAACAGCTGCGGCGTCGCCTCGGCGACCACGATCCGCGACCGCACGTCGTCCTTGTCGAGGTCCGCCAGCAGCACGCCACCGAGGCGCACCGGCGTCTCGCGCTCGGCCTCGTCGTCGAACCGGCCCAGGCGTGTGGCGAGGCGTGCCGTCTCCTCGGGGTCGGCGCTGACCAGCGCGAGCACCCGTCCGGGCTCGACCACCAGCCCGCTGACCTCGTCGGCGAGCGGGACGCCTGCCTCCGGAAGGTCCGCGGTGCCGGGCGTGGCGCCCGTCGACGGGACCACGCGCAGCACCTTGACCACCTTGCCGGCGCCGATGTGAGCGCGGCTCGCGGCCTGCAGCATCATCGTGGCGTTCTGGACCGGCCAGGCCAGGAACGCCGCGAACCCGTACGTCGACACGAGCTGGCCCGGTGTGAGGGTGCCGGCCTGCGCCATGTGCGCACCCATCCAGATGAGCACGACGACGAACGTGCCGGGCAGCAGCACCTGCAGGGCGTCGAGGATCGACTGCGTCTGCGCGACCTCGACGCCGCGCCGCCGCGTCGTCTGCGACTGCTCCCGGTAGCGGCCGGTGAACACCGACTCGCCGCCGATCCCGCGCAGGATGCGCAGGCCGGAGACCGTGTCCGCACCCAGCGTGGTCAGCCGTCCGGACGCCTCGCGCTGGGCCGCCTGCTTGCGCTGCAGCGGCTTGACCAGCAGGCCGAGCGCGGCGGCGACCGTCGGCAGGCCGAGGATCACGACGAGGCCCAACGGCACCGAGACGCGCAGCATGAGCACCGCGACCACGCCGTACGCGACGAGGCTGCCGAGGAAGTGCGCGGCGTGCGCGTAGAGCTCGCCGATGCGCAGCGCGTCGTTGGCGACGGCCGAGACGACCTCGCCGGTGGGGAGCTCCGAGGTGATCGCGTGGCCGCTGCGCGAGACCGTGCGACCGACGAGCTGCGACGACGTGAACGCCGCGCGCAGCCAGTTGGCGATGTCGTACCGGTGGCCGATCGCGGAGGTGACGATGACGACGATCCCGAGCGCGAGCAGGCTGCCGCAGGCGCGCCACAGCTCGGGTCCGAACCCGTGCTCGAGGCCGTCGTCGACCGCGTTGCCGACGACGAACGGGGTGAAGGCCTGGGCCGCGAACATGGTGACGCCGAGGAGCACGGCGACCAGGAGGATGCCCCACTGCCTGCGCGCGAGCCACCAGAGCAGCGCGGACGGCCCGCTCAGCGGCGGGTTGCCGGGGTCTGCCAGAGGGAGGGAACGCACGAGAGGCAACGTTACGGGTCGGTACCGACACGCCCCGAACCCTTTTCGCAGACGAGGGGTGCCTTCGCACTGTGCCGTGCACGGCCCGGGGCGTCCCGCCACGCCGGTACCCTGAACCCGTGACGCAGACGCCCCCGCCGCCCGCCACCACCGACCACCAGCCGGTCCTCGTCGTCGACTTCGGAGCCCAGTACGCGCAGCTCATCGCGCGCCGCGTGCGCGAGGCGAACGTCTACTCCGAGATCGTGCCGCACACGGCCTCCGTGGCCGACCTGCTGGCCAAGAACCCTGCCGCGATCATCCTGTCCGGCGGGCCGTCGTCGGTGTACGCCGCCGGCGCCCCGTTCGTCGACCCGGCGCTCTTCGAGGCCGGCGTCCCGGTGCTCGGCATCTGCTACGGGTTCCAGGCGATGGCCGCGGCGCTCGGCGGCACGGTCGCGCAGACCGGCCAGCGCGAGTACGGCGGCACGGCGGTGTCGGTGACCGATCCGGGGACCGTGCTCGGCGGCAGCCCCGAGAGCCAGACCGTCTGGATGAGCCACGGCGACGCGGTGCACGCCGCGCCCGAGGGCTTCACGGTCCTCGCGACCTCGTCGGGAAGCCCCGTCGCCGCGTTCGAGGACCGGTCCCGCCGCCTGTTCGGCGTGCAGTGGCACCCCGAGGTCAAGCACTCCCCGCTCGGCCAGAAGGCGATCGAGAACTTCCTCTACGAGGGCGCCGGGCTCGCGCCCGACTGGAACGCCGGCAACGTCGTCGCGGAGCAGGTGGAGAAGATCCGCGCGCAGGTCGGTTCCGCGCGCGTCATCTGCGGGCTGTCCGGCGGCGTCGACTCCTCGGTGGCCGCGGCGCTCGTCCAGAAGGCCGTCGGCAGCCAGCTGACCTGCGTGTTCGTCGACCACGGCCTGCTGCGGTCGGGCGAGGCCGAGCAGGTGGAGAAGGACTTCGTCGCCGCGACGGGAGTGCAGCTCAAGGTCGTCGACGCACGGGAGCGGTTCCTGCGGGCGCTCGCGGGCCACACGGACCCCGAGACCAAGCGCAAGATCATCGGCCGCGAGTTCATCCGCGTGTTCGAGGACGCGGCGCGCGAGATCGTCGAGGGCAGCGACGAGGAGGTCAAGTTCCTCGTGCAGGGCACGCTCTACCCGGACGTCGTCGAGTCCGGTGGCGGCGAGGGTGCGGCCAACATCAAGTCGCACCACAACGTCGGCGGGCTTCCCGACGACCTGCAGTTCGCCCTCGTCGAGCCGCTGCGCACCCTGTTCAAGGACGAGGTCCGCGCGGTCGGCCTGGAGCTCGGCGTGCCCGAGGGCATCGTCTGGCGCCAGCCGTTCCCCGGCCCCGGCCTGGGCATCCGGATCATCGGCGAGGTGACGGCCGAGCGCCTCGACATCCTGCGCGCCGCCGACGTCATCGCCCGCGAGGAGCTGACCAGGGCCGGCCTCGACCGCGACATCTGGCAGTGCCCGGTGGTCCTGCTCGCGGACGTGCGCTCGGTCGGCGTCCAGGGCGACGGTCGCACCTACGGGCACCCCGTCGTGCTGCGGCCGGTGTCGTCGGAGGACGCGATGACCGCCGACTGGACCCGCCTGCCGTACGACGTGCTGGCGATCATCTCGACCCGCATCACCAACGAGGTGCCCGAGGTCAACCGGGTGGTCCTGGACGTCACGAGCAAGCCGCCGGGCACGATCGAGTGGGAGTGAGCGACTCCGCGCGTAGGGGAGAATCGACCCATGACTGAGTCGGTTGCGACGACGAACAAGGCAGCCACCTGGCCGCGCCGGGCGAGCGGGGCGCTGCTGCGCTACCGGATCATGGCCTGGATCACCGGGTCGATGCTCCTGCTGCTGTGCCTGGAGCTCATCCTCAAGTACGGCTTTCACGCATCCGGCGTCGGCGCCGACGGGCACCCGAACCCCGTGATCGGCGCCTGGGTCGCGTACGCGCACGGCTGGCTCTACGTCATCTACCTGGTGACCGTGTTCGACCTCTGGTCCAAGATGCGCTGGCGGGTCGGGCGTCTGGCGACGATGGCCGCGGCCGGCGTCGTGCCCGTCATGTCGTTCATCCTGGAGCGCAAGGTCCACGCGCAGGCCGTCGCCCGCATCGAGGCGGCCGCCGGCGCCCAGTCGTGAAGTGGGCGTGACGTGCTGATCACCCACGTCTCCGACTGCTTCGCGCCCCGCACGGGCGGGATCGAGTCGCAGGTGGGGGATCTCGCCGGCCGGCAGGTCGCCGCGGGGCACGAGGTCCACGTGCTCACCGCGACGCTCGGCGAGGCCGGGGAGCGGGGCGGGGTCGTCGACGTCGAGAACGGCGTCCACGTCCACCGCCTCGGCGCGCGCCTCCCGTTCGAGCTGCCGGTCAACCCGGTCGGGCCCCGGCTCATACGGGACGCGCTGCGCACCCTGCGGCCGGACGTCGTGCACGTCCACGCGGGCGTGCTGTCGCCTTTCGCGTTCGACGGTGCCCGCATCGCCCTGGACCTGGGTCTGCCGATGACGATCACCTGGCACTGCATGCTCGACGGGTACGTCGCGCCGTTGCGCGCCGTCGTCGGCCGGACCCGCTGGCACCGGGCGCCGGCCGCGCTCAACGCCGTGAGCCACGAGGCGGCCGCCCGGGTCCGCGAGGTGTTCGGCGCCGAGGTCGCGGTCCTGCCGAACGGGATCGACCTGGCGGCGTGGGGACCGACCGAGGCGGAGCCCGTCGAGGACGGACCGCTGCGGCTCGTCGCGACGATGCGGCTCGTCCCCCGCAAGCGCGCCGTCCCGCTCGTCGAGCTGGTCGGCGGTGCTGCTCGTCGCCTGGGGCCCGGCGCGGTGAGCCTGTCGATCATCGGCTCCGGTCCGGCGCAGGGGAGCGTGTCCGCGGCGGTCTCGTCGAGCGGCCTCGAGGACGTCGTCGACCTGCGTGGTCGGCTGACGCGCCCGGCCGTTCGCGCCGCCTACGCGCACGCGGACGTGTTCCTCGCGTCCGCCGAGCTCGAGGCGTTCGGGATCGCCGCCCTCGAGGCGCGCACCGCCGGGCTGGTGGTCGTCGCGCGACGGGGGACGGGGATGGCGGAGTTCGTCGAGGACGGGATCGACGGATTTCTCGTGGCCGACGACGACGAGATGGCCGACGTCATCGTGCGCCTGGCGAAGGACCGCGAGCTGTTGCGCACGATCATCGCGCACAATCGCTCGACGCCCCCCGCATTCGGGTGGTCGGACGTGCTCCTCGCAGCCGACGCGGAATACGCGCGAGCGCGTTCCCTGGTGCGCTCTGCCTGATCAGACGCACCGTCGAACCAACTGATCCGGGCTTTCTCGGACAATTCTCGCTAACGTGGACGCGTTAGGTACTTCTGGCATGAGCTGCGGCGCTCATCCGGCCCTTGCGGCCCGTAGTTTCCGCAGCGGGATTCGGAAGGGTAGAAATGACGACGACGACGACTGGGACCGAAGGGTCCAAGGGGGTCCGCGTCATCGGGCTCCTGACCATCATCTTCGGCATCATCTTCATCGTGGCCGGCGGGGTCACGTGGGGGGCCGTGTCCAGCAACCTCGCGGCGGAGAAGATCACGGTCTCCGACGACGCGCAGGCATTCGGCGGTCAGCTCGTCGACACGCCCTGGGAGGCCTGGTTCCAGGCCGACATCATCAACACGCACGCGCTCGAGGCGTCCGGCGGGAAGACCTACGCCGAGCTGCCCCAGGACGACCCGACCCGGCAGACCGTCATGACGGCCTCGTTCCTGCGGGCGTCCCTGTTCACGTCCGTCGTCGCCTTCGGCGTGGCTCTGCTGGTCGTGGGGATCGGCGTCGTGCTCATCCTCCTGGGCTGGGCCGTGCGGCACCTCGGCAAGGGGTCCGTCGCCGTGGTGCCGAGCGCGGCACCCGTAGCCGCCGCGGTTCCCGTTGCCGCGGCTCCGGCGCCGGCCGCGCATGCCGCTCCGCCAGCCGCGGTGGCGGGGCTCGGTGCTCCGGCGGCAGCGACGCCGGATCCCGTCGTCGCGACGCGTCCGGCCACCGAGTCGGCTCCGGCGCACGTCGCACCGACTCCGCCGACGACGCCCGTCCCGCCCGCGTCGTCCGTCCCGCCGCAGGCACCGCCGGCAGCACCTCCGGCACCGCCGAGCGCTCCGCCGACCGCGCCGCCGGCTCCGCCGGTCCAGTGACGCACGCCGACGTCCGGCCCCCGCGACGGGGCCGGACGCGGCGAGCAGGACGATGAGGGCCAGCTGGAAGTCGATGCGCGCCCCGGAGGCCCAGGCGATCACGCCCAGCCCGCAGGCGGCGAGCACCAGACCCCACACCACCGTGCCGACACGGAGCCGGCGTCGTCCGGTGTCTGCTTCGACGGCTGCCGGCTCGACGATCCTCGGTTCGACGACGACCGCGGGCTCCGGGGCCGACTGCCAGCCCTCCGACGCCGCGGGTGCCGGGCTGAACAGCTCGAACGGATCCGGGTCCGCGACGGGCGTCGTACGCGTCGGCGTCGGCTCGTCCTCGATCGTCGGCACGGCCGCTGCGAGCGGCTGAGTCTCGGCGAGCACAGGCTCGGGTACGACGTCGTCGTGCGCGCCGGCTTCCGGGAGCTCCTCGAGCGCGGGGAGCACCTCGGTCTCGTCGACCAGTGTCTCGGTCTCGTCGACCAGCGTCTCGGACTCGTCGACCGGCGTCTCGGTCTCGTCGACCAGCGGCGCGGTCTCCTGGACCGTGGTGTCGGTCTCGTCGACGGACTGCTGGGTCTCGTCGACGACGTCCATGACCTGGGTCTCGTCGTCGGGGGTGTTCTTGTCGGTGCTCATGGGGTCTCCTCCCCGGGAAGGGCCGGAACCGTCGGGACGGACGGCGGCGTGGGAACGGTCGGGAGCGGCCTGCCGGACGGGCTGGAGTCGGTGATCGCGACCTGACCGGCGCCGACGCGGATCTGGAGCCGGAGCTCGGGGTCGTCGCTCCCGGTGGTGAAGTTGCCGTCGTCGATGGCGACGCCGTCCTGCGACCGGTTCTCGCCGTCGACGTCCCAGGTGATCTCGCCGGCGCCGATGTTGACGTCGGCGTCGACGCTCGCACCCTCCGGCACGACAACCGTGAGGTCGCCCGCGGCCAGCGAGATGGGCACGACGAGGGTCTGGTCGGTCATCGGGACGTCCGTGAGGTCGATGACGACGTCGCCGAACCCCATCGAGTAGCCGTCGGCCGCCTCCTGGCGACTGCTGGCCGCGACGTCGGAGGCGCTGAGCTGACGCTCTCCGTCGCCTCGCCAGAACGAGCTGGTGCTCGTCACGACCCCGAGCGGCACGGAGGCGATCAGACCGAGGACCGCGAGGGCGCCGAGCGCCCCGCTGGTGCGGCCGCGCAGGCCGGAGACGATGATCCCGATGCCCGCCAGGACGATCGCGATGCCGAGCGCCGTGAGGGCGACGGGTCCGTCGAAGGTGCCCGAGCGCTCTGCGATCAGCAGCCCGGCGAGCGTGAGCAGGCTGAGCGCGACCACCACGCCGACCGTTCCGGCGCCGGCACCCGGGGTGCGCGGCTTCGGCGGCCTGGGCGGCTGCGGCGGTCGCTGCTGCTTCGGCGGGACGGGCGGGGGCGGGTTGTACCCGGGCGGTGCGTAGGCGGGAGCGGCGTAGGCCGGCCCGGTCGGGGCTGGCGCTGTGTAGGCGGGTGCCGTGTACGCCGGTGCCGAGTATGCGGGCGCGGTGTACGCGGAGGCAGCGGTCGCGGCGGCGTAGGTCGTCGCGGCGGGTGCTGTCTGGTCCTGCTGGGCGTCCGTCGGTGCAGTCATGGGTCCTCCGTAGGGCGGAGCCGCGACGGGTCGCGGGCGCTGGTTCACGACGGCGAGCACGATCGCGACGATCCCGGCGACGAACAGCAGCCACAGGAGCCCCTGGATCCATCCGGGAGGTCCCCAGAAGAAGAACCAGTTGTCGCCGCGGCCCAGGCCCACCAGCACGAACGCGAGTGCGCCGAGCAGGGCGATGTCGAACCGGCCGAGGATCATCTCCTCGAAGTGGATGCGCCCGTCGCGACGCTCGGGCAGCAGGGCCCAGGCGATGCCGTAGGCGACCAGCCCGAAACCGCCGAGCAGCAGGGACGCGGCGAAGATGCCGCGGACCAGCAGCGGGTCGATGCCGAACCTGTCGGCGACGCCGGCGCTGACGCCGGCGACCCAACGGTCGTCGGCACGCGTGATGCCAAGGCGGCGGACCGCGGCGAAGAAGCCGTCGGTCGCTCGGGCCGCCGGGGCGGGTGCCGGTTCCTCCGGTGCGGGGGGAGTGCTCGTGTCCATGTCTCGATCCTGCTCGTCGGCGAGGACGGGCGGCATCGGGTGTGCCCCTGAGAGCACCCTGATCCTGCGGGGCCGCAGCCCTGAAGCGCCCCCGAGATGCACCCCAGGGGGCCTGCGGGCATGTGACGATCGGACCGTGCACCCCACCGAACCTCTCGTCGCCCCGCGACGGCTGCCGCTGCGCCGCCCCGTGCGCGGGCGCTGGTTCGGTGGCGTGGCCCTGGGCCTCGCCGCGCACCTCGACGTGCCCGTCGGGCTGGTGCGGCTCGCGTTCCTCGTGCTGACGCCCGTCGCGGCCGTCGGACCGATGCTCTACGTGTTCTGGTGGCTCGCGATCCCCGTCGGCGATCCTGCCGACGCTGCGCAGGACGTGCGGCCGAGCACCCTGACCCGGTTGGCGCGACGGCAGAACGTCGTGGAGCCCGGCCGACGCATCCCGGTCACCGACATCGCCATCGGCGTGGTGCTCGTCGTCGCGGCCGTGCTGCTCGTCGCGGTGCGCGCCGGCGCCGACGTCGAGGCCGACTGGCTGCTGCCCGCGCTCATCGTGCTGGCCGGACTGTGGCTGGCGTGGAGCCAGCTCGACGCCGCACAGCGCGACCGCCTGAAGGACCGTGCGGGCGGTCGGACCCCCGTGAGCCTGCTGCGCGTCGCGGGCGGGATCCTGCTGGCCGGCGTCGGGGTGCTCCTGTTCATCGGCCTCGGGTCGGGCCAGGGCGTCGAGCCCGCGACCCTCGCGCAGTCGATCATCGCCGCCGTGGTCATGCTCGGCGGGGTCGCGCTCGTGCTCACGCCCTGGTGGCTGCGGCTCGTGCGAGAGCTCGGCGACGAGCGGGCCGCCCGCGCGCGCGAGTCCGAGCGCGCCGACATCGCGGCCCACCTGCACGACTCCGTGCTCCAGACCCTCGCGCTGATCCGTCTGCGTGCCGACGACTCCGCTGAGGTCGCCCGCATGGCCCGTGCGCAGGAGCGCGAGCTGCGCGAGTGGCTCTACGACGACCGCCCCGCGCCGGGCACGTCCGTCGCCGCGTCGCTGCGCGAGATCGTCGCGGAGGTCGAGGACTCCCGCTCCGGCCCGTCCGGTGACCCGGTCGCCATCGAGTCGGTCGTCGTCGGGGACCGCGTGCCCGACGCCGACACCGAGGCGTTGCTGCAGGCCACCCGCGAGGCCCTGGTCAACGCCGTCGTGCACGGTCTGCCGCCGGTCTCGCTCTACCTCGAGGTCGGTGCGTCGCAGGTCGAGGTGTTCGTGCGGGACCATGGCGAGGGGTTCGACCTCGACGAGGTCGCGTCCGACCGGTTCGGCGTGCGCGAGTCGATCATCGGCCGCGTGCGTCGTCGCGGAGGCTCCGCGACCGTGACCTGCCGACCCGGCCGCGGGACCGAGGTGCACCTGCTGGTTCCCGTGGGCTCTACCGAGAGGGAAGAACGATGAGCGACGTCGTCGATGTCGTGCTGGTCGACGACCACCACATGTTCCGCACGGGCGTGAAGGCCTCGCTCGATGCCGGCGTGCGGGTGGTGGGGGAGGCCGACACCGTCGACGACGCGATCCGGCTCGTGCGGTCGCTGAAGCCGCCCGTCGTCCTGCTCGACGTCCACCTGCCCGGCGGCGACGGGGGAGGGGGCGCCGAGGTCATCCGCGCCTGCACCGACCTGCTCGGGACGACCCGTTTCCTCGCCCTGTCCGTCTCCGACGCCTCCGAGGACGTCGTCGCAGTCATCCGCGCGGGCGCTCGCGGGTACGTCACCAAGAACATCGACGGCACCGACCTCTCCGACGCCGTGCGCCGCGTGGCCTCCGGGGACGCCGTCTTCTCACCGCGCCTTGCCGGGTTCGTCCTCGACGCCTTCGGGTCGTCCGCCGGCGACGTCGCGATCGGTGACGACGAGCTCGACCGGCTGTCCGCCCGCGAGCGGGAGGTCATGCGGCTCATCGCGCGCGGCTACTCCTATCGCGAGGTCGCGAGCGAGCTGTTCATCTCCATCAAGACCGTCGAGACCCACGTCTCCGCGGTCCTCCGCAAGCTCCAGCTGTCCAGCCGCCACGAGCTGACCCGCTGGGCCGCCGCCCGCCGGCTGCTGTAAGGCTCTCGGCCTTCTCGGGGTGCTCGCCTCGGTTGTCCACAGATCGCATCCGCGGCCCTGTCGCGTGTCGGTGGTCGATCGTACACTTGTTCGAACGGATCGATCCGGCGGACGAGGAGGCGCGACGAATGGGCACGACACGACCCGACGCGTCCGACCCGGCGTCAGCCGCCGCGCCCCGCCCGGCTCCCGCCGCCGCGGCGAGCGCCGAGTGCGCCCCTGCGCCCGAGTCCATCTCCGCGTCGGAGTCAGCGACCGGGCGCGCCGCCGGTCTGCCGGAGTTCCCGGTGCCGGGTGCTTCGGTTCTGGACCTGGCGGGCCTGCTTGATGGTGTGGAGGTCGCCGATCTGCCTTCGGGTGCGGTGATCGGGGTGGTCCAAGGCTTCGAGCAGCTGATCCGGGCGGCTCAGGCGGCGCAGGCGGTCGCGATCCATGAGCTGGAGGTCCGCCGCCCGGTGCACCCGTCTCCGGTGCCGGATGAGTTGGCGTGTGCGTTGGTGATCACGCGGCGCTCGGCGGAGATGCTGGTCGTGCGCGCGTCCCTGGCGTGCACGCATCCGGTGGTCCTGGACGCCTGGGCTGCGGGTGTGGTGGATGCGCGCAAGGTCGACGTCCTGATGGGCGAGGTGATGGTCGCGGACCCGTCGGGGCGTGACGCGGTCTTGGCGGTGGGGTTGGCGGCGGCGGAGCGGATGACGGGTCCGCAGCTGGTCCGGCATGTGCGCGCCGCGGTGATCGCCACCGACCCTCACGCCGCCCAGGAACGCCTGGTCGCCGCGCGGGAGGACCGGGCGGTGTCGTTGACGGCGTCGGTGGACGGGATGGCGTGGCTGTCCGCGTACCTGCCCGCACCCGAGGCRGTCATGGCCTTCACCGTGCTGGACGCSYTGGCCGGCACCACCCGGGTGCAGGGKGAYGACCGCAGCGTGGACCAGCGCCGCGCGGACGCCTTCAGTGACGTGTTCAGTGGCATCGTGGACCGGCAGGCGACCCCGGACGGGACCCCGCTRCCGCGCCGCCACGGCCACMCCATCASCATCGGCGTCACCATCGCCGCGAGCACCCTGGCCGGGCTCGACGACCAACCCGGGTTCCTGGRCTCGTTCGGGCCGATCCCCGCGGCGATGGCTCGTGAGCTGGCCCAGGACGGGACCTGGCGGCGCCTGCTGACCGACCCCACCGGGCTGGTCATCGACACCGGGACGGTCGGCTACCGGCCGGGTGCGGACCTGACCCGGACCGTGATCGCCCGGGACGTGACCTGCACGTTCCCCGGATGCCGACAACCCGCCACCCGCTGCGACCTCGACCACATCACCCCCTACGACCCC
>NZ_JBFUHG010000017.1:0-68095 GCF_056402515.1 Cellulomonas sp. P4_A2
CAACGCTGCCTCGTCAGCGCTGACGGGACGGTGTGGCTTTTCGGTGCATTCGGATGTCGACGCGGTGGTCGCCGGGGTCGAGTCGCTTGACTCGGCCGTGGCAGCACACCCTGCTGCAAACGCGAGCGTGAGTGCGGCGCTGGCCAACGCGGCTACCAGCGGGTTCGTTCCCATGCGCACGGACGATATAGGTAGACCATGCTTCCCGCGGTCGGGGACGGCTCGGGACGCGGCTGGAGTCCGCTCGGCGGGAGAGGCCGATCCAGCTTGCCGGCGGACCAGTGGACTCGACGAAGCCGTTGAGCAACTGACGGGATGCGGACGAGGGTCGGGCTCATGCACTCGGCCCTGCCCTTCTCCGGCGACGCGGACGACGGCACCCAGGGACGAATCCAGTTCAGGCCGCCCGACAACGAGGCACGCACCCCTGTCAACGTGAGCGGAGCCATCGGGCGCTCCGCAGACGCGGGAGTCCTCCTTGTCGGCCTTGCTCGCTACACAATCGGACTCCAGATCGAGCTGGCCGACCGGTGTCGCATCGATCCCGATCTCGGCGATCGCAAGCACTCGACAGTCGACGCGGGACTGCTCCCCGGAGTGGGATTCGCCTACGGACGTACCGCCGTAGTCGCCGGGCGGCGCTACAGCTTGAAGCACTGGCCGGCGGCAAGCGAGCTGGTGCTCACCTCCTTGAGTGGTAGTGGTAGTGGCAGTGGCGGCGAGTGGTCGAGCGCCCCGTGGTTCACCCCAGCACCGCCGCTCGGAGACCTGGTGCTCACCGTCGCCGACCGGCCTCGGCGCTGACAAGTCGACTTTCACCGTGGATGCCGAAGCATTTTGAACTGCGGTCGAGACGGTCGAGGTCTTGTGACCGAGCGAGCCTTGTCAGGCGTATCCGACCATTCAGCCGCCGCCGCTCGATGTACCGCCCGGCGGCTAGTTCGCACGGGCACTTCCGACGGTGAAGCGCGACGAGACCAGCGCACCCTGCGGCAGAGCCGTGGTCCCCCTCTGCAATTGCGGTGAGATAGCTGCGGCACGCCGACGACTGTCGCCGCAAGCCCAGTGGTCCGCGCCTCCCGGCATCCCTTCGCCGGTAGTGCCACAGTGACCGACGTGACGAACGAGGAGCGCGGCCCGGAGGTGGTTGTACGGCTGACGCCGGATGAAGCCCTCGTGCTCCACGCCTGGCTTGCGGACAACAACGAACGCCGCGCTCTTCCCATCGGCGACCAGTCCGAACAGCGCGTTCTCTGGGACCTTGAGTCTGCGCTCGAGCCACAGCTTCCCGTGCTGTTCGGTCCTACCTACCAACAGGACCTCGGCATCGCCCGCGCCGCTCTGCGCGACCCGGAGGAGTAGCCACCCGCGGCAGAGCACCCTGGCTTTCCGGGGAAAGCTCGGGCGCGATCGGTGAAAGCTTCCGGGCCCACACACCGGAACCGCTCTTTCCGCGCTGCTTGATGGCGACGAAGGTTCGGGGACCTGTACTCGTCGCACCCACGGCAGTGGTTGCGCGCCGGTGGAGTCTCCCTCGCGTCTTGCACACATTTCCGCACACCTGTAGGTAGGAGCGCTCGCGCGAGGTGCTTCCACGGGAGGTGCTTGCGATGCTGTCGATGCACAAACTGACCGTCGGCGACGGGTACGCCTACCTGACACGGCACGTCGCGGCCGGCGACGCGGGGCTGTCCGCTGCAGACTCACTGACCGCGTACTACGAGCAGACGGGCAACCCGACGGGCCGGTGGATCGGCGGCGGTCTGCACGCGCTCGGCGGCGAGCGGCTTGAGGTCGGCGCGGCTGTGTCCGAGGCAGCGATGACGGCGGTCTTCCGTGACGGGCGCGACCCGGTCACGCTTGAGCCGTTGGGCACGCCGTACAAGCGGTTCGTGCCCGGCGAGAGCCGGCACACCGTCGCCGGGTACGACCTCACCTTCACGGCGCCGAAGTCTGTCTCGGTCCTGTGGGGGTTGGCCGACGACCGGACGCGAGCCACGCTCTACGACGCGCACCGCGCCGCCCTCTCCTCGGCTCTGCGGTTCGTGGAGCACTCGGTGATCCGGACGCGGGTCGGTGCGGCTGGCTGCCGGCAGGTCCGGACGCGTGGCATGGTCGCTGCCGCGTTCGATCACTGGGACTCCCGTGCCGGCGACCCCAACTTGCACACGCACGTGGTCGTCGCGAACAAGGCCCAGGGGCCTGACGGTGCGTGGCGGTCGGTGGATGGCCGCACGTTGCATGCCGCCGTGGTGACGGTCTCCGAGCTGTACGACGCGTTGCTTGCCGACGAGGTCTCGCGCCGGCTGGGTGCGACATGGTCGACGCGATCACGTGGAGAGCGTCGCAACCCGGCGTTCGAGGTGGACGGCGTCGACGAGGACCTGCTGGCCGAGTTCTCCGCACGGTCCGAGCAGATCCACTGCGCGGAGCAGCGCTGGGCCGACGAGTTCGCTGAGCAGCGTGGCCGGGTGCCCTCACGCGTCGAGACGACGAGGGCGCGCCAGCACCTGACCCGCGAGACTCGTCCCCCGAAGGTCGTCCGAGCGCTGCATGAGCTGCTGACCGACTGGGCGAGCCGAGCCCGTGCGGTGACCGGCGTCGAGCCGGTCGACCTGGCCGCCCGCGCGCTAGCCGGCCGCTACAGCCGTCCGCTGCGTGCCGGCGATGTCGGGCCGGAGGTCCGCGCCGCGATCGTCGCACAGGTCCTCGAGGACGTCTCGGCCCGCCGATCGGTCTGGTCGACCTGGAACCTAGGTGCGGCCGCGCTCCGGTCCTCCCTGGCGCTGCGCATGGCCTCATCCGAGGACCGGCTCCAAATGACCAACACGCTCGTGACCGAGGCCCGCAAGGCATGCGTTCGCCTCGACGACGACACCGAGCCGACTCGCCGGCGCGTCGGGGAGGAGACGTTCACGTCGGTCGAGCTGTTGGAGGCGGAGCGGACGTTGCTCGACGCCGCTGAGGCGACCGTGCCGCTGGGCATCCACCCGCTGGCTGCGCGTCTTGCAGACCGGCACATGGAGCACCTGTCCGACGACCAACGGGAGGCCGCCAAGTTTGTGCTGCTCTCGCCGCAGCAGCTCGACGTGCTCGTCGGGCCGGCCGGCACTGGCAAGACCACCACGCTGGCGGCGCTGGCCGACGAGTGGCGACAGACGCGCGGGACCGTCGTCGGACTCGCACCGTCGGCCAGCGCGGCCGCGACGCTCTCGACGGCTCTGGGGGCACGGTGCGAGACCGCGGCCAAGTGGATTTACGAGTCGGTCGGCGATGGGGCGGCGCAACGCACCGTGCGGTACGCGGCCGACCGGGCCGTACTGACGGATCCGACCGCGATGTACGGGGATCGGCGCGCAGCGAACGAGCGCTGCTACACGCTCGCTGCCGACCAGGAGCATTGGCGGTTCCGACGTGGAGATCTGGTCATCGTCGACGAAGCGTCCATGGCCGACACCCGCACCCTGGCCGGCCTCGTCGACCAAGCCAAAGAGGCCGAGGCGAAGGTGCTACTGGTCGGAGATCACCTGCAACGGGGAGCGGTTGATGCCGGCGGGGCGTTCGGGATGCTCGCCCGCCGGGGACCGACTGCCGAGCTGCGCACCCTGTGGCGGTTCAGCCAGCCCTGGGAAGCCCGGGCCACCCTCGAGCTGCGCCACGGCGACCCGTCCGCCCTCGACGCCTACGCCCGGCACGATCGGATCAGCCACGGCGCGCACGACGACATGCTCGACGACGCCCTCACCGCCGCGGCTGCGGCCGAGGACAAAGGACGGATCGTGCTGCTCGCTGCGGCGGACCGGCGCACCGTCAACGAACTCAACGCTCGCAGCCGTGCCGATCGCGTCCGCGTCGGCGAGGTTGGCACCACCGGGATCCCCCTGAGCGACGGACTGACCGGTGGCGTCGGAGACCGTGTAGTCACTCGTCGCAACAACCGGCGACTGCGCACGAGCGACGGATTCGTTCGCAACGGCGACCTGTGGCAGATCGCCGACGTCCTGCCCGACGGCGGCCTCCGAGTCGCACCCGCCGGCGATCCGACGAGCGGCACTCTGCGGCTTCCCGCGCGCTACGTGGCCGAGTCGGTCGAGCTCGGCTACGCCACGACCACCGCTCGCAGCCAAGGGATGACGGTCGACGAGACGCATACGGTCGTCACCGCTGGCATGGGCCGTGAGGACCTCTACGTCTCCCTCACGCGCGGGCGCCACCTCAACCGGCTGTACGTCGCCACTGAACGCCCCGACCCAGACTGCCTCCCCGGCGGCGAACGGGAGGGCGCAAGCGAACTCCTCGGCCGCATCCTCGCGACCACGCACGCCGAGACCTCGGCCACCGAGACCTGGGCGGCCCACCACCCTGAACGCCCAGACCCGCCGCACTGGCCGGGCCGTCCACAGTCCGCCATCCCGCCGCTGCGTCCACAGATCACGCGCAGCCCGTTGACGCCCCCGACCAGCCCGAGTCCCGATGGACCTGTGCTGGAGCGGTGGTGACCGCAATCCCCGTCAACCCACGCAAGGAGAACGACCATGACGACAACGACGCAGTCCGAGACGCCCGCACCCGTCATCACCCCCCGTCGGCAGTACTACCGCGTGAAGGACGCGGCGGCCGTCCTCGGGGTGCCGGTGCGAACGCTCTACCACCTGGCCGAGACCGAGCAGATCCCCTGCCGCCGGCTCGGCACCGTCATCCTCATCCCGGCCTCGTGGGTCGATCGGGAGCCCGCGCAGCCGCGCCGACGCTGATGTCCGTCACTCGGCGGACACTCCCCTCGGGCAAGGTGACCTGGCGCGCGAAGGTCTTCTTCGAGCACCGGGTGATCGCCGAGAAGTCGTTCCAGCGGAAGACCGATGCCAAGCGCTGGGAGGCCGACCAGCTGGTCAAGCTCCAGAGCGGCACCTGGATCGACCCGACCCGCGGCCGGGTGTCGTTCGGTTCGCTCGCCGAGGAGTGGCAGAACTCGCGACAGCACCTTGCGGTCCGGAGCCAGGAGACGACGCGGTTCCTGCTCGACTCCTACGTCATCCCTGTCATCGGGCGCCTCCCGATCGCCGTCATCTCCGCGACGGACGTCGAGCGAGTGCTCACGGCGATGACGGTCCGCGGGCTGGCGACGGCAACCCGTCGGCGGGTCCTGTCCGTCATGCGCGTGGTGCTCGACTATGCCGTCCGCGACCGGCGCATCTCGGTCAACGTCGCCCGCTCGATCCCGCTCCCGAAGGGCACGACCAAGCGCGAGCCGCACTGGCTGCGCGCGGAGCAGCTGGGCAAGCTTGCCGACGCCATGCCGCCGAACTGCCGGCCGGTCGTGCTCTTCCTCGGCCTGGCCGGCTGCCGGTTCTCGGAGATGTGCGCGCTGCGGGTCGACGACGTCGTCCAGACACCGCACGGCCTCGGAGTCCGGATCCACCGCGCGGCCCCACAGTCGAAGAAGACGAGCGGGGCGGTGTTCGGCCCGACGAAGACGCACCAGACCCGCACGGTGCCGGTCCCGCCGACGCTCGACACCTACGTCCGAGACCGCGTCGACAGTGCTCCGTCCGGCTCGTATCTGTTCCCCAGCCCGACGGGCGCGATCTGGACCAACACCAACTTCCGAGTCCGGTCGCGCTGGACCGAGACGACACAGACTGTCGGCCTGGCCGGCACGACGATCCACGACCTCCGCCACACCGCCGCTTCGCTGCTCATCGCCGCCGGCGCCGACGTGAAGGCGGTCCAGATGATCCTCGGTCACGCCACCGCGACGATGACGATGGACCTCTACGGCCACCTGTTCTCTGAGGCGCCGTGGGTGGCAATGGAGCGGATGCCGATGTTCCCGGACCCGAAGCCGGGCGGCGCGGAGGCCGCGGCGCCAGGAGGCTCGGTCCTCTGATCACATTGACGCGAGCACAGCCGCGAGAGACGGTCGGCGMGCGCGCTCGCCTCACTCTGATCAGACGTGCTACCGGCTACGAGGCACGATGCTGTGGCGCGTTGACGACCTCGGGCAGGCCGATCAGGTCCCGGACCCGACCGGCGGCTCGGGCCGCCGTGCGCCCCAGGCCCGTGAGTCCGTAGGCCTCCACAAGCTCGCCGTCCCGCGTGGTGAGCGCGACTGTGCAAAGCCACGAAGTACTGCTGTTCCAGGTCATGGCACCGTCGTAGTTGCGGACTTGGACTCGCTCGACATCTGCGAGCCGCACCCGGCGGGTACTCAGAAGGTTTCGGACGATCGCGTGCGAATCGGTGACAGTCACGCCCAGACGGGTGGCTCGAATGGCAGCAACGATCGAAGCGGCCACGAACAGCGACGCGAACAGGGAGAACGCGGGCTTCACCGGCGGAGGAGGATCGACCATTCCTCCTACCCAGGCAAGTGCGAAGACGGTCCACGAGCCGACCAAGACGGCGCAACAGATGGGCGCCCGGACGACGCCGCGCACCGTCTTGATCGGTTCCGTCGACACGCCAGCAAGTATCCGAGACGTTCTCAATCACGTGCGACCGAGTGTGTGGAGGAGCGCCGAGACCTGCTTCGCGAGCGCCATCTTGACCACGATCATCGTCTGGTCGCGCTGCTGCTCGACTGACTCACCTACCAGTACCGCTCCCACTCGGCGATCGCTGCGGACGCGGCGTCAGCCGCCCCCAGCAGCTTCGCCGTCGGGAACGGGGGCGGCTCTTGACGCTGCGACCACGTCGGATGCAGAAGCGCAAAGCTGCCGTCCGATAGGCGAACAATCACGTCGTCGCTGGCCCCGAAGAACGCCTCTACGCGATCGATCCGACCGTGCAGGGGATGCCCAGGCGCGATCTCCTTGGACAGTTCGGCACCGACGCCAGCTCTCTTGTCAGCCGCCGCCGGATCCGGAGGATCACCGAGGCCCCACCACCGCTCAGATAGCTCCAGATCCGCCATTGGCTGATCGTTCCACGGCGGTCAGACGAACAGCGGCCGTCCGGCTAACGTGTTGGTCCCGTCGCGCAGCGTGCCGCTGGCACGGAGTCGACTTCACCCGGGTCGGTAGGTGTGACAGACCCCGTAAGGTCCGCGTGCCTCGCCATGCCTCGCCCGCCGACCGCGCCAGGCGCCGACGTGAGTGCGGTCTAGAAGATCTTCGGACACGCCGCCACCGCGGGGCGGCCTGCCGGAGGGTGGCCTGGTCATCCTTCTTCAGGGCCGCGCAGATACCGTCTGCGGGGTGACCGAGAGCGACCTGACCGAGCGCCTGCAAGAGTCCATCGATGAACTGGCAAACATGCTCCGGCGGTACGGGGAGTCTCATTGGTCGGAATGGTTGCCTGCAGCGGCGGAGCGCATTGAGCAGGGTGACGCCGGAGCCCTGGATCAGCTCCTACGGTCCTTTGGTGGGATGGGCAGCCTGAACGACATCGTGCTCTCACAGCGAGACGGCAGCGACCTTCGCGCGGAGGAGTGGCAAGCCGTCAACCTCGGACTCCGAGAGCTCCTCGAGCTCGTCTACGAGCGTGCTAGCGCATTGCGCGGCGCCGGGCTGTAGACATCCGCCTCGGATAGTGCCATCCGCCGCGGCAACGACCGAAAGCAACTCCCACTAAGCCTGATCGGCTCGCTCCGCACGCACGGCCTCGAGATGTCGCGCCTGCCGCACGAGCAGCAGGTCGTCGATCACCGTCAGTACTTCATCCCACGCAGCTTCAGCATCGATCACGCCTAGCGCCGTCCTGGGATAGCGCCTGGTCGCATCGATCACCGCGTCGTAAAGCTCGCGCTCGCTATGGTGCGCGTCTTTCCGCTGTCGCGTCAGCACCCCGACCAGCCACTGGGTGTCGCGCTGCCACTCCGGGTTACCCAGAGACCGCACGCGCAGGTAGCCCAGTCCGTCCCAGCGTCGTCGCGAGTGCCACTTCCGTGAGTTCGCATCAGGCAGTCCGGCTGGCGGCTCTTTCATGCCGCCATGTTGCCCGACGACATCCCGTGTCCACTTCGGAATTCCGCGACGCGCTCTGATCGAGGGCCACGGACGGCGGACCACACTGCTGACCACATGCTGACCACGAGGCCCCTGCAAGCACCGCAGCGGACTCATCGGCTGCAGCCGCACCGGCCCTGACCTGCAACAACACACTGTGCGCCTGGGCAGATTCGAACTGCCGACACCCGCTTTAGGAGAGCGGTGCTCTATCCCCTGAGCTACAGGCGCCCGAGACCGCCGAAGTGGTCCTGGCGAGCGACGCGCGACCCTCTCCGGAGGGCCCCACGGCCGCTGGCAGCCTACCCGAGACGCGGTCGCGAACGCCCCGTCCTGACGGCAGATCCGCGTGATTGCCCTTGGCAGACCCGCCCCGGAGCCGCCAGAGTCGTGCCATGCCCACAGCCGCAGCGCTGACCGACAGGTTCGAGGGCGAGGTCCTCGTGCCCGACTCGCCCGGGTACGACGAGGCGCGTGCCGTCTGGAACGGCGCCGTCGACCGCCGCCCGGCCGTCGTCGTGCGCTGCGCCGGCACCGACGACGTGCGCGCCGCGGTCCGGCTCGCGCGGGAGCGAGGGTTGCCGCTCGGCGTGCGGGGCGGTGGGCACAGCGCCGCGGGATGGGCGGTGCCCGACGGCGGGCTGATGATCGACCTGTCGCGGATGCGCGAAGTAGAAGTCGATCCGGATGCACGCACCGCGCAGGTGCAGGGCGGGGCGCTGCTCGGGTCGCTCGACGCGGCGACGCAGCCGTACGGTCTCGCGACGACCGCCGGGATCGTGTCGCACACCGGCATCGGCGGGCTGGCGCTCGGCGGGGGCGTCGGCTGGCTCGGTCGCCAGGTGGGGCTGACCTGCGACAACGCCCTGGGGTACGAGATCGTCACGGCCGACGGCGAGCTGAAGCACGCATCATCCGACGAGAATCCCGACCTGTTCTGGGGCTTGCGGGGCGGTGGCGGCAACTTCGGTGTCGTCACGCGGTTCGACCTCCGGCTGCACGACGTCGGCACGCAGGCGCTCGTCGTGGAGGTGGACCTGGTCCCCGCGCACGGGCTCGATGCGCTCCGGACGTGGCTCGCGGGGTCCGACGAGGCATCGCGGCGCGCGACCTTCTTCGCGGAGGTCAGTGCGCACGGGCCGCTCACGCTCGGGTTCGTCTGGGTCGGCCCGCCCGACGACGCCGGGCCGCTGATCGCGCAGCTCGACGGGCTCGGACCTGTGCTGGCCCGCCGGGTCACACCAATCAGCTACCTCGACCTGCAGCGACAGTCCGACGTCGGCTCCGCGTACGGCTACCGGCGCTACGCCAAGAGCCACTACGTCCGGGAGCTGCCTGACGCGGCGCTCGAGGCGTTCCTCGCCCACACCGAGGCAGACGTCGGCGCCGCGAGCTTCGTCGCGTACGGCGGCGCCATCGCGGACGTCGACCCGGGCGCGACGGCCTTCGCGCACCGGGACACGCGGTTCGAGTACGACGTCGGCGCCAAGTGGGCGGACCCGGCCGACGACGAGCGGCACGCCGCGACGTGCCGACAGCTAGCCGCGACGATCGAGCCCTGGAGTCGCGGGGTCTACGTCAACGCGCTCGGGGTCGAGGGTGCCGCGGGCGTGCACCGGGCGTACGACGACAGCACCTACGCGCGGCTGCAGGACGTCAAGTCCGCCTGGGACCCGGACAACGTCTTCCGGCTCAACCAGAACATCCCGCCGGCCTAGGACGTCAGCCCGTGCCGCGGCAGACGAACCCCGTCCGAACCCTGACCCGACGGAGCAGGGAGCGCACCAACCATCCGGTGGGTGCGCTCCCTGCTCGTCAACGCATGACCGTCACTACGATGACCACGTCGTCGTACGCCGCCGGACGAGGACGAGCAGGGTGCCGATCGTGAGCGCCGCGATGCCCAGCGCGAGCCCTGTCGCCGTGTCCGAGCCGGTCGCAGCGAGCGTGCCGCTGTTCGCTGTGGTGTCGCTCGGCCCCGCAGCGAGGACCTCGGTGATCACCGGCGGCTCAGATGGGGCGACGAGCGCGGGCACCGACGGGTCCACCAGCACCACGTCGACCGGATCGGTCGGATCCGGGTCCACCACAGGCGGCGTGGTCGGGTCCGGGTCCACCACAGGCGGGCTGCTCGGGTCCGGGTCCACCACAGGCGGGCTGCTCGGGTCCGGGTCCACCACAGGCGGCGTGCTCGGGTCCGGGTCCACCACAGGCGGCGTGCTCGGGTCTGGGTCCACCACAGGCGGCGTCGTGCAGACCGGCGCCTGCTTGCCCTCACCAAAGTGCTCGTTGTACGCGGAGATCTGCACCCAGGTGATGCAGTACCCACCCGGGAAGTCGGCGGGGTCGTACCTGGGGTGGTCGGTCCAGGTGTAGACGGACTTCCCGATGTACTGACCCATCGGCCACTGACCGTTGTCCGGGACCGCCTGGTGCACGTTGAACTCACGCAGACCCGAACCGTCCAACTTGGTCATGCGGTAGTTGATGTGGCCGTTCGCCTCGAACGTGGTGCCGGCAGGCAGCGTCAGGTTCTGGGCGGTCACGGTGTAGGGGGTGGGGCTGTCGGAACCGCCCGCGTGGGCGGCGGTGGGGACGAGGATGAGTGCAGCGGCGAGCGCAGCTGCGCCCAGGATTCGGGAGCGCACGGGAATCACAGCTCTCAGGCAGGGTGGCGGGACGTCGTGGAAGTGACGACGTGTCGAGCGTTGTGGGATCCGCGTGGCGGATCCGGGTGGGGCGCGTCGCGGCGTGGCCGCGGAGTCGGTCGAGGGTGCTCAGCCCTGACGAGTCAGCCCGATACGAAGGGCGCAGCGGGATTCTCGGTGGTTCCTGGTCATCCGTCTCGCCTCCTCCGTCGTCGTTGAGGCAATTCTAAGTCCGGTGTTGGACATGCGTCCAGATCACGCACTGTTAGGTGCGACACGCGCCCGACCCCTGCACCTGCGGCCGTCGCCCGGGCCCGTCGTGTCCCGACCTAGCCGCACCTGTGACACACGTGCTCTCGTGGGGCGATGGGGGCGCCTCAGGAGCGCACTCGCGTCACAAGAGCGGCTAGGTAGACACGGCTGCCGAGCAGGGAGAGCCGGAGCAGTGACGCGGCCGCGGCGTCAGCGCAGGACGACCGACAGGCCCTCGCGCGAGTGGACGCCGGTCTTCGCGAACACGCGGGCCAGGTGGCTGTCGACGGTCCGCACCGACAGGGTCAGCCGGAGGGCGATCGCGCGGGAGGTCATGCCACCGGCGGCCAGGGCGGCGATCTCCTGCTCGCGACGCGTCAGGGCGACGGGCGCCTCGAGCGGCGGAAGCCACAGGCCGACCCGGTTCAGGGCGCGCTCGGCGATGCGGATGAGGTCGGGGTCGCCGACGGCGAGGGCGGACACATGGGCGACGAGGGCCTCGGCGCGAGGACCGTCGACGACGCCGGCGAGCTCGCTGACGCGGGCGAGCACGAGCGGGTCGACGACGCGCCCGCGGCCGTGCCGGTCGACGCAGCGGTGCAGGGCCTCGAGCTCGACGCGGACCAGACCGGCCGCGGCGGCCCACGAGGCCAGGGACGCGGCCTCGGCGGTGCCGCGCGGGTCCCTCATCCAGAGCAGGGCGTCGACGCGCAGCAACCGGACCTCGGGCTCGAGCCCGCCGAACGAGCGCAGCGGCGAGGCGTCGAGATCGGTCAGCAGAGCGCGCGCGGCGGAGCCGTCACCGGATGCGGCGGCCGCGACGGCCTCGGCGGCCTGTGTGAAGATCGAGACGCCGCCGAGCTCGGCGAGGCCGAGACGCGCGGACGCGGCGTGCAGGTCGGTGCGGGCCGACGACCACGAGCCGTGCGCGATGCCGAGCAGGCCGCGCGTCACGTGGGTGGTCACCCATTCGAAGGCGGGGTCCGCCGACCGGGCGAGCGCGAAGGCCTCGGCGGAGACGAGGTCGCCGGACCACAGGGTGGTGAGGAACGTCGCGACAGCCACCTCGCCGACGGCCCAGCGGTAGGAGTCGCGGTGCGCGACGGCCAGCTGCGCGTACCGGGAGGCGATCCGGTGCGCGTCGGCGAAGCGGCCCGACTGGGCCAGGCCGAGGATCGTCGGGCAGGCCAGCGGAAGAGCGATGCCGCCGACGGACGGGGACAGCAGCACCGCGAGCGCCGCGTCGAGGTCCGCTCGGCCCGCGTAGCCGAGGCGGGTCAGTCGAGCGACGTCGAGCTCTCGTCGGCCCAGCAGCGCGAGCCCGGGCGGCAGACCGTCCAGCCACCACTCGGTGGGGCCGAAGGCGATGAGCGCCTGGAGCAGGTCGCCGTCCTGGTAGTGCGCGATCCCGGCCTGCATCGCGGTCGCAGCGACCATGAGCCGCACGGCGCGCGAGCCGGGGCCCACCAGCAGGCGGATGGCGTCGACGGCCTCGGCCAGGTCGCGGGACGCCTGCGCGATCTCGTCCATGTGCCACCACGCGTCGGCCCGCTGCACCAGCAGCTCGATGCGGTGGATGTCCTCGATCAGGCCGCGGCGCAGGGCGGCCGTGATGATCCGGACCGCGGTATCGGGCTGCTGCATCTCGAACGCCGCGTCGATCGCGGCGCGCAGGCGCGACGGGTCGACGGGCATGTCGCAGTCGAGCGAGAGCGACACGGACCGCACCAGCGCGGGACCGCTGCGCTGGCCGTCGTGCGTGAGCTCGGCCACCGCGAGCAGCACCTGGCGACGCTGGGCGCGCGGGATGCCCGAGCGGACGGCCTCGGCGTAGAGGGCGTGGGCGAGGTCGACGAGCACGTCGCCGGACCCGGCCACCGAGATGCGCGGGGTCAGGGTCACCAGACCGACGCGCGTGAGCTCGTCGATGGCGGGCCGGGGCACCAGGTCGAGCAGTGCGCTGAGCGGGATCGGGCAGGCCAGCGAGGCGATCTCGAGCGCGGAGCGGGCGTCCGTGGACAGCAGCGCCATGTCGTGGGCGACGAGGTCCAGGAGCCGGCGCCCGGGGGTCGCGCGACCCGTCCACACCCACACGCCGTCGACCTGCCGCAGCGCTCCGCCCAGCCGGTCCGCGCGCACGACCTCGGAGAGGTGGAACGCGTTGCCACCGGTCTCGGCCCACACGCGGCGGACGGTGTCGATGGAGACCTGGCCCCCGAGCTCCGCGACGAGCCAATGCTCGACCTCGGCCAGCGTGAACGCGGGGACGTCGACGCGCTCGACCACGTCGTCCTTCCACAGCTCCAGCCACGGCGAGCCGGCCACGGCGGACGCCCGGGCGGTCGCGACGAGCTGGACCTCCCCCTGCTGCACCATCCAGCCGAGAGCCTGTGAGCTGGCGGTGTCGAGCAGGTGGGCGTCCTCGACGCGGAGCACCAGCGGGCCACCGCGGGCGCGACCGCGCAGCGAGGCGGCGACGGCGTCGACGGTCCGCGCGACGCTGCCCAGCGAGACGAGCGCGTCGTCACCCAGCAGCGGCTCCAGAGCACCGAGCGGGATGCCGCCGCGCGCCGAGGCGCCCGAGATCGTCACCACGTGCGGGACGGTCTCGTCGGCAACCCTCAAGGAGGACAGCGCCGCCGTCACCAGGTGCGTCTTGCCCACCCCGGCATCGCCGACGACGAGCACCGAACGACCCTCGGCGAGCTCGGAACGAACCTGGTCCACCACGGGGCGCGCGAGCATGGTGCGGCGCCGGCTGTGGTGCGGCTGGACGACAGCGGGAAGCTTGGGAAGGGGGAGGGAGAGCGACGTCACCGTCGACGTCGACGGATGCTCCTCACCTGCCACCATCGGCTACCCACCTCGTGCACGACACAGCGTCGGACTCGTGTCCTTAGCCTGTGTGTCGACACCGTGCAACTCGAACTTGAGCACTTGTGCCGGTTCGCACCCTATGGCTCCCGACGGGGGTTTGAAAACCTCGGTAGCGATTACCGATGCCCGCTACCGAGGCGCGTCCATACCGTGACGACGACACACCCGCGTCGCAGCGTCCCCGCGCAGGTCATGCCCGGGCGGGAGCGATCCAAGCTAAGGATGGCCAGTGCCCACATACACCGCGCCCGGCGTCTACGTCGAAGAGATCCCCTCGTCCCAGAAGGTCCTCGCCTCGGCGCCGACCGCTGTGGCTGCTTTCGTGGGGTTCACCGAGCGAGCGCCCCAGGACGACCCCAACGACCCGCAGGGCCTCGCGCCCCGGCTGGTCACCAGCTGGACCCAGTTCGAGGCCCTCTACGGAGGCTTCGTCGAAGGGGCGATCCTGCCCCTGTCCGTGTACGGCTACTTCCTCAACGGCGGCAGCCTCGCGTACATCGTCCGCGTGCCCAACGCCGAGCCGTCCGGTGAGCCCGCTCGCCTGGCCCTCCCGGCCGCGGACCGCTCGCTCGGCCTGCCGATCTCGGTGGAGTCCGTCGAGCCCGACGCCAACATCACGGTCGTCGTGGAGGCTGCCGAGGTCGCCGACGACCACGACGGTCCCGCGCCCTTCAGCATCACGATCGTCGACGGCGGCGAGGCCGTCGAGAGCTACGACGACCTGACGCTCGGTGGCCCGCGCGATGCCGCGACGGTCATCAACAAGACGTCCAAGCGCGTCAAGGTCGAGGTCAAGCTCGCCGAGGACGTCGACCTGACGAGCCAGCTCGAGCTGCTGAAGCCGGGCGCCTACACGCTCGAGCAGGCCGCCGCCAAGCCCGTCCCGGTCAACGGCCGCAAGTTCGCGGGCTCGGAGTCGGCACGCACCGGCATCGCCGGCCTCGCGATCGCCGACGACGTCACGATCGTCCTGGTCCCCGACCTGGTCACGGCCGCGACCAAGGAGGACGGGTCGCTCGACCTCGGCCTCTGGAAGGCCGTGCAGACGAGCCTCATCGCGCACTGCGAGCAGCACGCCAACCGCGTCGCCATCCTGGACGCCCCTCCCGGACTGACGCCGCAGGCCGTCAAGGAGTGGCGCACGGACACCGCGCAGTTCGACTCCGCGTTCGCGACGCTCTACTACCCCTGGATCAAGGTCGAGAACCCGACCGGCTCCAACGGCAACTCCGAGATCCTGATCCCGCCGTCGGGCCACGTGGCCGGCGTCTGGGCCCGGACCGACGAGACCCGCGGCGTGTGGAAGGCCCCGGCCAACGACACCATCCGTGGCGTCCTGGACGTCGAGCGGAGCATCACGCAGGCCGAGCAGGGCGTGCTCAACCCGCTGGGCATCAACGCGATCCGGCCGTTCGGCCAGCGCGGCATCCGCATCTGGGGCGCCCGCACGCTCGCGTCGGACACGGACTGGACGTACATCAACGTCCGCCGCCTGTTCAACATGATCGAGGCGACGATCCTCGAGGGCACCCAGTGGGCCGTCTTCGAGCCGAACAACGTGGCCCTGTGGGAAGGCGTCAAGCGCACCCTGAACGCCTACCTGCGCGGTCTGTGGTCGGCCGGCGCACTGTTCGGTCAGAGCCCGCAGGAGGCGTTCTTCGTCAACTGCGACGCGACGACCAACCCGCCCGAGTCGATCGATGCCGGCAAGCTCGTCGTCGAGGTGGGCATCGCGCCCGTCAAGCCGGCCGAGTTCGTGATCTTCCGCATCAGCCAGAACAAGCAGACCGCGTCCTGACCTTCTTCTCTTCCTGACCAAGGAGCACCTAGATGCCCAACGACCTCATTGCCACAGACCCACTCATCGCCCAGAACTTCTTCCTCGAGATCGACGGCGACGTCGTCACGATCCTCGCGTCCGTCTCCGGACTGGACGTCGAGATGGAGGTTGCCACCACGCAGCAGGTGGGCAAGGACGGCAAGTCCGTCCAGGTCAAGACCCTCGCCGGCCGCAACAAGGCCCCCGACCTCTCGCTCGTGCGGATGGCGCCGCCGGACTCCACGCAGGACAAGATGTGGGGCTGGTTCAACGACATCATGACCAAGGGCATCCTGCTGTCGGACCGCACCAACAACCGCAAGAACGGGTCGATCGTCATGTACGACTCCACCCACGTCGAGGTTGCGCGGTTCAACTTCACCAACGGCTGGCCGAGCAAGATCTCGACCGACCAGCTGAGCGTCGACTCGAACGACCCGGTGAAGGAGACCATCACCCTCACCATCGAGTCGCTCGCCAGGATCAAGTGACCCTCAAGACCCGCTACGAGTTCACGCTGCCCCGGGGGTATGTGGACCGGGACGGCGGACTCCACCGGGAAGGTGTCATGCGCCTCGCAACGGCGCGTGACGAGCTCGAGCCCCTGCGCGACCCCACGATCAGCGGCCCGGACGACCCGCGGCTGACGATCGTGGTGCTCGCGCGGGTGGTGGAGAAGCTGGGCACGTTGGTCATGGTCACGTCGCACGAGATCGAAGGTCTCTTCGCGGCGGACCTGGCCTACCTGCAGGACTTCTACGGCGTGATCAACTTCGGGTCGCAGGAGGAGTTCGACGAGTTCGTCGCTGCTCAGCAGCAGGCAGGACCCCTGCCCGGGTCGGCTCCGGAGCCTGTGGCTCCGGAGCCGGCTCCGGCCGCTGCTGGATCGTCGTCGGAGCCGGCGGGCCAGGCCACGACCCACACCACCACCTACCGGGCCGGTCGCGCGTCGATCGAGGAGATCCCGACCGAGGCACGGTAGGACCCGACGATGCTGCGCTACCCCACCGAGGCCCTGTGGCAGGAGATCGCGTTCCTCGCGTACCACCTGCACTGGCCGCTGAACGAGCTGCTCGACCTCGAGCACCTGGACCGGGTCCGGATGGTGCGCGCCGTGTCGGCAATGAACGCTCGAGCGTGGGAGGCGGTGAGAGAGAGTGCCTGAGGAGCCGTTGGGTGGTGACGCGCCCGTCGCCGCCAACTTCGTTTTCGAGGTGGACGGCGTCGAGATCGGCGCGTTCAAGGAGATCAGCGGGCTGCAGCTCACCGTCTCCGAGCACGAGTACGTCGAGGGCGGCCAGAACCAGTACCCCCACAAGTTCCCGGGGGTCATCCGCTGGCCGCACCTCGTGTTCAAGCGCGGCCTGGTGAACTCCGACGCGCTGTTCTCCTGGGTGGGCAAGTCCTCCGGCGAGGGCTTCGCGGCCGCGCAGAACAAGGTCACGCGCTCCACCGGCGCGGTGACCGTCCTGGGCAACAACGGTGAGCGCCTGCGCTCCTGGGAGTTCGAGGGCGTGTTCGCCGTCGCGTGGAGCGGTCCGACGCTGAGCGCCGACCTGGTCGACGCCCTGTCCGAGACCCTCGAGGTCGCGCACAACGGGTTCCGGGCGAAGACCCTGTGAGCCTGACGCCCCCGTCCGACGACGACCCGCGCACGCGCCTGGGCCGCTCGATCGGTGTGCGCATGCGCCGGCCCGGACCGACGCTCGGCCACCTGCGCCCTGCCCGCATCGGCTCCGTCGCGTCGTCGTCGGTCCGCTTCTCCGAGGGCTGGGGGCGCTCCGTCGCCGTCCGCCGCTCCCTCGTCGGCCCCGCCGCCTCCATCTCGGTGGGGACCGGGCCCGCGAACGTCGCGCCGCCGCGCTGGTGGTCCGACGTGTCCGCGGTGCGCTCCACCCACGAGCCGGTGCCCGCGCCCGAGGCGCGACGCGGCCTGCCGCGGATGCTCGAGCGCGTGCCGGACCAGTCCTCGTACCGCCCGGGCGGCTCCACGCAGCGCCTGGCACCCCAGACGATCCCCGTCCGCGTCGCCGAGGACGTGCGCGCGAGCGGGAAGATGACGATGAACTCGGACTCGCGGGTGATGCGCTCGCACGTCGCCGCACGAACGGCAGATCCCCCAGCACGCCCGGGGAACGACGGGGGGTCCGGACGAGCGTCGTCCGCCGTGACCGGTGACCGGACTCCCTCTGCCGCGACGCTCTCCTCCCGCCCTGTTCCTCCCTCCTCTCCCCTGCCCGGCGCAGGACCGCGCAACGCTCCCGCGCCGTCGAGTCGGCTCCTGCGTCGACGCGCCCTCGCGACGGCCACCGCCGACGCCCGTCGAGCCGCCGCCGCGCCCGCCCCTTCCCGGACGTCCGCCCCGGCCGCTGCCCGGCCCGCCGCCTCGGCCGTCCGCGCGTCCGGCACCACGGGCTCGACCTCCGTCGTGGGCGCCTCGAGCTCGGGCTTGCCGACGAACATCGCGCCGTCGGCCTCGACGGTCGCCCCGATCCGGCGGTCGCCGGTCGACACCTCGGCCGCACCCGCGCGCGCGGTGTCCGCACCGGCAACCGTTTCTGTGCCTGCGCCGAACCCGACGCACGGCACTCCTTCGGCCTCGACGGCCACACCTCCTGCCGGCGCAGCCCCGACCCCGACCGTCCCGAGCGGAGCCGCCGCTCCGGTCTCGTCGGCCCACCTCGCCGCGACGCCGCCGTCCGTCACGACGAGCAGCCCGTCCGGTCCGGTCATCGCCCGATCGTCGGCGGCACCCACCGGGACGGTGTCCTCGTCGGCTGCGTCGAGCGGGCTGCCCTCCGCGACGACGCCGCCCGGGCTCCCCGCCGGCTCCTCGAGCACGCCCGGTTCGCCGGCCGTCCCCGGTTCGTCGGCCTCGTCGTCGGTCCCGGCGGGTTCGCCTGCCTCGTCGGTGGCGGCCGGTTCGTCGGTCCCGTCGGTCGCCGCCGGATCGCCGGCCTCGTCGGCCTCTCCCAGCCCATCGGCCACCTCGTCCGACGGCGGCGGTTCCTCGGACGCGACGACCGGCGCCGCCGGAGCGGCCGCGGCGGCCGGGGCGTCGACGCCAAGCATGTCGATGTTCGCGGGCCCGCTCGGGGCGTCCGCGGACGGGCCGATGCAGGCCTCCGCCCACCGCCCGCTGGCCAGCGCGATCCGGCGCACGCTCGCACGCCCGCTGTTCCGACCGAACGGCACGCTGAACGACCCGACCCTCCGCGTGCGCCGCTCGGTCGCGCCGACGTCGGCCGCGGTCGCCGCCGTCGCGGCGGACTCGGCTGCGGCGTCCGCGGCTTCCGCGGCGGCTGCCGCCTCGTCGGCGATCTCGCGGTCCGCATCGGCGCCGGCGCGTCCGGTCCCGGCTACCTCGGGATCCGCGAGCTCGAGCTCCGCGACCTCGGGCCCCGCACCCTCGGGGTCTGCGACCTCGGGCTCGCTCGCTGCGGCCTCGGCCTCCGGCACCCCGTCCCGGCCGGCCGCCACTCCCCCGTCCTCGGCGGCGACCGCTCCCGGCGCGTCGGCAGCGGCAGTCGCGCCGGCGCCGGCAGGTACCGCGGCATCGGCCTCGGCCGCACCCTCAGGTTCCGCGCCCGGGTCGACCGGCTCCCTGTCGTCGAGCTCGCCTGCTCGGCCGGCATCCTCGGTCCCCGCCGCGTCCGCCGCCGCGCCTTCTGCAACCAGCTCGTCCTCGTCGCCGAGCACATCGGCGGCAGCCGCGACGGGCCCGGCGTCGCCCACGACCGTGCGCCGGTCGCTCGTCGGGTCGCACCCGGCCTCGTCGACCGGTGCCGCAGCGTCGTCGGCCTCGACCCACGCCGGCGGTCTCGCGCCCGACGTCGGCATCGACCTCACGGGGTCGGGAAGCGACACCGGCCTGACCGGGTACCTGCCCGGCACCGGTCACCGCCGCAGCGGGCACGCCCGCACGCGCCGCTCGTGGCGCGGGCTGGGCATCGAGGGCAGCACGGTCCGACGCGCCACGCGCGTGCCGGGCAGCTCGTCGCCGATCTCGGTCGGCGACCACCGCGGCAGCTTCGCCCCGCCCACCGGCGCCGCGGCCGTGTACGCGGCGGCCCAGCGTTCCGCCGCGACCGCCGGCACCTCCGCCGCCTGGACCCCGGGCACGGCCCCGTCGACCGGCGCACCGGTCGCCCAGCGGGCCGAGCTCGCCGGGCCCGGGCACGCCCTGCGCATGATGTCGCCGGTGACCGTCCGCACGGCGGGCGCGGCCGGCACCGGCTCGACCTCGATCCTGTCCGCCTCCGCGCCCGTGCGCCGACGGGCCACGGCGACGAGCGCGAGCCCGAGCCCGAGCCCGAGCCCGAGCCCGAGCACGAGCACGAGCGCTGCAGGCCCGGGCGCCGCGGCCCGAGGAAGCGCGGGCTCGACCGCAGCCTCGACGACCGGCGGTTCCACGATCCCGAACGCCCCCGGCTCGCGGACGGCCGCCGGCTCGTCCTGGTCGAACGGCGTCCCGACGATGAGCCGCGCGGGCGGGGCGGCACCCGGGGTCCCGACCGTCGGCCTCCCGCCGGGCGCAGCGGTCCGCCGCTCGACGTCGGGTGGCAAGGGCGATGCCGGAACGCACTCCACCGCGACCCGTCGCGGGCCCGGCGCCACCGGATGGGCACCGAGCACGGCCGCGACCGGCTGGGCGTCCGCGATCGGCGGGCTCAACGCGCCGCCTCCGCCCCGACCGGCCAGCGGCAGCAACCCGCCGCGGCTGCCGGAGGCGTGGAACGTGCTGCCGCCGCGGACCGTCGTGCGGCGCTCCCCCTCCACGCAAGGGCCGCCCGTGCCGAGCTCGGCAGCCGCGAACGCCCTGGCCACCCGGACCTCCGGGGGCTCACGCACCGCACCGTCCGGCTCCGGCACACCCGCCGGACCCATGACCTTCGGCGCTCCCGCCGGCACGCCGCACGTCGTGCGACGCTTCTTCGGAGAAGGGGAGGGGGGACGTGACATGAGCATGGACCTCGACTTCGCCCAGTTCGACAACTCGCACGTCGACAAGACGATCGGCGTCGGCGCGCTCGGCAGCCATGACGTCGGCACCGGCGGTCCGGACGCCTGGCTCGATGCCGACGGCTTCCGCTGGGCCGTGATGCGGATCATCGACGAGCGCCTGCGTGAAGAGACCGAGCGCCGCGCGTGGCGTCGAGGGACGGAGGTGTTCTGATGCCCACCCCGCCGCCCGCCGCACCGCCGGCGACCCCGTCGAGCCAGAAGGCGTTCCTGGAGACCGAGGACGGCACACGCGTCTCCTGCCTGTTCAACCCGGCGCAGCTCAAGATCAGCCGGAGCAACACCTGGGCCGGAGCCGCACTGCCCGGACGTGGTGTGAGCCGCCTGCGCTACACCGGTGCGAACTCGGGCGTCCTGCGGGTGGACCTGTTCTTCGACACCACCGACACGGGCACGGACGTCAGCGTCCACACCGGCAAGATCGTCTCGCTCATGGACGTCGACCCGGCGCTGCCCGGCACCGACGAGTCCAAGCACAGCCAGCGCCCGCCCTACGTGACGTTCCACTGGGGTGACCTCCACTCGTTCAAGGCGGTCATCGCCCAGCTCGAGCTCACCTACACCTACTTCTCGAGCACGGGCATGCCGCTGCGCGCGACGATGGCCCTCGTCCTGCGCCAGTACGAGGAGTCCCAGGCGTTCGGCAAGCAGAACCCGACGTCCGGGACGCCGCGACCGCACCGCGTGCACCGGGTACAGCCGGGCGAGACGCTCGACCGGATCTCCGCGCAGTACTACGGCGACTCGACCCGGTGGCGCACGCTCGCGTCCGCCAACTCCATCGCCGACCCGCTCGCCCTCAAGCCCGGCGCGCTGCTGACGATCCCGAAGCTCGACTCATGACGAGCCCGATGCTCGAGTCGGACGCCATCGTCCGGATCGATATCAAGTCCGACGGCCAGGCGGTCCCCGAGACCCTCCAGCTCAGGCGGGTCCGCGTGCACCGGGGCCTGCGCACGATCGGCCGTGCCACGCTGACGTACATCGACGACGCCTTCACCGTCGTCGCGTCCGGCAAGTTCAACATCGGCAAGAGCATCTCGATCGAGGCCGGGTACGGCGACAAGACGGACCCCGCGTTCGAGGGCAAGGTCACCTCCGTCACCAGCGAGCTGGACTCGTACGGCGGGCTCAGCCTGACCGTGGTGGTGCAGGACGGCGCCTACGAGCTGCTCCGCAACACCGACGTCGAGTCGTTCACCGACATGTCGCTCAAGGACATCGTGTCCCAGCTCGTGCAGACCGCGGGCCTGAGCCTCGGGACGATCGACCTGCCGACGACCCCTGTGAAGTACGTGCTGCGCAACGACACCGCGCTGGGCATGATCGACGAGATCGCCGAGCGCACCGGGTGCGACTGGAGCATCCTCGGCACCACGTTCTCGATGTGGTCCGCGGCCACCGGGAGCGCACCCGGCGCCCAGCCCGTCTCCATCACGATGGGGATGGACGTCATGTCGTTCTCGGCGCGGCAGGTCGGCGACGGCGCCACCTCGGTCACCGTGCGCGGGTGGGACCCGGTCGCGCAGTCCGCGGTGGTCGGCACCGCCCAGACGCCGACGTCGCGCGCCGGCTTCGACGCGACCACGGGCGGGGGCACCACGTACACGCGGGTCGACGCCCGGGCGGCGACCACGTCGCAGACGGAGGCCACGACCGCCGCGAAGGCGCTCGCCGCGCGCACCGGACGCGTCACCGCGGAGGGCGAGTGCCAGTACACGGCCCTGCTCGTCCCCGGGGGCCGGCTGACGGTCAACGGCGCCGGCCCGTCGAACGGGAACTACTACATCCGCGAGGTCGACAACACGTGGATGGACGGCAACGCCGTCTCGCGGTTCGTCGCCGGCGACCGCGACCCGGTGCAGCTGTCGGACCCGTGGGAGAAGTCCTCGCCCGTGTCGAGCTTCCGGCGCAGCGGGCTCGCCGTCGGGATCGTCGACAACGTCAAGGACCCGGACGGCGTCGGCCGCGTGCGCGTCTCGCTGAGCACCGCGTCCGACCAGCTCTCCAGCGCGTGGGCGCGCGTGCTCGCCATCGGCGCGGGCGCGAACCGCGGCCAGGTCGTCATCCCCGAGGTCGGCGACGAGGTGCTCATCGGCTTCGAGGACGACGACGTCACGCGCCCGGTGGTGCTCGGGGGCCTCTACGGCAACAAGTCGACGACGCCGACGGCGGGCGCCGTCGACGCCAACGGCGCCGTGGTGACCCGCGCCCTGACGTCGCGCCTCGGGCACACGCTGACCATGAGCGACGGCACGACGCCCGCCACCCAGCACGTGCAGCTGGCCCTGGCCGGGCTCGAGCACTCGCTGCGGATCGGCAAGGACCGCGCCGACCTCAAGGTTCCCGCCGGCGTCCCGCTGAAGATCGCCGTGGGGTCGTCGTCCATCGAGTTCGACGGCAACGGCGCCATCACGATCGACGCCACCAAGATCACGATCAAGGCCACGACGAAGGTCGCGATCAGCGGCGCGGACGTCGAGGCGACCGCGACCACCGGGCTCAAGCTGCAGGGCACGCAAGCCTCGCTCAAGGGCACCGGGATGGCGACGGTCGAGGCGAGCGGCGTCCTGGAGGTCAAGGGGGCGATGGTGAAGATCAATTGAGCGAGGTCACCACCACCGGCGCGCAGACGCCGGACTTCGTCGGCCGAGGCTTCGCCTGGCCGATGGGAGTGGACCACACGGGCTCCATCGCACTCACGGCCCAGGGCGGTGACCTGGAGGACTCGATCCGCATGGTCCTGCTCACGGCGCCCGGCGAGCGGCTCATGCGACCGCAGTTCGGCTGCCGCATCTGGGACCTGCTGTTCGAACCCGTCAACGCCAACCTGATCGGCCTGATCAGCCAGGCCGTGCGCGACGCGCTCGCGCAGTGGGAGCCGCGGATCGAGGTCGACGAGGTGACGCCCGTGCAGGACGACACCAGCTCCGGCCTGGTCCGGATCGGCATCGCCTACCGGATCCGCGCGACCAACGACCGGCGCAACCTGGTCTACCCCTTCTACGTGATCCCCCGCGAGGACGTCTGATGCCGCTCGACCCGCCGAACCTCGACGACCGCACCTTCCAGGACATCGTCGACGAGACCAAGCGCCTGATCCCCCGGTTCACGCCGGAGTGGACCAACCACAACGTCTCCGACCCCGGCGTCGCGCTGATCGAGCTTTTCGCCTGGGTCAGCGAGATGGTGCTGTACCGCGTGAACCAGGTGCCCGACCGCATGTACGTCGAGTTCCTCAACCTGGTGGGCATCGAGCCCTTCCCGCCGGCCGTGGCGCACACCGACCTCACGTTCTGGCTGTCCGCACCGGCCGAGCGCATCGTGCGCGTGCCCACCGGCACCGAGGTGTCCACGGCGCTCGGCGACGCCGACGCCATCGTGTTCAGCACGTCGGCCGAGGGTGTCGTCGGCCCCCCGAAGCTCGTCGCGGCCTACACGTCCGACGCCGAGCTCGTCGCGACGAACGACGTCTGGGACGACCTGACGCTCCCCGGCCAGTCGGCGAAGTGCTTCCCGTCCGACCCGCTGGTGGAGGGCGACGCGCTCTACTTGGGCACCCGTGAGTCCCTCGCCGGCTATGCGGTGCGCCTCGACCTCGCGGCGCGCGCCGAGGGCATCGGCGTCGACCCGCTGAACGCGCCGATCGTCTGGGAGGCGTGGAACGGGGCCGCCTGGGTCCGCGCGCTCGTCGAGTCCGACGGCACCGGCGGCCTGAACAAGCCCGGCTCGGTGGTGCTCCTGGTGCCCGAGCAGCACGAGCCGCTCATGCTCGGCGGCACGCTCGCGCACTGGCTGCGCGTCAAGCTGTTGCGGCCCCAGCCGGGTCAGCCGACCTACCAGGCGTCGCCGCGGATCGCGTCCATCGCGCTGCACGCCATCGGCATCACCGTGCCCGCCGAGCACGCCCGCGCCGAGCCCGCCGAGATGCTGGGCCGCTCCACGGGCGTCGCCGGGCAGACCTTCCAGGTGTCGGTCGCGCCCGTGGCCGAGCGGCGTGGCGACGAGCACGTGTTCGTCGTCGACCGTCGCGGCACGCAGATCTGGACCGAGGTCCCGGACTTCTCCGCGTCCGGAGAGAACGACCTGCACGTCGTCTGGGACTCGAACACCGGCGAGGTGCGGTTCGGGCCGACGATCCGGCACCCCTCCGGCACGCTGCGCCAGCACGGCGCGATCCCGCGCGACGGGGCCGAGATCCGGGTGTCCGGGTACCGCACGGGCGGCGGGAACTCGGGGAACGTGGGCGTGCGCACGCTGACGGCGCTGCGCACCGCGCTCCCGTTCATCGCGTCCGTCACCAACCTGGTGCCGGCCAAGGGCGGTGTCGACGCCGAGACCGCCGCCGAGGCCAAGGTCCGCGGCCCGCTGACCCTGCGCACCGGCCAGCGCGCCGTGACCGCGTCGGACTTCGAGGCGATCGCCCGGCAGGCGTCCATCGAGGTCGCCCGCGCCCGCTGCCTGCCCGCGACCCAGACGGGCTCGTCGGTGGTCCGCGTCCTCGTCGTGCCCGCGCTGCGCTCCGACCCGCGCACGCACAAGCTCGACGACTTCGCGCTCCAGCCCGAGCTGTTCGACGCGGTGAAGAAGGCCCTCAACGAGCGCCGGATGGTCGGCGTGCCGCTCGAGCTCGGCACGCCGTTCTACCAGGGCGTGAGCGTCGCCGCGCTGATCCGGACGCTGCCCGGACGCCCCGCCGCGATGGTCCGCCAGCGCGTGGTCGACCAGCTGACCCGGTACGTGCACCCGCTGACCGGCGGCGCCGACGGTGCCGGCTGGCCGTTCGACGCGTCCCTGACGTCGGGCGCCGTGACCCAGGTGATCGAGGCCGTCGAGGGCGTCCTGGCCGTCGACGAGCTCCAGCTGTTCGAGTACGACCTGCGCACCGGGCGACGCATCGGCGGCGGGCGCGAGTCCATCCCGCTGGCCAAGTACGCCCTGTTCCTGTCGGCGGACCACAAGGTGGTCGTGCGATGAGGCGTACGACCCTGAGGAACCCGGCATGAGCCGGCACGACGACTGGCTGCTCAACCAGCTCCCGGCCGGCATGCTCACGGAGGACTTCTTCGTGCGGTTCGTGCGCATCTTCCAGGAGCAGGCCGGCACGCTGCTGGCGCACGCCGACAACCTGCCCTACCTGGCCGACCGCACGATCACCCCGCTGGCCATGGTCCGCTGGATGTCGCAGTGGCTCGGCCTGTCCGGCATCGACGACTCGTTCTCCGACCCCGTGCAGCGGCGGATCCTCGCGACCGCCGGGGCCACGCTGCAGTGGCGCGGGACGACCAAGGGCCTGCGCCTGCTGCTCGAGCTGTTCTCGGGCGGCCCCGTGACGGTCAGCGAGGGTGGCGGCGTCTTCGAGCGCGGCACCGCGCCGGTCGGCCCTGCGTGGGTGGTCATGGAGGTACAGTCCACCGGGCTGCTGGAGGAGACCGACTTCCTCCGCCTGGTGCTGGACGAGGTGCCGGCGCACGTGCACGCTGAGATCTGGGTCGGGGAGCGCCGCGCGTGGCCCCTGCCCGAACGCATCGCCGAGGGAGTGGCGTCATGACGGATGTGCTCGGACAGCCGGCCGGGACGCAGGCGGGCGACCCGTCCGACTCGCTCGTCCTCGCGTGCCCCGAGTGCGGCACCGTCTCGGCCGTCCACGCCGACCGCCGCCTCGCCAGCGACTTCTGCCCGACGTGCGACTACCCGCTGTTCTGGGCCCGTCCGTCGTCGGGCGCCGGTCTCGGGGACGGCTCGTCGGACGACGCCCTGCGCCGCGCCCCCGGCGCCTCCGGCAACGCGCTCTCCGCGACGCTCGCCTGCCCGGCGTGCGCCGAGCTCAACGTGCCCGGCGCCCGCAACTGCGTCCGCTGCGGCTCCCTCATGGACCCGCCTCCGCCGCCCCCCGAGCCACCGCTCCCGGAGCCGGTGCCCGCGCCGGTGATCATCACGCAGACGGTCACGGAGCCCTGCGATCACCCGCCGACGTGGCTCGTCGTGCTCTGCACGGCCATCGTCTCGGTCGGGCTCACCCTGATGTTCGTCTGGATGGTCTGAGGTCCCGACCGCCGGGTGTCACGGCACGACGACGCTGATGTTCGCGCTGTTCGAGTCGGCGTAGACGCCGGAGCCGTTCAGGTTCGCGTGCACCGAGGTCGTGCCGGTCGGCGCGGTCCAGGTGCACGTCGCCGTACCGCCGCTGACGGCCACGTTCCCGCAGCCCCCGATCGGCGTGTTTGTCCCGGTGAAGAACGCGACCGTCCCGGTCGCCGCCGTGGGGGTGACCGTCGCGGTCAGCACGTTGGCGGCGAACGCCACGGTGGTGGTCGTGGGCGTCTGCACCGTGACGGTGATGTTCCCGCTGGTCGACGGGCCCCAGACGCCACCCCCCGAGTAGGTCACGCGCAACGTCACGGCGCCGGTACCCCACGCTGCGTCGGCCACGGCGGTCAGCGTCTGGTTGCTGCCCGTGGCGGTCGCTGACGAGCCGACGTCCGTCCACACGTCGGGACCGGTGGACGTCCGGCGCTGCAGCTGCACGGTCCCGACGTTCGGGTTGCTGCCCGTGGCCGTCACCTGCGTCGTCACCGAGACCGTGGCACCCGTGCTCACGGTCTGGTTCGCCGGGGAGGCGGACGTGGCACTGCCGCGGCCCGCGACGTCGAGCGTGACCAGCTGGTAGGTGGCCCCCGAGGCGACCGCACCCCCGGAGACGTTCACCGAGAAGCCGCCCGTCGTCGCGCCCGTGACCGTCGCACCCGTGGCAGGCACGAAGACCACGGAGTCGCCGCCACCGACGAACACGACGACATCCGTGCCCGCTCCACCCTGCGTGACGGTGGCGGTCACCGTCGTCGGTGCGCCGGTGGCGGACGTCGTCGCGCGCAGGGCGATCTGGGTCTCGGTGACCGTCACCGCGGCGTTCACGGCGCCCGTACCGGTCGAGGGCACGTTCACCGACCCGGTGGTGGAGCCCAGGTGGCCCGACGGACCGGACACCGTGATCCCCCAGGTGCCGGCCGCCACCTGGTTGAACGTCGTGCGGAAGGTGTTCGCGCCGGCCGCGGTGCGGACCACCGGCTGGGCTGCGGGCGGAGCGGTGCCACCGGTCAGAGCGACGAGCGCGCCGGAGAGGTCGGTGCCGTTGGCCGACGTCACCGTCACGACGACCTGCCGCGTGACGTCCTGCAGCACGAGGTCGACGACGAGACCCTGACCAGGCAGGACGGTGACGGTGCGCGTGGCCCCGAGGCCGTTGTCCGTCGTCGACAGGGTGTAGCTGCCGGGGACGACGGACGGGAACTTGTACTGCCCGTTGGCGTCGGACACGTTCGTCACGGCCGTGCCGCTGGCCGGCGTGAGCGTCACCGTCGCGCCCGTGACGGGGGTCGTGCCGCCGCCCGCGGCCTGGTGCAGGACGACTCCCTGGATCGAGCCGGCGGGCGTCGTGATCGGGACGGTGACCGACTTGGTCTCGCCGGGGGCGACCGCCACCGGGAGCGTGAGCGGGGAGTAGGCGCCACCCGAGATGTTCAGGTTGTACGTCAGCGGCAGGACGTCGTTGAACTCGTAGAGACCGTCGGTGCCCGGGCAGCCGCCGGCCGTGCTCCCGGGCACGCAGCTCGGCGCCAGGGTGACGTTGTTCAGCGCGTCGCGGTAGGTGATCTGCATGGTCAGGCCGTTGACGGGGTTGGCCCCGGCGACCGCGAACACCCGCAGCGCGCCCTTCTGCGCGACCATCTGGATCGGCGCCACCGGGACCTCGAGCGAGGCCGGGTTCGTGAAGTCCGGATCCGGGACGGTGGCCGAGCCGGTGCCGTTCGCGTGGCCCGGCGCGGTCGTCGTGATGCTCCACGTGCCGCCGACGAGCCCGTCGTTCACGGTCGTGCCGGTGATCCGGTAGGAGCCGTCGGCGCCGGTCGTCGCGGGGAACGACTGCCCGTTGCGGGTCGCGGTGACCGACGCCCCCGGCAGCGCCTCGGTCCAGCCCGCGGTCAGCTGCGACTCGACGATGCCGTTGAGGGCGCCGAGCTTGACCATCGGCACCTGCTGCGCCTGGACCGCGGTCTGCCCGGGTGAGACGTTCACCGACGAGGTCAGCGCGCGATACCCGGGGGCTCGCACGTCGATGGGGTACGACCCGGTGGGCAGGTCGCCGAAGTCGACGAAGCTGTCGCCCGGGTGGGCCTCGATGCGCTGCGTCACGCCGCCCTGGAGAGTGATCGTCATGATCGTGCCCTGGACGGGGGTCGTGAAGTCCTGCGCGGTGATCGCGGACACCCGCAGGAAGCCGAACCGCTTCAACGTGAACGTGATCGGGTCCATGGCCTGGCCGGGCTGGACGACGAAGGAGATCTCCGCGGTGTCGTAGCCGGGCAGGGAGGCGGCCACCGTGTACGAGCCGGGGCGGATGAGCCGGGCGCCGTTGAGCGCGGGGTCGGTGCCTTGGGCGGAGTCGGACCACACGACCGTCGGGACGGTGCCGACCATCCGTGCGGTCAGCGACAGCTGCCCGACGCCGGGCGGTGCGGCGCGGACGTCGAAGCGCACCTTGTCGAGCGTCGTCGTGGTGTCGGCCAGGCTCAGGGTCGGGTCGAAGGCGACCGAGCCCTTGAACGACGTGCCCAGCGGCGACAGCGTGATCGTCTGCAGCGCGCTGGTCGGCACGTCGGTGGCCGAGTACGCCTGGTAGCCGTTCGCGGTCACGCGCACGTCGACCCGCGCCTCGACGAGCGCGAGGTTGGTCGCCGAGCCGTCGGTCGGGCAGCCCGTCGTCGTGGTGCAGACCGTGAAGTCGCCGTTGCTCGTCGTCGTCGCGGGCGGCGTGCTCGTGGTCCGCAGCGGCGAGAGCCCGTTGAACCCGGTGGTCCCCGTGACCTCGACGTGCGCTCCGCCGACGGGCGACGAGACGCCCGACGACAGCTGGCTCACGACGCGTCCGGCCACGTTGGAGACCGGCGTGGTGATGACGAGCTGAGCGGAGACCTCCTGGTTCAGCCCGACCGTGATGTTGGCGAGGGAGGCGCCCGGGCTGCCGTTCGAGGGATTGGCCGTGACGGTGTAGACGCCCTGCGCCAACCCACGCACCTGTGCCAGCCCGCTCGCGTTCGTCGTCGGCGGTGTCGGTGGGGTCAGCTGCGCGGCCGGGCTGGTGACGATCGTCGCGTTCTGCTCCGGCAGGACCTGCGACGTGCCGTCGGAGCGCATCACGGTCACCGACAGCACACCGAGCCGGTCGAGGATCGCGTCGAACCGTCGCGACGACCCCGGCACCAGCGCGACCGTCCCGCGCTCGGGTGCGATGTACTCGCTGTTCGCCGGCGGGACGACCCAGACGTCGTAGGTGCCGGAGGTCAGTCGGTTGACGCTGTAGGACCCGTTGATCCCGATGAAGCTGCACGCGGCACCAGTGACGACGCACCGGGTCGCATCGGCCGGGTCGGGCCCGCACGGAGCGGTCGGCCGGGTCGATCCCGGTCCGGGCACGGCGATCACGCAGGTGGTGCTCGGCACCGCGCCGACATGCGCCTGGACCGTGCCGACGACGGACGGGGACTGCTCGAGCGCGACGGTCGTGGCCTCGACCACCTGCCCCATGGGCACGGTGACGTTGACGTGCCCGGGTTCGTAGCCCGGGGCGGCGATCGTGAGGCGGTAGAGGCCGGGCAGGAGGCCCGACGAGAGCGCCGGGTTGGGGAACTGGTAGTCGGTGTCCGGGTCGGCGCGCACCTCGATGGGGGTCGTCGTGCCCGTCTCGTCCTTGGTGACGCCCGTGACCGTGACCTCACAGGTCTCGCCGGGGAAGATGTTCGGGCAGGTGATCTGACCGCCGGTCGACGCGTCGCGCACCCCGCCGCGGATGAACGACGTGGCGGTGAGGCCACCGCCCGGCGTCGGGACGAGGACGAGGTCCGCCGTCGCCGAGCCGCCGCTGACGACGGCGACCTGGGTGGACGCGGGGTCGTGCGCGAACACCACGGCCGTGAGCACGTACTGGCCGGGCGCGATCCCGCTGAACCGGAACGTGCCCGTGGCGTCGGACGCGGACATCGTCTTGTAGGTCCCTGCCGGTCCGTCCAGGACGAGCCCGGCCCCGGCCACGCCCGTGCCGTCCGGCTCGGTCACCGTGCCCTGGACCGTGCCGCCGGTGCTGGTCATCGAGATGTCGAGCGGGGAGACGCCGGCGGACGTGAGGTCGATCTGCCGCGTCTGGGTGGCGTAGCCGTCGCCCGAGATCGTCAGCGTGTACGACGCCGGGACGGGCAGGTCCGGCAGGACGAACGTCCCGGCGCGGTCACCGGTGACGGTCGTCGCGGTGCGCGTGTTCTCCCCGGCGGTCGCGGTGACGGTCAGCCCGCCCAGCCCGCCGAACCCGCCGAGCGAGTCGATACCGCGGACCGTCCCGGACAGCGTGGCGACCCCGGGTCGCAGGGCCAGGTTGACCGTGCGTGTGGCCGCCGCGCCGAGGGTCACCAGTGCCGACTCCGCGCCGAGCTTTTCGCCGCTCGCCGTGACCAGGTAGGTGCTCGGGGTCGAGAGGCCGTCGACCTCCCAGTAGCCGACCCGTCCGCTCGTCGCGCTGCGTGTGGTGACGGTCGTGGTCCCGTCGGACAGGGTCACCTCGACGCCGCCGACGGCGCCCGACGGGCCGCTGATCAGGCCGGACATGGTGCCCTTGCCCGGGACCATCGCGACCTTCATCGACGCGGCCGCGGCCTGGGCGCCCGTGACGAGGAACCGCTGCGTCTGGAAGCCGGGCTTGGCCAGCACGATCAGGTAGCGCGCGGTGGGCGACAGGTCGGCGAACGCCCACGTGCCGTCCTCCTGGGTGGTCGTGCTGCGGCGCTGGGAGATCTCGTCCGTGCGCTCGACGGGCAGGCTGGTGCCCAGGACCTTGCCGGCGCTGGACGGCTCCTTCTTGGCGACCACCCGGTCCGCCAGTGCGGCGGCCAGTGCACGCTCCGGGTGCACGAGCGTCGCCACCGAACCCTCCAGGCCCGAGGCCGTCGACGGCGGGGTCGTCGTGTCGTCCGCCGGAGGCGCTGCCAGGGCGGACGCCGGCTGGACGGCGACCGTGACGCCGGCCGGGGCCGAGCCGGTCACGATGCCGGAGACCCGGACGCCCGGAGCCGCGTCGGCGTCACCGGTCCCGGGCGCCGTCCCAGCGTCGCCGTCGCCGTCGCCCTGGGTCCCGCCCCCGCCCTGGGTACCGTCCGTGCCCGTCGTCGGCGGCTGGCTCGGGGCGGTCGCGGTCTTGTCGCTCTTGTCCGACGAGAACTGGTCCGACACCCACGGCAGCACGGCCAGGACGCCGGCGATCCACAGCACGGCCACCATCGTCACGGCGACGAAGCGCAGCAGCGCGGGCGTGAGCACGGCGCGCAGCGACACGGTCCCGTCGAACCGCTGGGGCGCCCGGGCCCCGGTCGCGGTGACGTGGAACGCGGTCCGGCGCGCGTGTCCGACGAACTTCGGGCGCCTGGCCCGCACGCTGCCGGGGATGCGGACGGTCTGGTGCGGCCCGATGTCGAGGTCGCCGTCGCCGAGGTCGACGTCGAGCTCGGGGTCGGACGTGGCGTCGAGGCGGACGCGGACGGGCTGGTCGCCGGTGTTGGCCAGGACGACCTGGACCTTGCGGCGCCGCAGCGCCTGGGAGTCGGCCGGCTCGACGGTCAGGACCAGGTCGCTGACGCCGTCGACGCGCAGCGAGCCGTCCGCGAGCGTGGTGGCCGCCGGGACACCGGGCGCGTGGCGCGCCTCGACCGTGACGACGAAGGGGTAGTCACCGGCGGCGGCACCGACGGGCGGCGTGAGCGTCAGCTCGACGGTGGCGGTCGCGTCCGCGGGGACGTTCGGGACGGCGACCGGGATGGGCAGCCAGGACCCCTCGAGACCGACGGCCGAGACGGTGAAGTCCTGCGTCGTTCCGGAGATGTTGCGCGCGTGCACCCGCAGGACGGCGGCCTGTCCGGCGGACGCGTGCGAGCCCGGCTCGACGAGCACGCTCGGCGAGCCCTGCGCGGTGCGTTGCGGGGCGACGGCCACGGCCGGGTCCTTTCGAGGGTTCTTGATGGTTGTCGGCCTGTCACGGGCCCGGGCTGAGGTTCGAGGTCAGTTCGTGACCTGTGAATCTGCGGCTGTCAGGGTGGCGTGATGTCGAGGGTGACCTCGAGCTGCTCGCTCGCCGCGATCGTCACGGGCGGGGACGTCACGAGGACCGACCCGTTGGGCGAGCTGCGGACCTCGAGGATGTAGTGCTCGGGGGCGTCCACGTCGTCCAGCTGGTACAGCCCCTCCTCGTCGGTCGTGGTCGTCGCGACGGGCGGCGCGGCCGTCCCGTACTGCGAGGCGAGGTACAGCGCGACGGTGCGCCCGGCGGCAGGGACCTCCTGGTTCGTCGTCACCCGGCCGAAGATCCGCGCCGGCGCCACGAGCACCGGGCTGAGGATCTTGTCCTGCGACGCGGACAGGATCACGATCGTCGACGTCGGCCTCGTGCCGGCGCGCGAGAAGGTCACCGTGTACGTCCCGGGCGGCAGGGCCTCGACGATGTACCGGCCCACCTGCGACGTGGGCGTCGACGCGGTGGTCACCGTGCGCTGCGTGATCCCGGAGCTGACGGTCACGGTGACGTTGCCGACGGGGACGGCCGTGCCGGTGGTGCCGGCCTGGCTGACGACGCCCGAGATGCTCGCGTCGGCGGCCCGCATGGTCGCGTTGACCTGGGTCGCGCTCGGCGCCCCGGACGTCACGTTGCCGAACCCGTCGACACCCACCGAGAGCACCTGCGACTCGAGGTCGGCGCGCGAGAACGTGACCGTGTAGGTGCTCGGCACGCGCAGGCCCGTGACCTCCCAGTGCCCCGCCGGCGCCGTGGACTGGGTGACGGTCTGGGCAGTGACCGCACCGTCGGTGACCGTCACCGTGACGCCGGCCGGGTTGCCGCCCGGGACCGAGACCTGACCCGCCAGGGTCGCCTGGTCACGACCGAGCACCACGGAGACCCCGGTGAGCTGCTGCGCGGCGGTGAGCGTGAGGTTGAGCGTCGCGGGCGAGTAGCCGTCGGCCGACACGACGACCGTGTAGGTGCCGGGCGTCGGCAGCCCGCGCAGCACGAACGAGCCCACCGCGTCCTGCGTGAGGGAGACGGTCTCGACCGTGATCTGCCCGGTCGTCGCGACGACGGTCGCGCCGCCCACGGGCCCGTCGAACCCGGAGACCGTCCCGGCGATCGACCCGTCGCCGGTCAGCAGCGACAGCACGACACCGGTGCGGTCCTCACCGGCGCCGACGTCCACGCGCTGGACCGTGCTGGCGAACCCGGCCTTGGAGACGACCAGGTCGTAGAGCGCCGGCGACGGCAGACCCTCGACCTGGAACGTCCCGTCGGCCCCGATGGGGACGGTGCGAACCACGGCACCCGAGCCGACGGGCGGCGGGGCCTCGTCGGGCTCGGGCGTCACCGAACCGGCGAGCGGCGGGCTGTCGAGCGGCATCTCGACGGTCAGCGTCGCGCCCGCGACGTCGTCGCCGACCACGGTCCCCGCGATCGTCGCAGGCACGCCACCGACGACGACGGTGAGCCCGGAGACGGTCTGGCCCGCGGTCACGGTGATCGCCGTCGCGTCCGCCTGGGTGGCCGACGCGGCGTACCAGACCTCCGTCAGGCCGGCGCCGGTGACGCGCAGCGTGTACTCCCCCGCCGGGAGGCGCAGGATCGAGAACGTCCCGTCGTTCACGGTCGCGGTGGTGACGAACGGGTCCGACGGGTCGTCCGAGGTGAACAGGGCGACGCTGACGTTGGGCACGGGCGCGCCGGTCGACAGGTCGATCACCGTGCCGCTGATCGCGCTGGTGCCCGTCTGCGCCGCGGCCTGCCGGGCCTGCGCCACCTGCAGCGCGAGGTCGCGGTCCGCGGCCGAGCGGCCGACCACCGAGCTGAGCGCCAGGGTGATGATCACCGCGAAGAGCGTGAGCGCGAGCAGCAGGCCGAGCAGGCCGAGCAGCCCGCGCGAGAGCCGGGACTTCTGGATGAAGACGCCCGCGGCGGCCGGCGGTGCCTCCGGCGACGCCGGCGTCGCGGTGCTGTCGACGCGCAGCTCGAACGGCCGCAGGATCGGGTCGCCGACCCACGGGCGCTTCGCCGACGTCTCCAGCGCGACCGACGCGCTCTCGCCGGGCGACAGGCTGAACGTGGGCGGGGCGAACGTGTAGGTGGTCTTGGCCTCGGGGTCGCTGGCGACGAGGCTGCCGTGCTGGACGGTGTTTCCCTCGTTGAGGACGAGCACCGTGAACGCGGCGGCCTTGCCGGCGGTGACGGTGGTCGGTTCGAGCTTCACCGAGGTCCGCGGCTGCGCGGGGACGTCGAGCGTGACGTCCTCGATGGCGATCGCCGCCTCGTCGGTGACGTCGCGCACCTGGATGGCCACGCGCCGCTCGCCCGCCGGCACCCCGACCGGCAGCGTGATCATCACGGCGACCGACACCGACTCGCCGGGGAACAGGCGCGGCGACGGGTCCTCGATCTCCACCCACGACGGGTCCGCGCCCAGCACCCGCAGCACGTACCCGGCGATGACGTCGGACGCGTTGGTGACCACGACGCCCAGCAGGGTCGGGATGCCGGGGGTCGCGGTCGCGCGCTGGGGCTCGACGTTCAGGCGCATGGGTCAGGGACCGCCGATCGGCAGGTCCTGGGTCGCGACGGCACCCGACCTGATGGTCACCACGGCCGTCGAGACGACCGCACCGCCCGTCGTCACCGAGAGTGTGTACGTGCCGGCCGGCAGGTCGGCCAGCAGGTACGTGCCCGCGCCGAGCGGACCTGCCGCGGTCGAGGTGGTCGACCGCGTGATCACGCCGTCGGTCGCCTGGACGGTCGCCGAGGCCACGCCCACGCCGTTCTGGTCGGTCACCCGACCCGTCACCGACCCGAGCGCCGACGACAGCGTGACCGTCACGGGTGCGGTCGGTCCGGACTCGGTGAGCGTCACCGGCACGCTCGCCGGCGTGTAGCCGGTCTTGCTGAACGTCAACGTGACCGACCCGGGGTTCAGGCCCGTGAGCGTGAACGTGCCGACCGCTCCGGAGGTCAGGGTGGTGGTGCTGAGCGTGGTCGCGGAACCGCCGGCGGTGACGGTGACGCCTCCCAGCCCGGCGCCCGAGGAGTCCAGCACCGTGCCCGTCACCACGCCGGCGCCGCCGGACATGACGATGTTCAGGTCGCCGCGGATCTCCCCGGCGCGCAGGTCCACCACCACGGTGCGGGTGCTGAAGCCGACCTTGGTGAACGTCAGGACGTAGGTGGCCGGGGTCGGCAGGTTCGGCAGCACGAACTGGCCCACCTGCCCGACGGTCGGGGTGCCGACGACGAGCTCCTTGCCGTTCGAGGTCGTGCTCACCTGCACGCCGCCGAGCGGGCTGCGGCCGTCGGTGACCATCCCCGAGATCTGCCCCGTGCCTGCACCGAGCCGCACGTCGAGAGAGAACCGGTTCTGCCCACCGAGCACGCGCTCGGTGACCGTGGAGGGCTGGTACCCCTCGGCGACGAAGCTGAGCTCGTAGGTGCCCGGCGCGGGCAGGCCGCTGAACACGTACGCGCCGGAGGCGTCGGCCGTCGTCGTGTAGACCGTCGCGGGGTCCGCGCCGTCCCACGCCGGCTTCGCGGTCACCGTGACCGCGACGACGCCGGGCGCCTCGCCCGTGTCCACGTTCCCGTTGATCGACGCCGGCAGCCCGGTGATCGGCATGTTCACGCCGGCCTTCACCTGCTGGGCGGGCGCGCTGACCGGCGTGGAGCCCTGCGGGGTCGTCGAGCCGCCGTAGTACGCGGTCTCGTAGCCGTCGGCGCTGACCCGGATGATGTAGCTGCCAGGGAACACGCCCGCCATCGAGTAGGTGCCGTCGGCCTGCGTCGCCGCCGACGAGACCACGACGAGCCCCTCGGTCGGCGACTCGCGCAGCGCGTCGACCGTGATCCGTCCGACGCCCTGGTCGTCGGACGCACCCGTGACCACGCCCGTGATCGTCGCGCCGACGCCGGCCGGCACCGGCCCGTCCTTGGCCAGCGCGCCCGCGGGCGGACCGTTGGGGCTCTCGTCGGTCCCGGTCGTCCCGTCCTCGCTGACGGTGGCCGCGAAGAACGACGCCGGCGCGACCTTGGTGAACGGGTCCGTGCCGAACACCTGCTGCATGCCGAGCAGGAACGCGAGCGCCCAGGCGGCCAGGATCGCGAGCAGGATCAGCGCGGTGAGCAGCCCGCGGCTGATCGTCGAGCGCTGCCGCAGGACGAGCTCGACCTCGGCCTGCGTGTCCGTGGCCAGCGCGGCGACCTTGAGCGGCCGGTCGCGGTCCGAGCCGAGCAGCTGGCGCGGCCCCTTGACCAGGACGGTGCTGGACGTGGACGCACCCGGCACCACCGAGAGCGTCGACGGGGTCAGGGTGGTGCGCAGCGTGCGGTCGCTGTCGACCGCCCGCAGGGCGACGTCGAGCGGCACGTTCCCGTCGTTGCGAACGTCGACCGTGAACGCCGCGCGGCCTCGCGTGCGCACGCGCGACGGCGTCGCCGTGAGCGCGAGGTGGGGGTGCGGCGGAACGACGAGGTCGAGGTCGTGGAACGCCTCGGTCGCACCCGGCGCGCTGCCGGTGATCACCAGCGTCACGGGGTAGGTGCCGGCGGGGAACGCCTCCGGCAGCGCGAGCGTCATGGTCAGCGCCCCGGACGCCTCCGGGAACAGGGCGAGCGCGGTCGGCTCGGAGCGGAAGAGGTCGTCGGGAAGCCCGATCACCCGGACCGAGAGCGACTCGATGACGGCCGAGGTGTTGATGACCTCGAGGGGCACGACGCCGCTCCCGCCGGGCGGCACGTCGAGCCGCTCGACCGTGCTGCTGACTCTCACGGACGCAGGCCCGCCGGCATGGGGACGGCCGTGCCGACGACGGAGGTGACCTGCGGTGCCTCGGTCTCCCAGTCGTAGGCGTCCGCCGCGACGGTCACCAGGAGCGTGAACGAGGCCTTGAGCGTCCCGCCCAGGCCGCCCCAGACGTCGCGCGGCCGCACCTTCTCGTCCTCGGCGAGCGAGAGCTGGACCGAGGACTGCAGGGCCGGGGAGGCGTGCTGGGCGGGCAGGACCTGGTGCGCGAGCAGGCGGGTCAGCGCGTCACCGAGCAGCAGGTGCTCGTCACGGGTCGAACCGGCCCACGCGCTGACCATGTACGACAGCTCGACCATCGGCAGAGCATGACGTCGCTCGGCGACCCCTGCGGCGTTCGTCCGCAGCGCGGGACCACGGTTCGGCTGGCTGCTGCGCGAGACCCCGTACAGGAAGAGGTTGACGGTCAGGCGGTTGACCTGCGCCGACCACGTGGTGCTGGGCGAGTCGAACGAGATGTCCCCCTGCTCGACCGGCAGCGGGAGCGTGCTGCGCAGGAGCTTCTCCAGACCGTCCTCGACCGCTGGGATCAGCACGCACTGCCTCCTCGAGCGATTGCGGGTATCGGGCGTGCAGGAACCGGTTCACGCCCACGTGCTCTCGCGCGCGCGACCCTGCGCCCGGATACCGGCAGGACATCCGCAGGCTATGCAGGGCGGCCTGCGGGGAGCATCGGTAATCGCTACCGATGTTGATCCTGTGCGTGTGCGGGGGTCAGCCCTCGAGGGTCTTCATGGCCCCCGGGTTGAGGATCTGGATCACCCCGCCGAAGGCGCAGTTGCACATCGCGCCCATGGTGAGCGCCGGTTTTCCGCCGATCAGCGTCTGGGCCGCCGGCGGCGCCCACGGTGCGACGACGGTCGGCATGCACGGCATCGGCGTCAGCACCCCGAGGGCCGCCGCCGTCGCCGCCGCCACGGTCGGGTTGGCCAGGCTGGTGCACATGCCGAAGGGCGGGATGTTGGCCCCCGGCAGGATGTCGGTGATCGTCGCCGCCGGCTTGCCCTCGATCAGCACACGGCTGATCGGGATGACGTTGAGCGTGGACGGTGCCAGCCCGAAGCTGCACTGCAGGGTCGCGGTCGCGACCGCGGCGGGCTTGCCCATGGTTCCCCCTCGCTACATGCCGGAGTCGGCGACGGACTTCGTGAGCGTCTGGCCGGTGGTGGTGACGAAGCAGATCACCGTCGAGTCGCTGTCCTGCTGCCAGCTGCGCGCCGACGGCACCAGGTACGTGAAGAACAGGCTCGAGTCGCGGTAGTCGACGCCCACGTAGCCCTGGAACTCCTCGGCGCACGAGCCGTCGGCGAACGACTTCAGCGCGGCGTCGCCGGGGAAGGTGTCGGGCGTCTTGTCGGTGCCCGGGTCGGTGTAGGTGAGCAGCGCGTACGACTCCTGCTGGTGCGGCGTCTCGCACGTCACGCGGTTCAGGTCGGTCAGCTCGACCGTGATCTCCTCGGGTGCGAGGAAGCAGTCGCCGATCTTGACGTCGAACACGGAGGTCGAGGTCGCCTTGTCGTCGTTCCGGTCGAAGAACGAGCACCCCGAGACGACGAGCGCCACGACGACCGCGAGCACGCCGAGGCTTGCCGAGCGCCTCACGAGCGACACCACGCACGGACCTCCACCCTGCGAGCGGTCAGGGGCGACCGCGGGTGCAGCCTAACCAGCAGCCCTGGGCGCCCCCATCCGTAGTCGCTGCGCAACTTCGGCCCGATCGCGCGACGCATGGCAGGATCGCGGGATGACGACGGAGCAGGCAGCGCCTCAGGGGGCGCCCGACGTGACGAGCAACGCCGACGAGACCCGGCTGTGGGTCGAGCGCACGGGCGTGCGCCGCTACACCGGGCGGAACTCGCGGGGCGCCGAGGTGCTCATCGGAAGCGTCGGCGACGAGGCCGCGTTCAGCCCCGGGGAGCTGCTGAAGATCGCGCTCGCCGGCTGCAGCGGGCTCGCGTCCGACTCGGCGCTGCGTCACCGGCTCGGCGACGACGTCGACGTGACCATCAACGTGTCGGGCATGAGCGACGACGACGAGGACCGCTACCCCGCGTTCCTCGAGGAGCTCGTCGTGGACCTCAGCGCGCTCGACGCGACCGCCCGCGAGCGCCTGCTGACGGTCGTGCACCGCGCGATCGAGTCGCACTGCACCGTCGGGCGCACGCTCGAGGCCGGCGCGACCGTGCAGCTGACCGTCACCGGGGAGCGCTGAGCGCATGCCGGGCGTCGTCGACGCGGCTCTCGCCAAGGCGGTGACCATCCCGTCCTCGACCATCCACGCCCACGTGGCGTCCCTGCGCCGACGCAACCCCGAGGCGAAGCCGGAGCAGATCATCCGGCTGCTCGAGAAGGAGTACCTGCGGGTCGTGCAGAGCACCGGCGGTGCGGTCGGCGCCGTCGCAGCGGCGCCCGCGGTCGGCACCGGCGTCGCCCTCGCCCTCACCGCCAGCGACATCGCCACGTTCTTCGGTGCCTCCGCGGCGTTCGCGCTGGCCGTCGCGTCCGTGCACGGCATCGAGGTCGAGGACGCGGACCGGCGCACCGCCCTGCTGCTGACCACGATCCTCGGCGAGAACAAGGCCGTGATCGTCGCCGACGGGGCCGAGCTGACCTCGGTGAGCGTCGCGCGCGCCCTGCTGACGCGGATGCCGATGGCCACGGTGCGCAAGGTGAACACCACCATGACCCGCCGGTTCGTCCGCACGCAGGTGGGCAAGCAGACCGGCTTGGCGATCGGCCGCATCATCCCGTTCGGCATCGGCATCGTCATCGGTGTGGCCGGTGCCCGCGGGCTCGGGCGCACGGTGATCGACGGCGCGCGCAAGGCCTTCGGGCCCCCGCCCGCCCAGTTCGCGCGCGTGTTCGAGATCGCGGGTCCCGACGACGTGCCGGTGATCCTCCCGGCGCAGCGCCGCCTGCCGTCCGGGCTGCGCGGTCGCAAGGCCCGCCGCGCCCTGACCGCCGTCCCGGACCAGTCCCCGGCGCCGTCGGCCGAGGACCTCTAGCTCACCACCGCTGGTGCACGAGGGGCCTGATCCGTCCGTCGTACACGCCGCGCAGCCCGTCCAGGGTCTCCTCGTCGATCCGGGGCTGCTCGGCCGCCGCGGCGTTGGCCCGCGCCTGCTCCGGGCTGCGCGCGCCGGGGATCACCGTCGAGACGCCCGGCTGGTCGACGACCCACCGCAGGGCCAGCTGCGCGGTCGTGGATCCCGGGGGCGTCAGCGACGCCACCTCGCGCGCGGCCTGGACACCGACCTCGAACGGCACGCCGGCGAACGTCTCCCCCACGTCGAAGGCGTCGCCGTTGCGGTTGTACGAGCGGTGGTCGTCGGCGGCGAACTGCGTGTGCTCGTCGTACTTGCCGCTCAGCAGCCCGCTGGCCAGGGGGACGCGCGCGATGATGCCGACGCCGTGCCGCACGGCGAGCGGCAGCACCTCCTCCAGCGGCTTGCGACGGAACACGTTGAGGATGATCTGCACCGTCGCCACGTGCGGCCGGACGATCGCGTCGAGCGCCTCGTCGACGGTCTCCACCGAGACCCCGTACGCCGCGATCCGCCTCTCCTGCACGAGGGTGTCCAGGGCGTCATAGGTGGACTCGCGGCGGTAGACCTCGCTCGGCGGGCAGTGCAGCTGGACCAGGTCGAGCGTCTCGACACCGAGGTTCGCCCGCGAGCGGTCCGTCCAGGCGCGGAAGGCGTCGAGCGTGTAGGCGTCGGCGGTGTGCGGGTCGGCGCGGCGGCCCATCTTCGTCGCGACGGTCAGGCCGGCCGCGGCCGCACCGGACTCGGCGCGGAACCGGCCGATCAGCCGTTCGGAGCGGCCGTCGCCGTAGACGTCGGCGGTGTCGAGGAACGTCACGCCCGCGTCGACGGCGGCGGAGAGGACCCCGAGAGCCACGTCGTCGTCCACGGACCCCCAGTCCGCACCCAGCTGCCAGCACCCCAGGCCGACCACGCCGACCGACCGACCCGTACGCCCCAGCTGCCTGCTCTCCATGCCGCCGACGCTACCGGGGTCCACCATGGGGTCATGACCACCGACGCCGTCGTGCGCGTGTTCCCCGTCGATGCCGCGACCGCGTGGGCCCTGGTGGCCGACCCCCGCAACCACGGACGGTGGGTGCCGCTCACGCGGGTGGGGCTGTCGACGGACGCGCCCGAGGTCGGGTCGGTGTTCACGGCGGTGTCCGGTCCGTTCGCTCGGCGGGGCGCTCTCGGGCTGGCCGACGTCATGCGCATCGACCGCTACGACCCGCCGACCGACACCCGTACCGGCGTCGCGGAGTTCACCAAGACCGGGCACGTGCTCAAGGGCACCGCGTCGATCGTGGTCGTGCCCGCCGGTCCCTCGTCGTGCCGGGTCCTGTGGAGCGAGCACGTGTGGCTGGCGGGACCGGTGCCGCGCCGACTCACCGAGCTCGCCATGCGTCCGTTCCTCGGCGGCATGGTCCGATATGCACTAATGCGCGCTCTGGGCGAGGTTCGCGCAACAGATCACCACTGACTGCTCCGACAACGCAACGGATCGCGCCCAGATGCGCAATCCGAGATCCGGCCGTCGGACCGTACCGGCTCGTACCCTCGTGGGAACGACACGCCACGAGGAGCCACCCATGCCCCCCACTGCCCCCGGACGTACCGCTCGCCACTACCTGATGTGCGAGCCGGTCCACTACACGGTCTCCTACGAGATCAACCCGTGGATGGACAAGACCAAGCACACCGACGCCGGTCTTGCCGTCCAGCAGTGGCGACGTCTGCGCGACACCTACCTGGAGCTCGGGCACACGGTCGAGACGATCGACCCGATCGACGGCCTGCCGGACATGGTCTACGCCGCGAACGGCGCGACAGTCGTCGACGGCGTCGTCTACTCGGCGCGCTTCCGCTACGCCGAGCGTGCCGCCGAGGGCCCCGCGTACCAGAAGTGGTTCGCCGATCGTGGGTACGTCACGCACACCGCCGCCGAGACCAACGAGGGCGAGGGCGACCTGCTCGTCGTCGGCGACCTGATCCTGGCCGGCACCGGGTTCCGCACCGACCGGCTCGCGCACGCCGAGGCCCAGGAGCTGTTCGGCCGCCCGGTCGTCTCGCTCGAGCTGGTCTCGCCGCACTACTACCACCTGGACACGGCCCTCGCGGTCCTGTCGAGCTCGGCCGACGACCCGCAGATCGCCTACTACCCGCCCGCCTTCTCGGCCGGGTCGCGGGCCGTCCTGGAGCAGCTGTTCCCCGACGCGATCCACGCGACCTCCGACGACGCCCGCGCGCTCGGCCTCAACGCCGTGTCCGACGGGCAGAACGTCGTCGTCGCGCCCGGTGCCGTCGACCTCGCCGGAGCCCTGCGCGAGCGCGGCTACAACGCGATCCCCGTCGACACGAGCGAGCTGCTCAAGGGCGGCGGCGGCGCCAAGTGCTGCACCCTCGAGATCCGCGCACCGCGATGACCCTCGTCTCGCCCGTGGCCGTGCCTTCCCGGACGTCGTCCGAGGCGTCCGACGTGCTCGCGCACAACTACCACCCCCTGCCGGTCATGCTCGTCGACGGGCTGGGGTCCTGGGTGACCGACGTCGACGGGCGCCCCTACCTCGACCTGCTGTCCGGGTACTCGGCGCTGAACTTCGGGCACCGGCACCCCGCGCTCGTCGCCGCGGCGCACGCGCAGATCGACCGGCTCACGCTGACGTCCCGCGCGTTCGACCACGACCTGCTCGTGCCGTTCGCCGAGGCGCTCGCCGGGCTCGTCGGACCCCTCGTCGCCGGGCCCCCGATGGTGCTGCCGATGAACACGGGCGCCGAGGCCGTCGAGACCGCCATCAAGGCCGCCCGCAAGTGGGGCTACGACGTCAAGGGCGTGCCGGACGGCCGGGCCACGATCATCGTGGCCGACGGGAACTTCCACGGCCGCACGACGACCATCGTGTCCTTCTCGACCGACGAGGACGCCCGCCGCGGGTTCGGCCCGTACACGCCGGGCTTCCGGATCGTCCCGTACGGCGACGCCGCAGCGCTGGCCGCCGCGATCGACGAGACGACGGTCGCCGTCCTGATCGAGCCGATCCAGGGCGAGCAGGGCGTCGTCATCCCGCCCGCGTCCTACCTGCCCGCGGTCCGTGCCCTGTGCACCGACGCCGACGTGCTCCTGATCTGCGACGAGATCCAGTCCGGCCTCGGCCGCACCGGGACCACGCTGGCGTCCGAGCTCTGGGGCGTGAAGCCGGACCTCGTGACGCTGGGCAAGGCGCTCGGCGGAGGCGTGCTGCCGGTCTCCGCGGTCGTCGGCCGGTCCGACATGCTCGGCGTGCTGACCGCCGGCACCCACGGGTCGACGTTCGGCGGCAACCCGCTCGCGTGCGCCGTCGCCCTCGCGGTCGTCGACCTCCTGTCCGACGGCTCGCTGCAGGCCTCCGCCGCGTCGCTCGGCGCCCGCTGGGGCGAGCGGCTCGACGGGCTCGTCGCCGACGGCCTGCTCGCCTCCGTCCGTCGCGCGGGCCTGTGGGCGGGGCTCGACGTCGTGCCCGGATCCTCGTCGGGACCCGTGGACGGCCGCGACCTCTGCGAGCGGCTCCTCGCCCGCGGCGTGCTGGCCAAGGACACCCACGGCTCGACCATCCGGCTCGCTCCCCCGCTGACCATCACCGAGGCCGACCTCGACCTCGCGACGGACCACCTGGAGCACGCCCTGCGCTGACCCGGCCAGTGCGCCGGCGAGCGCACCCCTGAACGTCCGCGTCCGTGTGGCCCCTGACCCGCACGGGCGCGGACCTGCCTCCGACGAGGAGACGCAGCGACGCCCAAGCCGGGGGTCGCCTGGGCGGCCGTTGGCTCGGACGTCGCGGAGCGGATCAGCTGAACTTGACGGCGCCGAACAGCCAGCCGTTCAGGCTCGCGCCGCCGACGGCCATGCTGGAGACGTCGGTGCGGCGCATCTGGGCGTCGTGACCGGGCGAGTTCGACCAGGCCGAGACCATCGTCGACGCCGAGCCGTTGCTGACGCAGGCGACGATGTTGTCGCTGCCCGAGTGCCAGATGCCCCCGGCGTTCGCCATGGTGATCGCGTGCGACGTCAGGCTGCCGCTGGTGGACACGGAGAGCTGCGGCAGGCCGAGGCTCGCGCGGTAGGAGTTGATCGCGGCGCCGATGGCTCCGGCACTGGAGGCACCGGCCCCCGAACCACCCGAGCCGCTGCACACCTTGCCCCCCGCGGGGATGCCCGAGGGAGCAGCGGCCGGGGCGCCTGCGGCAGCACCCGCGCTCGACCGGGGAGCCGTGGTCCGCGAGGCACGTGCGCTCTTCGTCGAGGCGCGGGCGGCAGCGGCAGCGGCGGCCTGCTGAGCGGCGGCGGCTGCCGCGGCCTGCTCGGCGGCGATGCGGGCGGCCTCGGCCGCCTCCCAGGCGGCCTGGCCGTCGATCGCGGCCTTCGCGGGTGCGGCGACGCCGCCGGTGACCTTGCGCAGCGACGCAGCGCTCGTGGCGGGCGCGACGAGGGTCGCGGTGACCGCGGACGACGCGGCGGTCAGAGCGGCACGCGGGGCGTCGCCGGCGTTCGGGGTCGCACCCAAGGTCGCGTTCGCCTGGTCGACGACCGACTGCGCCTGGGCGGCGGCACGGGCGCGGTTGGCGGTGAGCGCCGCGGTCGCGACCGCGAGCTCGGCGGCCTGCTCGGCGGCCGCGTCGCGGGACGCGGCGACGACCGGCCCGTCGACCCGCAGCCCGGCGGCGAGAGCGGCGTCCTGGGCCTTCAGGCGGTTGGTCTCGGAGGCATAGACCGCGCTGCCCGAGGAGAGGGCGACGACGACGACGGACGCGACAGCCATCCACACGGCGCGCCGCGCAGAGCGCTCCCGGACCGGGGTCGCGGGAGGGGCGGACGCGGGCGCGCTCGCGACGAGCGGGGACGGCGCCGACGGCTGGCGAGGCACCTCGACGGCCGGGGCGGCCGGCGGCTTCAGGGAGCGCGCGGCGGGTCCACGTCGGGGCTTGACCGCGGTCTGGGCGGCGGCCTCGGAGGCGGCTGCGGCGACGCTCACCAGATCGACTTCCAACACGCCGACGGGCTCGGTCTCGGCCACGTCCACGACCGACGCGCGCGGCGTCGGTACGGTGTCGATGCGCTTCTTGGTGTCTCTTGCCACGTCGCCTCCATCACGAAACTGCGAGGACGCTCCGATAGACCGTCCCACAGGTCCTCTCGGCATGCCCGCTGTCCGGCTTGAGCACTCTTGGGGCATTGGCATTCGGGCGACGCCGGCACGTCACGGACCCGCGGCCTCGGCCATGATGAGCGGGTGACCGACGACACCGGGCTCGACTCCCTGGACACCGCCATCCTGCGCGTGCTCGGCCAGGACGCTCGCGCGACGTTCGCGCAGGTGGGCGAGCAGGTCTCGCTCTCGGCGCCGGCCGTGAAGCGTCGTGTCGACCGGCTGCGCGACCGCGGCGTGATCCGCGGCTTCACCGTCCGGCTCGACCCCGCGGCGATGGGCTGGCAGACCGAGGCGTTCGTCGAGCTGTTCTGCCAGGGGTCGACGAGCCCGGCGACGATGCGCGCGGCCGTCGAGCACTACCCGGAGGTCGTCGCCGCCAGCACGGTGACCGGCGACGTCGACCTCATGGTCCAGGTGCGGGCGCGCGACATGCGGCACCTCGAGCGCGTGGTCGAACGGCTGGCCGCCGAGCCGTTCGTGTCCCGGACGCGCTCGACCGTGGTCCTGTCCGCGCTGGTGCGGCGCCCCGACGTCCCGCCGGACCCGGAGGCCTGAGACCTTCCGCCGCCGGCCTAGCTCGCGGCGGCCGCGTCCGCCGCGCAGCGGTTGGTGACCACCATGACCGGGCAGTCGGCGTGGTGCAGGACCGCCTGGCTGGTCGACCCGAGCAGCAGCCCCGCGAACCCGCCCCTGCCGCGTGACCCGACGACGATCAGGTCCGTCGCGGCGGAGAACTCGGTGAGCAGCTCGGCGCCCGTGCCGTCCAGGGCGTGCCGTTTGACGGTCACGCCCGGGTGGTCGGCCAGCGCACGGTCGACGACGACGTGCAGGCCCTCGGTGACGTCGCGCAGCACCTGCTCGCGGTCCACGGCCGCCGGCAGCCAGGCCAGGACGCCGGTCATCGATCCGACCGGCACGCCCGCGACGGCGGTCAGCTCGGCGTCCCACTTCTCCGCCTCGACGATCGCGTACCGCAGGGCGTACTCCGCCGCGGGTGACCCGTCGACGCCCACGACGATGCGGCGCACCGGCCGGACGGGCGGGATGGCGACATCGTCGGGGAGCGGCTTGCCTCCACGCCGCAGCGGGACGACGACCGTCGGGCAGTACGCGTGCGCGGGCAGGGCCGACGAGACGGTGCCCAGGAGCCGGTCGGCGAACCCGCCGCCCCCGCGCGTCCCGACGACCACCGCGCGGACGGTGTGCGACATGTCGACGAGGACGCCCGCCGCATCACCGGTGACCACCGTCGCGGTGACGGGCAGGCCCCGGCCGGAGACGCGCGCGGTCGCCTCGGCGAGCACCGCTCGTGCGCCCTGCTGGATGGTGGAGTCGTCGAGGGCCGCGTAGCCGCCGTCGAGCGAGGCCGCGGTGAAGGACGGCAACGAGTAGCTGCAGACGATGCGCAGGCCCCAGCCGTGCGTCACCGCCTGCGCGGCCGCCCAGTCCAGGGCGTGCAGGCTGGCCGACGACCCGTCGACCCCCACGAGGACCACGTCGTCTCTCATCAGGGACCTCCCGACTGCTCCTCAGACCACAGTCACGCGACGACGTACTGCGACCAGAGCGGTTCCGTGCGAACCGAGGTGGTCCCGAAGGCTACCGACCATCGCGGCGCCCTGGGGACGAATCCGAGCTCCCAGCCGATCTCGTGCAGGAGCCTGTCGGCCTTGCGGTGGTTGCAGCGGACGCAGGCCGCGACGACGTTGGTCCACTCGTGCCGCCCGCCACGCGAGCGCGGGTGCACGTGGTCGACGGTGTCCGCTCCCCCGCCGCAGTACGCGCACCGGTGGTTGTCCCGCTGGAGCACCGTGCGGCGTGTGGGCGGCACCGGACGACGGACCGGCACGTGCACGTACCGCGTCAGGCACAGGACCACGGGCAGGGGCACCGCGACGTGCTCGGAGTGCAGCAGCCGGCCGTCGGACTCGAGCACCGTGGCCTTGCCCGTCATCACCAGGACGACCGCGCGGCGCAGGCTCACGATGCACAGCGGTTCCATGCTCGCGTTCAGCAGGAGGGTTCTGGCTGCAGAGCCAGGTGCCGCAGTTCCGGCCAACGGGGCGGGGGCTTCCGCTCCCCCGGTCGTCTCAGCGGTCAACGTGTTCACGAGCACGGCGTTCTCCCGACCTCGGGCGGTCGGACCGGCTGGCTGCCGGCCCGGCGAAGCGAAGCAACAGCGTGGTGCACGGCCAGACTACGCGCCGCTCATCGGCGGCTGGGGGACAACGGGCCCGGACGTGGCGAAGCCCCGACGACAGCGGTGTCGTCGGGGCTTCGTCGTGCGGTGCGGCTGAGGTCAGCCGATCCGGATGAAGACAGGCGCGCTCTGCCAGATGGCGCGGAACTGGATCGTCTTGCCCGGGCGGGGCGAGTCGATCTGCGAGTCGCCACCGGCGTAGATCGAGATGTGCCCGGGGCTCCAGATCAGGTCGCCCGGCTGCGCGTCGGCGCGGGAGATGACCGTGCCGGCCGCCTTGATGCCCCCGGACGTGCGAGGCAGGCTGATGCCGAGCTGACCGTAGACGTAGGAGACGAAGCCGGAGCAGTCGAACCCGGCCGGGGTGCTGCCACCGGACACGTACGGAGTGCCGACGTACTGGGCGGCGATCTCGAGGACCGCGTTGCCTGCGACCGACTGCGGGACGGCGGCGGCCGGGGTCGTCGCGGCGGCGGCACGTGCTGCGCTGCGCGAGGCGGCCTTGGCCTTGGCCTTGACGGGCGGGGGCGGCGGCGGGGGCGTCTCGGCCGTGACGGCCGGGATGTCGACCGTCCACGTGGCGTCCGCCGGCGAGGTGACGATGGGGGCGGTGTCCAGCACGGCGCGCGCCGAGGCGGTCAGCGCTGCGGTGTCCACTGCGGGGAGCGCGCCTGCGTCACCGGCGGTGGCCGATGCGGGCGAGCTGAGCATCGAGACGACGAGTCCCGACGACGCGGCCACGACGGCTGTACGACGACCGACGGTGCCGATCTGACCCGTGGCAGCAGCTGCCAGTTCCGTCAGTGGCGTCGAAGGACGCCGCGCCGCACGGTGGCGGGCGCGAGTAGTGCTCACGGTCACGCTGTGCCTCTCCTGAGGCCTACGAGGTCAGCTGTCGGGTTCGGATGGGAGAACACCCGGCCGCGTCCCCGGCGAACCGGATCTGCGACTTCACCCCAAGGACACCGAACTTCCGGTGCCCGCAATTGGGTCCCCCGCCCCTGCCGGCGGTTAGAGCGAACCTCGGAGCAGCGGCAGGGTTAGGCGTTCTGCTCGAGGGCTTCTCCGGAGGAGGGTTCTGGAGAAGCAGGACGAACGTACATGACGCTCGCAGCGATTGTCACGTTCCGGTCACGAGAATCTTCCCTCGTGTTGGACGGCCGTCCTGTACTCGGTGGGAGAACCGCCGAGGTGACCTGCGAAGACGCAGGTGGGAGCCCGTGCCGCATGGTCGGCAGACGTCACCCACGGGCCCGCAGGAAGATCACGGACCTATCGGACGAACGTGCCGACGACCAGAAGCACGGACGGGGCCGTCCGGTCGGAGGCGTTCAGCGCGCCCCGACGAAGATGTGCCGGGCGACGTCCTCGGGCAGGTCGAGCAGGATGTCCGACCCCGCCGACGAGACCGTGACGACGCCGTCGGAGCGCTCGATCGAGATCTCCTGGTGCGGCTGCACGCCCGCCTCGGCCAGCCGCGTCAGCAGCTCGACGTCGACCTGCAGCGGCTCGGCGATGCGGGCCACGACGGCCCGCTCGACCCCGTCGGGCCCGATCTCGCCCTGGAACACGACGAGCGACGTGACGCCGTCGAGGAAGCCCTCGTGCGTGGTCTCCTCGCCGATCTCTCCGAGCCCGGGGATCGGGTTGCCGTAGGGGTCGAAGTGCGGGTGGTTGAGCAGCTCGGCGAGGCGGATCTCCACGCGCTCGCTCATCACGTGCTCCCAGCGGCAGGCCTCCTCGTGCACGTACGGCCACTCCAGGCCGATCACGTCGGTGAGGAGCCGCTCCGCGAGGCGGTGCTTGCGCATGACCCGGGTGGCCTTGGCCTCGCCCGCACCGGTGAGCTCGAGGTGCCGGTCGCCGCTCACCACGACGAGGCCGTCGCGCTCCATGCGCGCCACCGTCTGGGAGACCGTCGGGCCGGAGTGCCCGAGCCGCTCGGCAATACGGGCACGCAGCGGGGTGATGCCTTCCTCGGTGAGCTCGTAGATCGTCTTGAGGTACATCTCCGTCGTGTCGATCAGGTCGCTCACTGCTGCAGCCTCCAACGTCGCGTCACCGTGCTGCTGCACAGGCTAGTTGCTCGCGCGGACATCGGGGGCCGACGACCGCCTATCCTCGGGCACGTGCCCGACGAACGCGCCCCGTTGACGATTCCCGCTCACCTGCTGCCTGCCGACGGCCGCTTCGGCTCCGGCCCGTCCAAGGTCCGCGCCGCACAGCTGGAGGCGCTGGCCGGGACGTCCGCGGCGCTCATGGGCACGTCGCACCGGCAGGCGCCGGTGCGCGCGCTCGTCGGGCGCGTGCGCGCCGGCCTCTCGGCCCTGCTCGACCTGCCCGACGGCTACGAGGTCGTGCTGGGCAACGGTGGCTCGTCGGCGTTCTGGGACGTCGCGACCCTGTGCCTCGTCGACGACGTCGCGGCGTTCGGGACGTTCGGTGAGTTCGGCGCCAAGTTCGCGGCCGCGGCCGGCCGTGCGCCCTTCCTCGGCACCCCGGTGGTCACCGCCGTCCCTCCCGGCGAGGTCTCGGTGCCGGCGTTCGTCGACGGAGCCGACACCTACGCGTGGCCGCACAACGAGACCTCGACCGGGGTCGTCGCTCCGGTGCGACGCGTGGCCGGGTCGCGCGAGCAAGGTGCTCTCGTGCTCGTCGACGGGACCTCCGGTGCCGGCGGCCTCGCCGTCGACGTCAGCCAGACCGACGTCTACTACTTCGCCCCGCAGAAGTCGTTCGCGTCCGACGGCGGGCTCTGGCTCGCCGCGGCCTCCCCCGCCGCGATCGAGCGCGCCGCACGCATCGAGTCCGGCGACCGGTGGGTGCCCGAGTTCCTCTCGTTCACTGCGGCCGTCACCAACTCGCGCCTGGACCAGACGCTCAACACCCCGGCCATCGCGACGCTCGTGCTGCTGGCCGACCAGCTCGACTGGATCCTCGGCCAGGGCGGCCTGTCCTGGGCCGCCGAGCGGACGGCGACGTCGGCCGGACACCTGTACGGCTGGGCGGACGCGCGCGACTGGGCCACGCCGTTCGTCGCCGATCCCGCGATCCGGTCGAACGTGGTCGGGACCATCGACCTCTCGCCCGAGATCGAGGCGCCGACCGTGGCGAAGGTGCTGCGCGCGCACGGCGTCGTCGACGTCGAGCCCTACCGCAAGCTCGGCCGCAACCAGCTCCGGGTCGCCATGTACCCGGCGGTGGACCCGGACGACGTGCTCGCCCTCACGGCCTGCGTCGACCACGTGGTCGACCAGCTCCTCTGACGGGCGCCCTCCGCAGACGACGACGCCCGCCCCCCGGTCAGAGAAGGGGGCGGGCGTCGTCGCGTGCTGTTACTGGGTCGCGCTCCGGCGGCGACGCGAGATCGCGACGAAGGTGACGGCACCGGCGCCGATCACGATGAAGCCGATCGCGGCCGCCAGCAGCGGCGCGTCGTTGCTACCCGTGGCCGACAGGACGGACGCGCTCTGACCGGGATCGGCGAGCACCTGCGTCACCGTCGTCACCGACGGCGTCGGGTCCGGCGAGTCGAGCACCTCGGTGTTGGGCGGGTTGCACGCTGCGGTGGCGCCCGGGTACATGGCGGTGGCGTCGGCCTCGGGGTTCACCTTGAAGTGGATGACCATGCCCTCACGGACCCAGTTGTACTGGTCACCCTTGACCCAGGTGCCGTCCGGGTTCTGGGTCCAGCCCGGCCAGTCGACGACCTTCCCGCCGGTGACCACAACACCCGGGAACGTCAGCGTCCCGCTCAGCGGACGGTCGGGGAAGACCAGGTCGGGGCCGCTCGGGTTGACGAACGTGATCGTCACCGTCTGGTTGGGCGTACCTTCCGGCACCGCGTTGTACGTCAGGGTGGGGACGTCCTCGGAGCAGAACGTCTGGACCTTGACGGTCAGCACGCAGGGTGCGGGGTACTCGCCCGTGTCCGTGCAGCCGGTCGTGTTGACCGTCGGCGAGGGGGCGGGGTTGTCGGCGGCGACCGAGGCCGGCGCCATGACGAAGCCCAGGAGGGCTACCGCCAGCACCACGATGATGCCGCGGAGTGTTCTGACCATGATCTCGCCTTTGCTCGCGAATCGGACATTTCAGACGGCCATCATCGCCCGCCGAAACCCGGAAACGTCAGGGCAGATCGGGTGAAGCGGGATAAACCGGACAGATTCACCCACACTTCATCCCTTGGAGTGAACGTGTGTCCAACTCCCGGACGCGCGTCCGCAGCGAACGGGTAGGTCAGGGTCAGGGGGTCACGGGCAGGTGGCCGTGGCAAGACCGGAGTCGGTCAGCGTGGGTGTCGTCCACACGCTCACGGCGCCGTCCTCGACGGGGACCGTCACCGTGTACGACTCGTGGCCGCCGGGCGGCAGGATCGACGTCACGATCTCCACGTCGCGACCCGTCGCCGTGCCGGTCTTCCCGCCCACCGTGCCCCCGTCCAGACCCAGCGGTGCGAGCTTGTCGCCGACCGCGGAGTAGACGCTGATGTTCGTCGCGAGGGTGCCGAGGGGCAGCCCGTTGACGCCCGGCCCGATGACGTACGCGGGCAGGCCCGCGATGTTCGTCGGCGGGGCGTAGTCGAGGTCGAGCCGGACCGTCGCGCTCGGGTCGGGCCCGCTGCACCGCAGGTCCTCGATCGTCACCTGGGTGCTGAGGTAGAAGTCGAGCTTGCCGCCGGTGCCGTCGTTGAGGAACACGCCCGTCGCGTCCGGGAAGTCGCCCGAGAGGAAGGCGCCGCCGAGCGGCGTGGCGGCGAGCGTCCCCTGCTCGTCGGCGTCCGCCGACCAGATGCGGATCCGGCCCTCGGAGCCGGCGGTGGACAGGGCGGTGACCAGGTCGTGCGTGTTCCCCTGCCCCGTCCCGACGGCGCCGAAGATCGCGGCGGCCACGTCGGCGTAGAACTGGTCGACCTTGGCGGGGTCGACGATGTTCAGGTAGGCGTCGTGCAGGAGCACGTCCACCACGTCGGCGGCGTTCACCGTCGTGCCGCCCTTGGCGGTCACCGGACCGGTCGCCTGCAGCAGGTAGCGGGCGCCGACCGGGTCCGCGGCGATGACCCCGTCGACGTGCTGGCCCATGTCGCGCTCCCAGCGGGCCGAGAGGAGCTGTGCCGAGCGGGGGAAGTCGGGGGTCATGACCGAGTCCTGCACCCAGCGGCCCAGCCGGTCGGTGTCGAGGTTCAGCTCCTCGTCAGTGAGCGGGAGGATCGGCTCGGGGATGCCGGACAGGTCGAGGGTCGAGCGCTGGTCGACGAGCGTGATCGCCCCGTCTTCCGCGTGCAGCACCGCGAAGGCGCCGACGATGCCGCCCGCGCTGCGCAGCTCCGCGCTGTTCAGCGACACCATCAGGTAGGTGCGGGGGCCGTCCGCGCCGAGCATCGGGGGCACGAGCGTGGCCACCTGGGCACCGGCGTCGAGCGCGCCCGTCACCGTGTCGAGCGACGTGCTCAGCTTCTCGACGGGCCCGGCCAGCTGCGAGACGAGCGCACCCGTGTCGATCTGCGCGACCGCGTCCTGCGCGTGGTGCGCGCTCGCCGCGGCGGCGATGATCTCCGGAGCGGCGTCGATGAGGGGCGCGAGGTCCACCCGACCGTCCTCGCCGCGCGCGCCCTCGATGTTCAGCAGCGCGTTGAGCTTGCTCACCGCCGGGAGCGCGTCGGTGGTCACGCCCTCGAGCGACGTCGAGACGATGCGGACCGCCTCGAGGTTGGCACCGAGGAACGGGACGTGCTCGGCCGCCCGCCAGACCGGGTCGTTCGTCGCATCGACCGCGCGCCCCAGGTCGTCCCGGACGGCCGGCAGCTGCTCCGCGATCTTGTCGGTGCCGCCGGTGTTCAGGTCCTGCTGCATCGCGACGAAGCCGCTCTGCGCGGCGTACAACGCCTGCGACGCCTGGATGGCCCGGTACGCCAGCCACGCCCCGAGCAGGACGAGCACCAGGATCAGCGCGAGCACCGACCAGACGATCGTGCGCGTCCGGCGCGCATGCGGTGCGCCGCGGGAGTGCCGCGCCTGCTCGGCGAAGGGCTCGTCGAAGAGATCGCCCGAGTCCGGGGGTCCCTTGACGGTTGTACTCACGGACAGATCGTCACATGCCGGACATCGCCCGCGACACGTCGCGCCTGCGATTCACCCGACCGTCAGGCGGCCGCCKGGCGGTCCGCCGCCTCCTGGGCGCCCAGCCGGGCGGCCGCGTCGTCGCGCAGCACCCGCAGGTTGACCACCTCGAGGTGCGGCCGGGTGCGCACGCTGTAGCGGACCCGGACGTCCCACTTCGCACGCGCCCAGAGCGCGGCACCGGTGGCGACGAGCAGCGCCGTGATCGACCCGATGCCGATGGCCCAACGCGGGCCGTACGTCTGGCCGATCCAGCCGACGATCGGGGAGCCGATGGGCGTCGCGCCCAGGAACACCATCATGTACAACGCCATGACCCGCCCTCGTACAGCGGGGTCGGTCGTCATCTGGATGGTCGAGTTGGCGGCCGTCATCATGGTCAGGCTCGCGAGGCCGACCGGGATGCACGCGACCACGTACGACGGGTACGTGGGCATCAGCGCCATCACCCCGGTCGCGATGCCGAACCCGAAGGCCGAGCCGATGACGAGCCGGACGCGCGGCCGCTCCCGTCGCGCGGCGAGCAGCGCGCCGGTCAACGAGCCGATCGCGAGCACCGAGCCGAGGATCCCGTACTCCCCCGCGCCCCGGCCGAACTCGGTGCGGGCCATCATCGCGCTGGTCAGCTGGAAGTTCAGGCCGAAGGTCGAGACGACGCCCACCACGACCATGATCACGAGGATGTCGCTGCGGCCGCGCACGTAGGCGACGCCCTCGCGCAGCTGCCCCTTGGCGCGCACGACGGTCGGCATGGGCCGCATCTCCGACGAGCGCATCTGGGTCAGCGCGAAGATCGTCGCGGCGAACGTGGCCGCGTTGATGAGGAACACCCAGCCGGTGCCGACGGCCGCGATGAGCAGCCCCGCGACGCCCGGGCCGATCAGGCGCGCGGCGTTGAACGAGGCGCTGTTCAGGCCGACCGCGTTCGAGAGCTTGGCGGCAGGCACGAGCTCCGCGACGAACGTCTGCCGGACCGGCCCGTCGATCGCCGTCACGCAGCCGAGCGCGAGCGCGAACAGGTACACCATCCAGAGCTCCGCGCGCCCCGAGAGCACCAGCACCCCGAGCCCGGCGGCCAGGATCCCCTGGCCGACCTGCGTGGCGATCAGGAGCTTGCGGCGGTCCACGCGGTCGGCGAGCAGGCCGGCCCACGGGGACAGCAGCAGGACCGGCGCGAACTGCAGGGCCGTCGTGATGCCGACGGCGACGCCCGACTCGTCGGAGAGCTGCGTGAGCACGAGCCAGTCCTGCGCGACCCGCTGCATCCAGGTACCGATGTTCGCGACCAGCGCCCCGGCGAACCAGAGGCGGTAGTTGCGGAACTGCAGCGAGGAGAACGTGGGGCTCATGCCTGGGCGATCCTCCGCAGCAGCTCGGTGGCGTCCGTCAGCAGCCGTCGTTCGTCGGGTGTCATCGCGTCGAGCTGGCCCGCGAGCCAGATGTTCCGGCGCCGCCGGGTCTCCTCGACCTCGGCCTTGCCCGCGTCCGTCAGCGTCACGACGACCTGCCGGCCGTCGGTCGGGTGCGGGGCCTTGGCCACCAGGTCCAGGTCGGCGAGACAGTTCACGGTCCGCGTCATCGACGGCGGCTGGACGCGCTCGAGGTCGGCCAGCTGGCCCGGCGTGAGCGGCCCCTTCTTGGTGAGCCAGAGGAGCACCGTGTACTGCGGGTCGGCCAGGCCGGCACCGCCGCGCTCGGCGCGGATCCGTCGCGCCGCCTGGCCGATGGCGATGCGGAGGTCGCCGGTCGGGTCGGAGGTCGTGGTCACGATCGTTAGCATACGTCATTACCTTGCGTAACGAAAATCAGATGCAATGACGAAGGCCGCCACCCGGTGCGGGCGACGGCCTGTCCTCGTCGGGAGACCTCAGGGGCGGCCGAGCGCCCGGTAGGTCCAGCCGGCTGCGCGCCACTGGGCAGGCTCGAGCACGTTGCGCCCGTCGAGCATCCGTCGGTGCGCGACGACCTCGCCCAGCTGGTCGGGGTCGAGCGCTCGGTACTCGGCCCACTCCGTGGCCAGCAGGACGACGTCCGCACCGGTCGCGGCCTCGATCGCCGTGTCCGCGAAGTGCAGGTCCGGCCACTTGGCGCGGGCGTTCGGGATCGCCTGCGGGTCGGTGACCGTGACGTGCGCGCCCTGGAGCTGCATCTGCGCGGCGACGGACAGCGCCGGGGAGTCGCGCACGTCGTCGGAGTCGGGCTTGAACGCCGCACCGAGCACCGCGACGCGTCGGCCGACGATCGAGCCGTGGCAGACCTCGCGGGCCAGGTCGACCACCCGGACGCGACGACGCATGTTGATCGAGTCGACCTCGCGCAGGAACCCGAGGGCGTCGCTGACGCCGAGCTCGCCGGCGCGGGCCATGAACGCGCGGATGTCCTTGGGCAGGCAGCCGCCCCCGAAGCCGAGCCCCGCGTTGAGGAAGCGGCGGCCGATCCGGTCGTCGTAGCCGATGGCGTCGGCGAGGCGCGTCACGTCGGCGCCCGTCGACTCGCACAGCTCGGCCATCGCGTTGATGAACGAGATCTTCGTCGCCAGGAACGAGTTCGCGGCCACCTTGACCAGCTGGGCGGTCGCGTAGTCCGTCACGACGAGCGGGGTGTCCTCCGACAGCGGGGTCGCGTAGACCTCGTCGAGGACCGACTGCGCCTTGGTGCCCTCGAGCGTCGGCTCGCCGTCGCTGTTCGTCGGCAAGCCGTAGACGAGGCGGTCGGGGTGCAGCGTGTCCTGGACCGCGAAGCCCTCCCGCAGGAACTCCGGGTTCCAGACGAGGACGGCGCCCGTGCCGGCGAGCACCTCCGCGATCGCCTCCGCGGTGCCGACGGGGACGGTCGACTTTCCCGCGACGACGTCACCGGGCCGCAGGTGCGGGCGCAGGGCCTCGACGGCCGAGTTGACGTAGGTGAGGTCGGCGCGGAACTCGCCGTGCACCTGCGGCGTGCCCACGCAGATGAAGTGGACGTCCGCACCGGCCGCGTCCGCGATGTCCGTGCTGAACGACAGGCGTCCGGTCGCGCCCGCCTCCGTGAGCAGCTCGGGCAGCCCCGGCTCGTAGAAGGGCGCGCGGCCCTCCCGCAGCGCGTCGATCTTGCGCTCGTCGACGTCGATGCCGATGACGTCGTGACCCAGCTGAGCCATGCTCGCCGCGTGCACGGCCCCCAGATAGCCGCAGCCGATGACGGAAAGTCGCACGAATTGCCCCTTTGTGGTGGATTCCGACGAATGTACCCGGCGGACCTCGGACCTCGGCGGGTGATCCTTGGCGCCCACCGCCGGACGGGTGAACGCGGTCGGCTACGGTTCACCGGGTGTCGCAGATCACCTTCCGTCGTGGCCTTGTCACAACGCTGGTGATCTACCTGGCCGTCGTCGCGCGCCTGACGCTCTGGCCCGCACCCGCCTCGCCGTCCACGTTCGACCTCGTCCGCGCGGTCCTGTCGTGGCTGTCGCAGATCGGCGTCCCCCTCACCTACGCCGGCCTCGAGGCCGTCGCCAACGTGATCATGTTCGTGCCGTTCGGTGTCCTCGTGGGCCTGCTGCTGCGCCGATCCTGGCTCGTCGTGCTCCTCGCGTTCTGCCTGTCCGCGGCCATCGAGCTGGCGCAGCTGCTCTTTCTCCCGACGAGGGTCCCGACCGTCCAGGACGTCGTGCTGAACACCCTCGGAGCGACCCTCGGCGTGCTCGGCCTGCGCCTTGTGCGGTCGCTCATGACTCGTCGGCGGACCGTGATCACCCAACCCACCTCCGACTGATCTTTCTGCGCCGATCGGGTGCGAACGTGTGGCAGCACGACGCCGGCCAGGGATCATGGGGGGCATGACCCCCTCCGACGAGACCGCGCCCCTGCGCGTCCTCGTCGTGTGCACGGGGAACATCTGCAGGTCGCCCGCCGTCGAGCGGCTTCTCTCCGCGCGGCTCGGCGCCGCGTTCCAGGGCCGCCCCGCGGTGGGGTCGCTCATGCCGGCGATCGAGATCGGCTCGGCCGGCACCGGCGCGCTCGTCGGCCGGCCGATGACCGGCACCATGGCGCAGCTCGTCGAGGAGAACGGCGCCGACCCGTCCGGCTTCGCCAGCCGCCAGCTGGAGGCGTCGATGATCCGGTCCGCCGACCTGGTCATCGGCATGACCCGCAAGCACCGGTCCGCGATCGTCGAGCTGGTGCCCGCCGCCGTCCGCCGCACGTTCACCCTGCGCGAGCTGGCCCGGCTGGCCCTCGACGTCGACCCGTCCTCCCTCCCCGGCGCCAACGCCACCACCGCCGACCGCCTCCGCGCCCTGATCCCCCTGGCCGGCCGCCGCCGGGGGCTCGCCTCGTACCGCCCGGGCGACGACGACGTGGTCGACCCCTTCCGCGGCGACACGGCCCTCTACGAACGCTCGTTCACCCAGCTCCTCCCGGCGGTGGAGACCCTGACGACCCTGGTCCGCCGGTAGGGGGTCGGGGCCGGGGGTCGATCCGTCGGCGCGCTGCGGACGAGGCTGACGCCCGAACTCGTGTCTACCTAGCCGCGCTTGTGACGGGTGGGGCACGTGATGCGTCGATCGCGCCACTTCCGCCACCATCCGTCCCAGGTGCGGCTAGATCCGCACACCGTTGGCACGACGTGGGGCGCCCAGCGCCGCGAGGACCGTCGCGACGAGCCGATCGCGGTCGCGCAGGACGTCCCGGGCGGTGAACCTCAGGACGACGTAGCCCTGCAGGGCAAGCTCACGGTCGCGTCGACGATCCTCGTCGAACTCGCGGCGGCCCCCGTGGTAGGCGAACCCGTCCAGCTCCACGACGACGCGACCCTCGACGACCAGGTCGACCTCACCGACCATCGGCACCATCACTCCGGCCTCCACTCGGAGCCCCGCGGCTCGGAGCGAGAGGCGCGCCATCGTCTCGAGGGGGGACCTGCTCCGCCCGTCGGCCAGTGCGAGCACCGACCGCGCCCGCACGTCTGCGGTGGGCGGCAGCAGGGACCTGATGGCGTCGACCGAGGTGAGCCGTTGCTGGAGGGCGCTGTCGATGGACACGACCGCCTCGTCGGCGTTGCAGCAGACGAGCATGCGGGCCAGGGCACGGGGCGCCGGCGCGACCACGACACCAGGACGGTGTCCGCCCGACACCCACGACTCTCGGTGAAGAGTCGCCGGAGCGTCGTCGCGAAGCCGTGACGGCGAGGACCCACGCGCCCGAGGCACCGAGAGGTGCGGGCGATCCGGCGCGTTCAGGACCGCGATGCCCGCGCGCTGGATCGCCGAGACGCAGCCGATCAAGGCGCCGTGCGTGACCGCAGCGACTGCCTCGTGCGAGCAGCCGGGCAGCGCGTAGATCCCGCGCCCGAGCCGGTCGATCGTGCCCGACGCGGCGGCCCGGTCGATCGCCCGCGCCCCGCCGACCACCCCGGCGATGTCCCGCCTCCGCACCGCACCGCCGAGCTCGGACAACCTCCGGAGGACCTCGTCGCTCATCCCCAGATCTCACGACCGAGCCGCCGCGGACGGGGCGGGCCTGACGCGATCTGTGGACGGCGTGGTCCGACGACGTGCTGGGGGCGGCTCGGCGGCGCCCGGCGCTCTCGCTCCCGTGCGGGTGCAGCGCGACGGGGCGGGCCGATGCGCACTGACGCCACGGGTCCGCTGTGCCGACCTAGCCGCACGTGGGTCAGGTGTTCACGGGAGTTGCGTCGAGGACGCTTCAGCAGACCCACGCGTCACCAGTGCGGCTAGGTACGCGCAGCTCCCGGCGGACGCCGACCGGGCGCTCGGGACTCGGGACCCGGGCCGACGCCCCCGATGCCCCCTAGATGCCGAGCCAGGTCTTGATGGGGCCCAGGAGGAAGTAGACGACGAAGAGGGCCGAGGTGATCCACATGAAGGCGTGGACCTCGCGGATCTTGCCGACGCCCAGCTTGATCGCGACGAACATGATGACGCCGGCGCCGATGCCCACGGTGATCGAGTACGTGAACGGCATCAGGACGATCGTGAGGAACGCCGGGATGGCCACCTCGTAGTCGCGCCAGTTGATGCCCGTGATCTGCGTGACCATCAGGAAGCCGACGACGACCAGGGCGGGGGTCGCGGCCTCGAAGGGGACCAGCTCGACCAGGGGCGCGAGGAACGTGGCGACGAGGAACGCGAGGCCGGTGATGACGGAGGCCAGGCCGGTGCGCGCGCCGTCGCCGACGCCCGACGCGGACTCGATGTAGGACGTGTTCGACGAGACGCTGCCCGCACCACCCGCGGCGGCGGCGATGGAGTCGACGACCAGGATGCGGGTCGCGTTCGGGGGCGTGCCCTCCTTGTCGAGCAGGCCGGCCTCGCCGCCGACGGCGACCATGGTGCCCATCGTGTCGAAGAAGTCGGCGAGCAGGAGCGAGAAGACCAGCAGGATCACGGCGACGATGCCGATGGACTTGATGGAGCCGAAGAGCGAGAACTGGCCGACGAGCGAGAAGTCGGGCGTCGCGACGATGCCGCCGGACGGCCAGTGCGGGACGCCGAGCGACCAGCCGCCAGGGTTGTCGGCGGACTTGGAGCCGAGGTCGCCGGCCAGCTCGACGAGGAACGCCAGGACGGTCGCGGAGATGATCGCGATGAGGATGGCGCCGTTGACCTTGCGGACCATGAGGATCACGGCGACGAACAGGCCGACGACGAACACGAGCAGCGGCCAGCTGCCCAGCGACCCCGCGATGCCGAGCTCGACGGGGGTGGCCATGCTGGCGGGGATGCGCACGAAGCCGGAGTCGACGAGGCCGATGAACGCGATGAACAGACCGATGCCGACGCTGATGGCTGTCTTGAGCTCGCGCGGGACGGCGCGGAACACGGCCTGCCGCAGGCCGGTGGCCACGAGCAGCAGGATGATCAGGCCCTCGAGGACCACGATCCCCATGGCGTCCTGCCACGACATGTCCGGCAGGGCGGCGATCGAGTAGGCGACGACGGCGTTCAGTCCCAGGCCCGCGGCGAGCGCGAGCGGGAAGTTGGCGACGACGCCCATGAGGATGGACATCAGGCCGGCGACCAGCGCGGTCGTCGCCGCGACCATCGCGAGGTTCGGTGCGTCGCCGCCGCCGAGGAACTGGCCGTCGCCGGACTTCACGGTCCCGATGATCAGCGGGTTCAGGATGATGATGTAGCTCATCGTGAAGAACGTGACGAGGCCGCCGCGGATCTCGGTCCCGACGGACGAACCGCGCTCGGAGATCTTGAAGTACCGGTCGATCGCGCTCGTCGAACGCTGGGGGGTCGTCGCCATGGGCGGCAGTGTGCCAGACCCGAAACCCGGTCTGCAGACCGGCCCGGCGTGGCGCGACGAACGCCGCGCGACGCCGGACCGGCTTCGACCCCGTCAGACCACGAGGAGCGAGAACTGCCCGGCGCCGTACCCGGCCACGTCCATGTCCAGGTCGGTGCGCCGGACGTAGGACAGGACCCACGGGGCGACGTCGGCCGGGACCGCGGAGCGCGGCTGGTACAGCCGGTCCAGCTTCACGTGCGGCGCGCCCTCCAGGTTGAACAGCGACGCCATGACGTTGAGGATCTCGCCCGCGTTCTCGGAGAGCGCCTCGGGCAGCACGCCCTCCTCGACCGCCACGCCCGCGGCACGCGCCGGCACGAGCCCGAGCGAGGCGCCCAGGTGAGCGGCGAGCGGCAGGTCCAGGAGCACGAGCGCGGTCAGGGCGAGCCGGTCGTCGACGTAGACGCCCACGAGGGCGCCGTCCTGCGCGTTCGGGTCGACCATCGGGCCGCCGGTGGTGACGGAGATCTCGCGGCCGACGAGGCCCTCGACGAGCTCGCGGACGTCCTTGGCAGAAGGAAGAGGCGTCGCCGTCGAACCAGCGCCGTTCATGCCAGCACCGGCTCGATGACCTCGCGGAAGCCGTCGGGCGTGAAGGGCTTGGCGATGAGGAACAGGGCGCCGGCGGCCTCGGCGGTGGCGCGCATCTCCGGCGAGCCCTCCGACGTGACGAACCCGAACGGCGTCTCGAAGCCCTCGGCGCGCAGGCGGCGCAGCAGGTCGATGCCGTTCATCTCGGGCATGTTCCAGTCGGACAGCACCACGTCGGGCTCGTCGGCACGGATGGCCGCGAGCGCCTCGGCGCCGTCGGACGCCTCGCGGACGTCCCAGTCGTAGCCGGCCTGGCGCAGCGTGCGGATCACGATCTGGCGCATGACTCGGCTGTCGTCCGTCACAAGGACGCGGATCATGAGCGGTTCCCTTCTTCGGCGGCGGTAAAGCCCCAGACGGTCACGACGATCGGCTGACCGCGCCACCCGAGCTGGAGCTCGACGACGACGGCGGCACCGGCCACGGACGGGGCGGCGGGGGCGACCTGCGGCAGGCCGAGGCTCCCCTGCGTGGGCAGCAACGACTTCACGTTGCCGCCGACGACGTTGGCGACCTCACCGAACGCGTCGACGAGGTCGAGGGCGGTGACGGCCTCGTCGGGACCCAGGTCCAGCAGGGCCCGGGCGAGGTCGTGCGCGGTAGCGGTCGAGGTGGTGAGCGACGCGCGGCCGGCCCAGTCACCGAAGAGGTCGACCCACCCGACGATCGGCTCGTCGAAGGTCGGCAGGTCGCCGTCCCACGGCTGGAGCAGCCCGTGGTCCCCGTCGACCATCGCCGCGAAGACCTCCTGCGCGATCATGAAGACCTGGTCGTGCTCGACGACGGTGCTCATGCCGGCTCCTCGACGGGGACGAGCCCCAGCAGGTCCAGCTTGCCGCGGATGGCGTCAGGCGTGAACGGCTTGATCAGGTACTCGTGGGCGCCCGCGGCGAGCGCGCGCACGATCTGGCCCTGCTCGCTCTCGGTGGTGACCATCATCAGCGTGATGTGCCGCCACTCGGGGCGGGCGCGGACCTCGCTGACGAACGTGAGGCCGTCCATCACGGGCATGTTCCAGTCGATGCAGCACAGCTGCACGTCGAGGCCGGACTCCAGCAGGTCGAGGGCGGCCTGGCCGTGCTCGGCCGGTTCCGTCTCGAAGCCCAGGTCCTCCAGCGTCCCCGCGACGATGCGACGCATCGTGCGCGAGTCGTCGATCACGAGCGCTCTCATCGGGTGGCTCCTCGGGTCAGGACGGATGTGTCGAGTGGTGCGGTTCGGGGGTTCGGGATCGCGGCGACCGACGCGGGCACCGGCCGGGTCGGGCGGTAGACGGAGCCGGAGCCGACCGGGACGCGCGCCCAGCCGTCGTCGACACCGATCGTGGTCTCCGCCGCGCCGAGCACGAGGACGCCGTCCGGCCGCATCACGCGACGGAGCCGGTCGAGGATCGCGCGCTTGGTGGCGAGGTCGAAGTAGATGAGGACGTTGCGCAGGAACACCACGTCGAACGGCCCGCCGATGGGCGGCTGATCGAGGAGGTTGTGCGGGCGGAACGTCACCAGTCCGCGCAGCTCCTGCGAGATCTGCCACTCCGCGCCCGAGCGGGTCAGATGCCGCACGAGCATCGCCGCCGGCAGGCCGCGGTTGACCTCGAGCTGGCTGTACCGGCCCTCGCGCGCCTTGGCGAGCACCTGCTCGGACAGGTCGGTGGCCAGGATGTCCGCGGTGGCGCCGGTGGGCAGGCAGTCCGCCAGCGTCATCGCGATCGAGTACGGCTCCTGCCCGGTCGAGCAGGCGGCGGACCAGATCTTGAGCCGGGTGGAGGTCCCGCGGGCCGCGATCAGCTCGGGCACGACGACCGAGCGCAGGGCCGCGAACGGCCCGGAGTCGCGGAACCAGGACGTCTCGTTGGTGGTGAGCGCCTCGACGACCCGGACGTACTCGGTCTCCTTGGCGCCGTGGCGCACGTTCTTCACGTACGCGTCGACGTCGGGCAGCCCGGCGTCGCGGGCGAGCGAGAGCAGGCGGCTCTCGACCAGGTACTCCTTGCCCGGCGCCAGCTGGATCGCGCTGCGCCGGCGCACGAGGTCGGCGACGAACGCGAACGAGTCTGCGCTGACCGCCATCAGGCCACCCCTCCCCGGACGAGGTTGCCGACGGACGCGAGCACGCGCTCGATCGTCGGTGCCACCTCGGTCAGCGGCAGGACACGGTGTGCGAGCCCCGCGGKCGCGACCGCGCCGGGCATCCCCCACACGACGCTCGTCGGCTCGTCCTGGACCACGACGGTCCCGCCGGCGTCGACGAGGCGCTGGCAGCCGGTGCGCCCGTCGGACCCCATGCCCGTGAGCACGACGCCGAGCAGCTCGCCGCCGTAGACGCGCACCGCGGAGCCGAACAGGACGTCGACCGAGGGCCGGCAGTAGTTCACGGGCGGCCCGTCGGTGAGGACGGTGCGCACGGCCCCGCCGTGGCGCTGCACCTCGAGGTGCCGGTCGCCCGGGGCGATGTAGATCGTGCCGGGCTCGAGCTCGGTCCCGGCCTCGGCCTCGACCACGCGGGCCGGGCCGAGGCGGTCGAGACGCGCGGCCAGCTGCCGCGTGAACACCGGCGGCATGTGCTGGACGACGAGGACCGGGACGGTCGGCGCGTGCGTGAGGGCGGCGATCACCTTGGACAGGGCCTCGGGGCCACCCGTCGACGACCCGAGCACGACCGCGCGGATCGGGTGCGGCGCGGGCTCGGGGCGCTGGGGGGCCGCGTTGGACCGCGGCGCGGGGACCACGGCCGACGACGAGCGGACCGCGGTGTGCATCGCGGACCGGACGACGAGCGCCTTGATCTTGGGCAGCAGGTTGTCGGCCACCTGGGCCAGGGACTCCTGGACGCTGCCGACGTTGGCGGGCTTGGTCACGTAGTCCTGCGCACCCGCGACGAGGGCGTCCAGGGTCGCAGCCGCACCCCGCTCCGTGAGCGTGGAGAACATGATGATCGGCATCTTGTGGCCGTCGCGCCGCAGGGCGCGCACCGCCTCGATGCCGTCCATCTCGGGCATCTCGATGTCCATGGTCACGACGTCGGGCGCCAGCTGGGCGACCTTGCTGACCGCGAGGCGGCCGTTCGCTGCGACGCCGACCACCTCGACGTCCGGGTCCCGGGACAGGGCGTCCGTGACGAGTCGCCGCACGACGACGGAGTCGTCGACGACGAGCACGCGGATCGGGGTCACTGTTCCTCCTTGGGAGCCGGGGTTCCGGCTGCGTTTCTGGGGCTGTCGACGGTCAGAAGGTGAAGGCGGCCACCCGCTCCCGGAGCCGGTCCGACAGGACGCTCAGCTCCTCGACCTGGGTGCCGACCTCGGTCAGGACGTCGGAGCTCGTCGTCGCCGCGGACGCGACACCCGTGATGTTGACGGCGATCTCCCCCGACCCGACCGCGGCCTCGGTGACTCCTCGCGACATCTCGTTGGTCGTCGCGGTCTGCTCCTCGACGGCCGAGGCGATGGTGAGCTGGTAGTCGTTGATCGAGGTGACGATCACGCTGATCTCGGCGATCGCCGCGACCGCGCCCGCGGTCTCCGCCTGGATGGCCTCGACCCGGCGCGCGATGTCCTCGGTCGCCCGGGCGGTCTCGGACGCGAGCTCCTTGACCTCGCCGGCGACGACGGCGAAGCCCTTGCCCGCCTCCCCCGCACGCGCGGCCTCGATGGTCGCGTTGAGCGCCAGCAGGTTGGTCTGCTCCGCGATGCTCGTGATCGTCTTGACGACGTTCCCGATCTGCTGGCTGGACTCCCCGAGCCGGGCCACCTGGTCGTTGGTCGTCCGGGCGACCACCGTCGCCCGGTTGGCCACCTTCGCGGCCTCGGTCGCGTTCTGCGCGATCTCGCGGATCGAGGCGCCCATCTGCTCGGCGCCCGCCGCGACGGCCTGCACGTTGCGGGAGACCTGCTCGGCCGCGGCGGCGACGACGCCCGCCTGGGCGCTCGTCTCCTGGGCGGTGCCCGCGACGCGCTGGTTGGACGCGGTGAGCTGCTCGGCGGAGGTCGACACCCCGGCGGCGGTCTCGACGACCCCGGCCAGCGTGGCCCGCAGGGACGCCTGCGCCCGGGCGAGCGAGGCCGACATCCGGCCCGTCTCGTCGTTCGACTCGATCGGGGCGACGACGGTCAGGTCTCCCCCGGCCATGGCGTCGAGCGAGCCCTGCACCTGGCGCACGGCGCGGGTGACCCGGCGCACCACGGCGGCGGCGAGCACCCCGGACACGAGGGCACCGAGGACGAATGCGATCGCAAGGATCCGGATGGTCCGGTCCACCTCGGCCTGGCCGTCCCGCAGGATCTGGTCGACCTGCGCGTCGACCTGGCCCTGCGCGAGGGTGAGCGCGCGGCCCGCCCAGTCGGGGTCGGCCGCGGCGCTGGCCCGGATCGCTGCAGCGAGACCGACCTCGTCGCCCGCCTGGACGAACGGCAGGAGCGTGGTGTCGCGGTAGGCCGTCCACGCCTTCCAGCGCGTCACGAAGTCGGTCCACTGCTGGGTGCCCGACTGCGGGAAGTCCGAGATCACGGTGATCTGGCGGTCGACGTCCTTGTCCACCCACGCCGACGACGTGAGCAGCTGGGTCCGAACGGCGGGGTCCTGCGCCTCGACGGCCCGGTGCACCAGGAGGTTGCTGCGCGTCTGCGCGGTGCGCAGCTCGGCCATCGCCGACTGCAGGCGACCGGTCAGCCCCGACATCTCCTCGAGGTGCTGGCCCGCGCGGTAGAGGGCCACGGCCCCGGCACCACCGACGAGGGCGAACACCGCGCCGAGCACGATGAGCGACGTCGCGATCTTGACGCCGACGGACCGGTCCCAGAACCAGCGACGACGGGGAAGGGTCTGGTCGTTCACTTGGTGCCTCCTGCGGGCACGGCGCCCAGCTCGTCCTGCGTGTAGTAGCCGCCGTCGACCAGCACGGCCTGGTAGTTCTCGCGCGTGACCAGGGCAGGTGCGAGGAGGTAGGACGGCACCACGCGGACCCCGTTGTCGTAGGAGGTGGTGTCGTTCACCTCGGGCTCGACGCCGGCGAGCAGGTCGCGGACCATCTGGACGGCGACCTCGGCCAGCTCGGCGGTGTCCTTGTAGACGGTCGAGTACTGCTCTCCGCCGACGATCGAGCGCACCGAGGCGAGCTCGGCGTCCTGGCCGGGGACGACCGGCAGGGCCGGCCCGTCGCCGCCGTAGCCCAGCTCGGACTTGATCGCGTCGATGACCGCGATGGCGATCCCGTCGTTCGGGGCCAGGACACCGTCGAGGTGCAGCCCTGCGGTGTAGGGCGCGGCCAGCGTGCCCATGCGGGCGGCGGCGTTCTCGCCCTTCCAGCCCTCAGTCGCGACGGAGGCGAAGTCGGTCTGGCCGGACGGGACGACGAGGACGCCCTCGTCGATGTACTGCTGGAGCACCGACATGGCGCCCTGGTAGAACACCGTCGCGTTGTTGTCGCTGGGCGAGCCCGCGAAGATCTCGATCGCGAGCGGCCCGGTCACCCCGGTGCGGGCGCCGGTCGCGTCCAGCACGCCCAGGCCGGTCAGCAGCGCGTTCGCCTGCAGGACGCCGACGGCGTTGTTGTCGAAGGACGCGTAGTAGTCCACGTCGGCCGAGTCCCGGATGAGCCGGTCGTACGACAGGATCGCGACCCCGGCGGCGGCGGCCTCGGACAGCACGGACGTGAGCTTCGTCCCGTCGACGGCCCCGATCACCAGGGCGTCCGCGCCCGCGTCGATCATCGCGGTGATCTGGTCCACCTGGGTGGCCACGTCGTCGTCGGCGTACTCGAGGTCCACGTCGTACCCGAGGGAGACGAGCTGCTTGCGCAGGTTCTTGCCGTCGCCGATCCAGCGCTCCTGGACCTTGGTGGGCATGGCCACGCCGACCAGCTGCGGGCCGTCGTCGGGGAGCTGCTTCGCGGCACCGGGGGTGGTGGTGCCGCCGGCGCAGCCGGCCGTCAGCAGGCCGAGCGTCACCGCGATCGCGGCGGCTCCCAGGCGTGCTCGTCTCATGGTGGTTCCTCTGGTCGATCGGATCTCTAGAACGTGAACGCCGCTACGCGGGTGCGCAGGTCGGTGGAGAGGCGCGCCAGCTCGCTGACGGCGTCGCCCATCTGCCCCAGGGTCTGCGAGGAGGACGCGGCCGAGCTCGCGACGCCACCGATGTTCATCGCGATCTCCCCCGACCCGGTCGCGGCCTCGGCCACCCCGCGGGACATCTCGTTGGTCGT
>NZ_JBFUHG010000018.1:0-91683 GCF_056402515.1 Cellulomonas sp. P4_A2
GCCTCGACAGGCGCGGGGGCAGGGGCCGGGGCGGGCGCGACGGGTGCCACGGCAACCACGCGGTCGACGCCGACGGCGTCCTCGGGCATGACGAGGAGCCAGTTCGGATAGATGAGCCGTGCGAGCGAGAGCTCGTGACCGTCGGGCTGGTCCCGCGACCTGTTGAGCTCGTAGATCTCCTGGTACCTGCGACCGTCGCCCATGGTCCGCTCGGCGATGTCCCAGAGGTTGTCGTGGTACCGACCCTCCGGCGGGTGCACGACGTACACGCGCTTGCCAACGAGCTCCGCGCCCTGCTCCGGGCTCAGCTCGACCCCGCCCAGCTGGTAGGTGGTCCCCGCCTGTGCGACCTCGGGACCGGCCTGCACCACGGGCGCCGCCGGCGCCGTGACCTCCCCCGCGACGGCGGTCGAGGTGACCGCGACCGACGTCCCGACGTGCTCGACCGTGGTCGGCGCCGCGGCCGCCGTCGCCTGCCCCGCAGCGGTGACCAGCAGCAGGACCGCCGCGACGAGCGTGCGCGCGAGGCGCTGGCTCGGACCGGCCAGCGGGACGCGCGCGGGCAGCCCGACCCCGCGGACGGCGGAACGGAGCTCGACGATCACGCACACCGTGAACTGCAGCCACGCCAGCCAGACGACCCACAGGAGCACGCTCAGGAGCTGCGCGGTGCCGAGCGTCGCCGTGAGCTGGTCACGCGTCGGCAAGGACCTCGGGAGGCCCGGGACACCACCGAGCGCGATCAGCAGCGCGGGCACGCCGACCACGACCAGGAGCAGCACGAGTGCCGCACCGAAGGCGCCCGCGCGCGAACCGCTGGGCGCGGGGGGCGCGGGCTGGAAACGTCCCGGCCCGCTCTGCTCGGGCTGGGACCGTCGGGGGTCGACGCGTGTGCTCATGGTGCTCCCGGGAGCTCGTTGACGATGCCGACGGCGGCGCGGGCGGTCGCCTCACCGTCGACGGTGAACTCGTTGATCATGATGAGGCTGAGGAGCGACGTCGGCACGACCCGCGTGAGGACGACGTGCACCTGCGCCGCGTCCGCCTCGATGGAGACGATCTCGTCGGGACGATACCCGCGGGCGTCCAGGAAGCGCTCGGCGGCGTCGCGCGCCCCGGCGGGATCGATCCGGACGTCGCCGGTCGCGCGCAGCGTGTCGAGGTCCAGCACGTTGGCCCCGGCGCGGGCCGCCTGCTCCGCGTCGTCGGCGAGGGCCGCCCGCGCGTTGATGGCGCGACCGCCGTCGACCACGAGGCCGGCGACGACCATCAGGACCAGGACGATCCCGATGACGAAGACCGACGCGGTCCCGGACTCGTCGCCCCGCAGCCGGCGGTTCACGGCGCCCCCACGGACCGGTGCAGGTCGAGCGGGGCCGAACTCGTCGCCGAGATCGACGTCGAGCCGGGGAGCCCGAGCGCACCGAGGTTGGCGTAGGAGATGGCGCAGGTGACCGTGACCGTCAGCGTGCCGCCGGCGACGAACGCGCCGTCGAGCAGGACCGGCTCGCACTCGAGGGTGTCCGGGACGGTCGCGTCGAGCGCGTCCTGCGCGGCCAGCTGGGCGCCCTCGGCAGTGCGTGCGAGCGTCGCGGCGCGCACGGCCTCGCGCGCGGCTGCCTGCGTCTGCCCCTCGGCCGACACGTGCCGGCCGAACGCGACGACGAGCATGAGCAGCAGCATGAGCAGCGGGACGAGCACGACGATCTCGACCGCCATCGTGCCCTCGTCGTCCCGGAGCCTGGACGCGCTCACTGGTCCGGCCTGAACATCTCGACCGGACCCTGCACCACGGCCTGCACCCCGGGCGCCCAGCCGGGGATGATCTCCATCGACCGGCCGGTCACCGTCGCGCTGACGGTGCCGGGGTCCACGAGCACCACGTCCACGTCGACGTCGACGAAGGTGCCCTTGCCGATGGCCTCGGCGTAGTCCCGACCGCGCGCCTCGGCGTGGTCGAGGGCCTCGGGGGTACCGCCCTCGGCCCGCGCGACGCGGGCGGCCTCGCGGGCCGTCGCGCCGGCGATCTCCTGGCCGTACCAGCTGAGCGCGAACTGCACCACGAGGAACGTGATGAGCATGAGCAGGGGCGTGTAGAGCACCAGCTCGATCGCCGACGATCCGGCGTCGGGCGACGCGAACCGACCCCGGGCACCAAGGTGCCGGGGTGTCGGGCGCGCCGCCGCGGTCATGCCCCGCCGACCCCGCCGCCGCCGTCGGGCAGCTCGGGCACCTCGAGCTTGTCCGCGCTGTTGTTGACGAAGTTGTAGATCACCAGGCCGACCGCCGCGGCGATCGCGACGAGCACGCCGGTGATGATGACCCACTCGATCGCCGAGGCGCCGAGGTCGGGAGCGCTGCGCGCGCGGTCGAACCGGCGCCGCAGCTCCAGGTAGAGGAACCCCCACGGGGTTGCCAGGTTGTTCATTCGTCCAGATCCTTCCTTCTGCCGTCAGGGACGGGATAGGGGCGAGCGTGCAGGTCAGAGCCCTCCGAGCACACCGACCAGCGCCGGGTACATGAGGAAGATGAGGAACCCGACGCACAGCAGCAGCTGCGCGACGAGCATGGACTGCGAGCTCTCGCCGGCCCGGCCCTCGGAGTCGGCGAGCTCGCGGCGGCGCATCGAGTCGGCCCGCGCCGCGAGCGACTCGCGAACGCGGGCGCCGTCCTCCGCGACGAGGGCCAACGAGGCCGCCAGGTCGCGCAGCTCGTCGATGCGGAGCTCCTCCCCCAGCGCGCCCAGCGCCGACCACGGCGTCTGACCGCGCAGACGCGCGGCACCGAGCGCGTCGCGGATGCGCACCATCGCCCAGCCGTCGCTGAGCTCGGAGGCGCTCTGCAGCGCCTCCGGCACCCCGCGGCCGCCTGCGAGGCTCATGGCGACCAGGTCGAGGAACGACCCGACGACGTGCCGGAAGTCGCGACGGGCGTTGCGCGCCTGACCCGTCACGGCGAGCGTCGGCACCGACGCCGCCAGCAGGGCGATCAGCAGGCTCACGATCAGGGGCAGAGCCAGCGAGATCGGCGCGCCGACGGCGAAGAGCACCGTCCCCAGCACGATCGGCACGAACAGGCCGACGACCCCCGAGACGATCGTCACGGCAAGGTGGACGTCGAGCGGACGACCCAGGACGGCGAGGTCCGACCGCAGCTGGCCGAGCTGCACGCCGGAGCGAGCGAGCGACGTCGCGGTCCGCCGCCCCAGGTCGTGCATCCACCGCGAACCCGACGCGGCGCGCGGGTCGATGGCGAGGATGCCCGCGCGCTGCCGCTGCTCCGAGCGCTCGAGGTCGATCCGGGCCAACGTGGCGCCGGGCCGGTTGGTGGCCGGCGGCGCGAACGCGAGGACCATCAGCAGCACGCCGAGGCCCACGATTGCGCCGGCCAGCATCGCGCCGATCATCGGTCCTCCGTCACGACGAGGAACCGCGCGGGCGTGTCGATGCCCGACAGCCTCTTCATCCACAGGAACCCGCCGGCGAAGCACGCGACGACGACGAGCAGGACCACCTGGCCGAGCGGCGAGCCGTACGGCTCGACGAAGTTCGGGCTGAGGAACGTGATCGCCGCGATCACGAAGATCGAGAAGATGATCACGATCTGCGACGACCGTCGGGTGGCCGCGCGGGCGGCCGTCACGCGCTGCCGCATCTCCAGCTCGGCGCGGGCGGAGTCCGCGAGCGACGAGAGCACCTGCCGCAGGCCGGGCCCTCGCAGCTTGGCGTTCAGGACCAGGGCGGCCACGATGAGGTCCGCGCTGGGGTCGTCCAGGTCGTCGGCGAGCCGGCGCAGCGCGACGGGCAACGGCGTGCGCACCCGGAGGCGGTCCACGAGCAGCTGGAGCTGCGGCCGGATCGAGGGCGCCGCGGCATAGGCGGTCGCGGGGATCGCCTGCTCGAGCCCGACGGCCCCGGCGATCGTGTCGCGCAGCGACTCCGTCCACGTGGCCAGGCCCTCGAGCCGGGCCATCGCCTGGCGCTCCGCCTTCGCGCCGCCGAGCAGCGCGGGCGCGGCGACGACGAGCGCGGCCGAGGCGAGCGCGGCGACGGGCCAGCGCGTGAGGACGAGCACCAGCAGACCCACGCCGATCGCGATCAGCGTGCGCCGGCCCATCCGCTGCACGAGGCCCGGACCGGACGCGACGACCTTCGGCGCGCGCTCCCGCGGCCGCAGCGCGACGACGAGCAGGACCACGCCGGCGCCGACGACGGCGCCGAGCAGGATGATCAGGAGCGTGGACGGTGCGGGCATGCCGGTCATCTCCTCCCGACGTCGGCGAAGCCGGGGACGTAGCCCACGGCGACGAGCTCGTCGAGGCACGCGATCGGCGCCGCGGCCCGGGCGACCCCGTCCACCCCGGGCGCGAACACCTCGCTCGACAGCACGCGGCCGTCGACGCCGTTGATCTCACGGATGCTCGCCACGTAGCGACGGAGGCGCCCGCCCTGCTGGTAGTCGTTGTGCTTCTGCACGAACACGACGAAGTCGATGGCCCCGGCGATGAGCATCATCGTGGCCTCGATCGGCAGCCGCTCGGCGGACTGGATCGCGTAGGTCGAGATGCGGTTGAACACCTCGATGGAGCTGTTCGCGTGGATCGTCGACAGCGAGCCGTCGTTGCCCTGGCTCATCGCGTTGAGCATGGTGACGATCTCGTCGCCCAGGACCTCGCCGACGATGACACGGCTCGGGTTCATGCGCAGGCTGCGGCGCACGAGCTCGGCCATCGCGATCCGACCGTGGCCCTCGGAGTTGGGCAGCCGCTCCTCGAACGCGACGACGTTCGGGTGCAGGTCGGGGAACTCCCCCAGGCCCAGCTCGAGCGCGCGCTCGACCGTGATGAGGCGCTCCCCGGGCGGGATCTCGTTCGCGAGCGCGCGCAGGAGGGTCGTCTTCCCCGCGTTCGTCGCGCCCGCGATCATGACGTTCTTGCGCGCCCGCACCGCGGCCGACAGGAAGCCGGCGACGTCGGTCGAGACGGAGCCGAACCGCACGAGGTCGTCGAGGTGCACGCGAGAGAGCCGCGCGCGCCGGATCGAGATCGAGGGCCTCGCGCAGACGTCCATGACGGCCGAGAGCCGGCTCCCGTCCGGCAGGCGCAGGTCGAGCTGCGGGTTCGCGGAGTCGAACGAGCGGCTCGACAGGCCCGAGTACGCGCCGAGCACCTGCACGAGCTCGACCAGCTCGTCGTCCGAGTCGGCGATCGGCTGACCGCGCTCCTCACGCCCGTCCGCGTACTGCACGAACACGTTGTCATAGCCGTTGATGTCGATGTTCTCGATCTGCAGGTCGTCGAGCAGCGGCTGCAGACGACCGACGCCGTAGAGCGCGGCGTGGATGCCTGCCGCGATCTCCTCCTCCTCGGCAGGGGTCGGAGGGGTGCGGGCCGACGAGATCTCCGAACGGGCGTGCGCGTCGAGCACGCGGCCGATGACGGCGCGGGCGAACTGTCGCTCGTCCTCGGCCGACATGGGCGGCAGCCCCGTCGCGGCGTCCTCCCGACGCTGGCGCGCCAGGACGTCGGCGACCTCTTCGCGCAACCTGCGCACGAGTGCCTGGTCAAGCATGGTGGTTCACCCCCTGGTGTCCGTCGGCGTCGGTCACGCCGTTCCTGTCCGCACGGTGGCCCGCATGGACGCGAGCCCGCGGATCGGCTCCACGAGCTGGCGGGCCGACCGGACCAGCAGCGAGCGGTCGATCGCCCGGTCGAGGCGGCCGCCCAGCACGGCGGCGGCGCGCTCGTCGTGGGCCACGACGCCCAGCACCGGGTTGGTCAGGCCGCTGTGCGCCAGCAGGCTCTCGAGCTCGGGAGCCGCTCGGCGGTCCTTGGCGTCCGCGACGATCAGCACGCCGACGGGAGGACCTCCGCCGTTCGACGCGAGCCAGTCGGTCCAGGCGAGCCGCTCGCGCAGGTGCGCGTACGCCTCGACCTGCGGACGGACGACGAACAGGAGCACGTCCGCGGCCGTGACCAGCGGTGTCACCGGGCTGCCGACGGCGAGCCGGCCCACGTCGGCGACCACGGCACCGGGCTGGCGGACGAGGATCTCGCCGATCGTCGTCCAGACCGGTCCCATGCCGGCGACCTGCTCCGGACGGTTGACGCCGCACAGCACGTCCAGCCCGCCGTCGGTCAGCTGCAGGTGCGGTCCGACCGGAGCCTGATCGGTGCCGCGGCGCGCCGCGACCGCCAGCGACAGCAGTCCGCGTTCCGGGTCCAGCGGCTCGTGCGCGGGCGACCGGGACAGCAGCGCCGTGTCCCCGCCGGCGGGATCGGCATCGACGAGGATGGAGTCGCTGGGCCAGATCGACGCGAGCACGCGCGCGGTCGTCGTGACGCCCGGAGCACCCTTGGCGGAGGCCAGTGCGATGAGCACGTCAGCTGTCCTGGTCCAGCGGGACGCCGCGGGACAGCAGGACGACGGCGAGGTCGCCCGCCGCCGCGACCGCCGCGACGTCAGGTGCGTCGCTGCCCGACACGTTGAACGTCACGAACGTGGTGCTCGACGACATGCCACCGGAGTCGCTCGTCCGCGTCGAGCTGACGCGCGCCTGGTCCACGATCACCGAGCCGGCGCCGCCCGTCGCCGCGTCGCCGACCGCGACCAGCTGCACGAGGTCGCCCGCGAACAGGCCGTTGGCGGGCATGCGGCCCGCACCGATGGCGGCTCCCACGGCGACGTCGCCCTCCGGGATCCACGGCGTCTCGCTGATCATCGACGCGTCCAGGAGCTGCTTCTTCGTGAGCGCGACCCGGGTGTACTGGCCGACGACGGCGTCCTTGGAGGCGGCCGGGACGAGGATCGTGCCCTCGGACGCGACCGGCGTGCTGGTGAGGTCCTCCGCCGTCAGCTGCTTGCCGGCCGGCACGTCGCGAGCCACGACGAGCACGTCCACCCGGTTGTCGGCCCGCAGCGCGAGCAGCCCGGCGAGCGCGGCGCCACCGACGATCAGGAGCACGGCCAGGACGGCCAGCGCGGGCCGCCGCTCGCGCGGCGGGGGCGGCAGGCGGTCGCCGCGCTGTGCGGCGGGAGCCAGGCCGCGCTCCTCGCGGGCGCGTCGGCGGTCGTTGACGGTGTCGCGCGAAGGCGCGCCGGTGGAGCTGCTCATCTGGTCGTGTCACACCTCGCGTCGATCCGTCCGACGGTCGCCGGGACGTGTGAACTATAAGGCGACACTTCGGACATCGCCGGTCGTCACCGACCGGCGGATGCTCTGTCACCCATCTGGACGAGGGGCTCCACGCCCCGCTCGGGAGCCGTCTCCGACGCCGTGCGAGAGGCGCGTACCGCCGCTGACCAGCGAGTTCAGAACAGGACCGGCTGGGCTGAGCCGACCGTGGGCTCGAGCACGGGCATCTCGCCGGACGACATGCTCCCGGAGGGGTAGGAACCCTCCCGTGCACCGCCCGTCCGGCCCGCCCGGTGACCGGCCGGGTCGGCGAAACCGTGCCGGACCAGCAGCGGCCGGACGCGCGCGTCGAGCCAGCGCGCGTACTCGTGGGGCACGTACGCCCCCCGCCCGTACAGCGCCTCGTACCGGCGCACCAGCCCCGGCGCGTGCTCGGCCAGCCAGGCGAGGAACAGCGGCTTGACCGCGCCCCGCAGGTGGAGGGGAAGGACGGTGACCCCCGTCGCACCCGCATCGGCAAGCTTGGCCAGCAGGTCGTCGAGGTGCGCGCGGTCGTCCGTCAGCCAGGGCATCACGGGCGCGACCATGACCCCGCACGGCAGCCCCGCCTCGCGCACGGCCCGGACCAGCTCGAGGCGCGCCCTGGGCGTCGGCGTCCCGGGTTCCACCGCCTGCTGGAGCGCCTCGTCCCCGACCGCGAGCGAGATCCCGATGCCGACCGGGACGTGGGTCGACGCCTCGGCGAGCTGCGCGAGGTCGCGTCGCAGCAGCGTGCCCTTGGTAAGGATGGACAGGGGCGTCCCCGAACGCACGAGCGCCTCGATGATCCCGGGCATGAAGCGGTACCGGCCCTCGACGCGTTGGTACGGGTCGGTGTTGGTGCCTAGTGCGACCGGCTCGCGCCGCCACGACGGCCTGCCCAGCTCGGCCTTGAGCACGTCCACCACGTTCGTCTTGACGACGATCTGCGTCTCGAAGTCGCGACCGGCGTCCAGATCGAGGTACTCGTGGGTCGGGCGGGCGAAGCAGTAGGTGCAGGCGTGCAGGCACCCACGCGTCGGGTTGACCGTCCAGCGGAACGGCATGCGCGACGCCTCAGGCACCTTGTTGAGGGCGCTCTTGCAGGTGACCTCGTGGAACGTGACCCCGGCGAACTCCGGCGTCCGGACGCTGCGCACGAGCCCGGAGAGCGCGAGACCCGGCAGCGCGGCGTCGTCGGCCGCCAGCTTCTGCCCGTCCCATCGCATGCGTCCAGTCGAACACGTGTTCTAACGGGTGTCAACCGTCTGCGGTTGCCGGCGCGCCCCGTCTCCCGGAACCTCGTCGGATGGAGACGACGCAGCTCGCGGAGCGCAGTGCGACCGAGCACCCCCAGCGCGGGGTCGGGAGCGTGCTCGTCCTGGTCCTGCTCGTCGCGGTGAACGTCGCGGTCGGGGCCCTGGGCGGCCTGTCCACCGCGGACGCCGTCGACGGCTGGTACGCCGACGCCGACAAGGTGGCGTGGACCCCGCCGAACGGCGTGTTCGCACCCGCCTGGAGCGTCCTGTACGTGCTCATGGCGGTCGCGGCCTGGTTGGTGTGGCGTCGCGGCGGCTGGGCGCCTGCGCGCAACGCCCTGACGCTCTACATCCTCCAGCTGGCCCTCAACGCGGCGTGGACCCCGGTGTTCTTCAGCGGCCGGCTCGTCTGGGTCGCGCTGGCGATCATCGTCGCGCTCGACGCGGTGCTGATCGCCACGGCCGTGGCGTTCTGGCGGCACTCGAAGGTCGCGTCGTGGCTGCTCGGGCCCTACATCACCTGGGTGCTGTTCGCCACGACGCTCAACCTGGGCATCGCGGTGCTCAACTGACGGGCACGACCCGGGGCCACAGATCGTCGTCGGCGGGCGTCCAGACGGAGGCGTCGGCGTCGACCTGGTCGCCCGAGCGGATGTCCTTGACCTGGTCCGGTCCGCCGTCGGCACCGAGGAACCACACGAACGGGATCCCCCGGCGGTCGGCGTGGCGGATCTGCTTGCCGAACTTGGCCGCGCTCGGTGCCACCTCCACCGGGATGCCCCGCGACCGCAGCAGGGCCGCGACCTCGTCGGAACGCTCCCGTGCCTCCTCGGTGCCGACCGCGACCAAGACGGCGCTCGGCACGGACCGCGTCGCCCGCACGAGCCCGGCGCCGAGCAGCCGGGACACCAGGCGCGAGACACCGATCGACAGGCCGACGCCCGGGTAGGTGGTGGCGCCGTCGGAGGCGAGCGTGTCGTAGCGACCGCCCGAGCAGATCGAGCCGAGCTGCTCGTGGCCGACGAGGACCGTCTCGTAGACCGAGCCCGTGTAGTAGTCGAGCCCGCGCGCGATCTTGAGGTCCGCGACGACGACGCCGGGGGCCCGCACGGACGCCGCGCGGATCAGTGCGCCGAGCTCCGCGAGCCCCTCGTCGAGAAGGTCGTTGCTCACGCCGTGCGCGGTGGCGAGGTCGCGGACCGCGTCGATCACGCCCTCGTCGCTCCCGTGGATGGCGGCCAGCGCCAGGCACGCCCGGGCCTGCGCCTCGTCGGCACCCGCCTCGGCGACGAGCAGGGCCGCCACCTTGTCGGCGCCGATCTTGTCCAGCTTGTCGATGCTGCGCAGGACCGCCTCGACGTCGTCCAGCCCGAGGCCGCGGTAGAAGCCCTCGGCGACCTTGCGGTTGTTCACCAGGATCCGCACCGGCGGGACGCCGATCTCCTGGAGCGCGCCCAGCGCCGCCGCCATCACGAGCGGCAGCTCGACCTCGTAGTGGTACGGCAGCTCGCCGGCGCCGACGACGTCGATGTCAGCCTGCACGAACTCGCGGAAGCGGCCGTCCTGGGGGCGCTCGCCCCGCCAGACCTTCTGGATCTGGTAGCGGCGGAACGGGAAGGCGAGGTGACCGGCGTTCTCCAGCACGTAGCGCGCGAAGGGCACCGTCAGGTCGAAGTGCAGGCCCAGTCCGGCGGTCCGGTCGAGCTCCTCCTCCTGCAGCCGGCTCAGGACGTAGACCTCCTTGGAGGTCTCCCCCTTGCGCAGCAGCTGGTCGAGCGGCTCGACGGCTCGCGTCTCGATCCCCGCGAACCCGTGGAGCTCGAAGGTGCGGCGCAGGACGTCGAGGACGTGCTGCTCGACGAGGCGCCCGTCGGGCAGCCACTCGGGGAATCCGGACAACGGGGTGGGGCGGGCCATGGGGCCTGATCTTTCCAGACGGTTCAGGGCTGCAAGAACGGGTTGTGCGCGAGCTCGGACGCGATCGTGCTGGTCGGACCGTGCCCGGGGACCACGACCGTCTCAGGTGCGAGCAGCGCGACCACCTCGCGAAGGGTCTGCTGCATGGTCTCGTGGTCGCCGCCCGGCAGGTCCGTGCGGCCGATCGTGCCCGCGAACAGGACGTCGCCGGTGAACGCGAGCCGGTCCTCCTCCATCTCGACCAGGTAGAGCGTGGACCCCTCGGTGTGGCCGGGTGCGTGCCGCGCGACGATCCGCAGACCGCCGAGCTCGAGCGTCACGTCCGGGCTGCGCGGGTCGGCCGCGGCGCCGAACGTCTCGATGCGGGCCGGTGCCCGGTAGGTGGTCGGATCGAGCCCCGCCGCGGCCAGCGCCTGCGCCAGCGGGCCGCTCGGGTCGTGGACCGCGTGGCCGAGGACGCCCAGCGTCCCGAACGGGTCGGCGAGCCGGTAGGCGTCGGCCGCGTGCAGCACGACGGGCACGTCGAAAGCCTCCGAGAGGCGGGCCGCGTGCCAGGTGTGGTCGACGTGGCCGTGCGTCGCCAGGACGGCCGTCGGACGCAGGCCGCGCGTCGCGACGAGGTCCACGACGTCGTCGGCGACCCCCGCCCCGGCGTCGATGACGACGCACGAACCGTCGTCGTGGACAAGGACGCTGCAGCGCGCGCCGAACACCGGGGCGACGACCGTGATGACCTGCATGCGACGCACCGTAACGCGACCGACGTCCCGGCGTGTGGCTCAGATGGCGGAGGGCGCCCCCGCCTTGCCTAGACTGTCCCGGGTTGCTTCGTGCAGTGCGGCAGGTGAGGTGCCTGTCGTCGACGCACAACGATGCGAGGAGTAGGCGTGACCATCAAGCGCGAGCGCGAGTACGAGCGTCGCCGGTACGAGAAGTGGCAGGAGCGTCAGGCCAAGGCACGGGCCCGCAAGACGCGCCAGCGCTGGATCGTCGGGAGCATCGTCGCCGCCATCGTCCTGGTGATCTCGGCAGCCGGTCTCATCGTCCTGAACAACGACGACGGCACGCCCAGCGCGTCGCCGACCTCCCCCGCCTCGTCCGAGACGCCCGCCCCCAGCGACAACGCCGCGCAGGTGCCCGACCCGTCGCTCGCGCAGGCCCGCACGTGGACCGGACAGCTCTCGCTGACGCAGGGCGACATCGGGATCGAGCTGGACGGCGCCGCCGCGCCGCAGGCCGTCGCGAACTTCGTGACGCTCGCCGGCCAGGGCTTCTTCGACAAGACCAAGTGCCACCGCCTCACCACCGACGGCATCTACGTGCTCCAGTGCGGCGACCCCGAGGGCACCGGCATGGGCGGCCCGGGCTACTCCTGGGGCCCGATCGAGAACGCGCCCGCCGACGACATCTACCCGGCCGGCACCATCGCCATGGCCCGCCAGGGCGGCGACGGCTCCTCCATGGGCAGCCAGTTCTTCCTGGTGTACGAGGACTCAAAGATTCCCGCGGACTCCGCGGGCGGCTACACCGTGTTCGGCCACGTCACGTCCGGCCTGGACGTGCTCAAGGCCATCGCCGACGCAGGCACCGTCGAGGGGTCCGAGGCCCCGGTGTCCGACGTCATCATCGAGGGAGTGAACATCCAGTGACGCAGACCCCGACGCCCGGTCCCGTGCCCGACGACGCGGAGGTTCCCTCCGGGGGCGAAGCCGTCGACGCGCCGACCGAGGCGGCCGTCGTGTCCGACGCTCCTGACGCTCCCGAGGCCCTCGACGAGGGGGCCGTGGCCGAGGAGGTCGTCGTCGAGGACATCGTCGACGCGGTCGCCGACGAAGCCGACGATGCGGTCGCCGACGATGCCGTGGTCGTCGTCGACGAGACCGTGACCGACGCGGTCGCCGTCGTCGACGGTGACGTGGTCGAGGACGTCGTCGTGGTCGACGAGGTCGCGGTGGTCGAGGACGGCGACGTCGTCGAGACCGCCGAGGTGGTCGAGGAGACCCTGGTCGTCGACGGAGAGGTCGTGGCCGACGAGGTCACGGTCACCGACGAGGTCGTCGTGGCCGACGAGGTCACCGTGGTCGACGGGGCCGTGGTCGAGGACGTCGTGGTCGTCGACGAGGTCACCGTGATCGAGGACGGCGAGGTCGTCGAGGACACGGTCGTGGTCGAGGAGACCGTCCTGGTCGACGGAGAGGTCGTCGCCGACGACATCACGTCCGTCGACTCCGTCGCGGTCGTCGTCGAGGGGTCCGCTGCCCCTGCCCCCCGGCCGACGCCCGCGCCGCGGCCCAGCCCGCGTCCGCGGCCGGTCCCCCACCCGCCGGCCCACCCGGCACCCTCCGCGTCGACGGCGGCAGCCCCCGCCCCGGTCGCGCCCCCGCAGGACGCCGCCGAGGCCGCTATCGCGGCGACGTTCGGCAGCGTCGACGACGAAGGCACCGTGTCGGTCCGCGAGGCCGCCGGTGAGCGCGTCGTCGGGCAGTTCCCGGGTGCGACGAAGGACGACGCCCTCGCGCTCTACGTGCGGCGGTTCCTGGACCTGCAGGCCAAGGTGGCGCTCTTCGAGGCCCGCCTCGGTGCCGCCGACCTGTCGGTCAAGGAGATCGACCAGACGCTGGCCAAGCTGACCGAGGAGCTCGCCGAGCCGGCGGCCGTGGGCGACCTGGACGGGCTCCGCGCCCGCCTCGAGGCCCTGCGCGCCACCGCCGCCGAGCGTCGCGCGGTCGCCGAGGCGGAGCGCGCTGCGGCCCGCGAGGCCGCGGTCGTCGCGCGCACCCAGATCGTCGAGCAGGCGGAGAAGATCGCCGGCACCGACCCGTCGCGGATCCAGTGGCGCCCCGCGGGCGAGCAGCTGCGCACGCTGCTCGACCAGTGGAAGGAAGCACAGCGCTCCGGCCCGCGCCTCGACCGCCCGACCGAAGAAGCCCTCTGGAAGCGGTTCAGCCACGCGCGGACGACGTTCGACCGCGAGCGTCGGCACTTCTTCGCCGAGCTCGAGACCCGCAACGCGTCGGCCAAGCAGGTCAAGGAGTCGCTGGTCGCCGAGGCCGAGCGCCTGCAGTCGAGCACCGACTGGGGGGCGACCGCGGGCGTGTTCCGGGACCTCATGGTCCAGTGGAAGGCCGCGGGCCGTGCCAGCCGCGCCGACGACGACGCCCTGTGGGCCCGGTTCCGTGCCGCGCAGGACGCGTTCTTCGCCGCGCGCGACGCCCAGTCGGCCGCGACCGACGAGGAGTTCCGCGCGAACCTCGAGGTCAAGGAGGCGCTGCTGGCCGAGGCCGAGGCGCTCCTGCCGGTCACCAACCTGGCGGCGGCCAAGCAGACGCTGAACCGGATCCAGGACCGCTGGGAGGCTGCCGGCAAGGTGCCGCGCGGCGACGTCCAGCGGATCGAGGCCCGTCTGCGTGCCGTCGAGGCGGCCGTGCGCGACACCGACCAGGCACAGTGGCGTCGCACCAACCCCGAGACGCGTGCGCGTGCCGAGGGAGCCGCGGCTCAGCTCGAGCAGGCGATCGCCGGCCTCGAGGCCGACCTCGCGAAGGCGAAGGCCGCCGGTGACGCGCGCAAGATCGCCGACGCGCAGGCCGCCCTCGACGCACGGCGGGCGTGGTTGGAGCAGGTCCAGCGCGCGGCTCAGGACGCGCGCGGCTGACGCTCCGCTCGCCATCGACGCAGGGACCGGGCCCGAGTGGCCCGGTCCCTGCGTCGTTCGTGGTTGCTTCCCACCCGTCCACAGGCAGCCCGTCCGGCCCCGTCAGGAGCGTCGAGCCGGGATGCTCGTCGGATGGACGTGCTTGCCCCGTACCGCTCGCGCCCCCTGGTGCTTCCGGAGACCTTCCGCCGGTCCGACGTCGGCGCGGCGGCCTGGTGGAGGCTGCTCGACGACGGCGTCATCCGCCCGCTGTGGGGTGAGGTGGCGATCGCGGCGGACCTCGACGAGACGCCCGAGCGCCGCTCGGTCGCGATCGCGGAGCTCGTGCCGGCCCGAGGGGTCGTCGGTCGCCAGACGGCGGTCTGGCTGCACACGGGCCGGTTCGCCCCGCGCAGGGTCGACGTGCTGGTGGCGTCGCGCGCGCGGCGGGCAGAGCCCGACCCGTTGCGGACGACGGCGGAGGCGACGTTCGAGGCGGGCGACGTGGTCCAGGTCGGAGCCGTCCGGGCGACCACCGTGCAGCGCACCGGGCTGGACATCTGCCGGCACCTACCGCCCGGTCAGGCCCTGCGGCTGCTCGAGCCGCTGCTCGCGGCGGGGTTCGACCCGGCACACGGACTGACGCAGCTCGGACGCCTGGCCGGGCACCGAGGGATCTTGGGTGCGAGAGACGTCCTGCGTCGCGTCGAGGAGCCGCGCGCTGCGGTCAGGCGCGGGTGACCGGGCCGTCGGCGGACTTGGCGCCGGTGACGCGGTAGACGTCGAAGACGCCCTCGACCTTGCGCACCGCGGCCAGCACGGACGCCAGGTGCGACGGCTCAGCCATCTCGAACACGAAGCGCGAGAGGGCGACGCGGTCCCGGGAGGTCGACACGGACGCCGAGAGGATGTTCACGTGCGAGTCGGAGAGCACGCGGGTGACGTCGGAGAGGAGCCTGCTGCGGTCGAGCGCCTCGACCTGGATCTGCACGAGGAAGAGCGAGGAGCTCGTCTGGCTCCACTGGACGTCGACCATGCGCTCGGGCTCGGCCCGGAGGCTGGCGACGTTGATGCAGTCGGAGCGGTGCACGCTGACGCCGGCGCCACGGGTCACGAAGCCGACGATGTCGTCCCCGGGCACCGGCGTACAACACTTGGCCAGCTTGACCCAGATGTCGTCGACGCCCTTGACGATGACGCCGGGGTCGCCGGTGCGGACCCGGCGCTGCGTCGAACCGGGCCGGGCGACCTCGGCGAGGTCCTCCTCGTTGGCGGTCTCCCCGCCCATCGACTGCACGAGGCGCTGGACGACGGTCGCGGCCGAGACCTGGCCCTCGCCGATCGCCGCGTAGAGCGACGAGACGTCGGCGTAGCGCATCTCGTTGGCGACGGCGACGAGCGACTCGTGCGAGAGCAGGCGTTGGATCGGCAGGTTCTGCTTGCGCATCGCCTTGGCGATGGCGTCCTTGCCGTGCTCGATGGCCTCTTCGCGGCGCTCCTTGGAGAACCACTGGCGGATCTTGTTGCGGGCGCGCGGGCTCTTGACGAACCCGAGCCAGTCGCGCGACGGGCCGGCGGTCTCCGACTTCGACGTGAAGACGTCGACGACGTCCCCGTTCTCGAGCGACGAGTCGAGCGGGACGAGCCGGCCGTTGACCCGCGCGCCCATCGTGCGGTGACCGACCTCGGTGTGCACCGCATAGGCGAAGTCGACGGGCGTCGACCCGGACGGGAGTCCGATGACGTCGCCCTTGGGCGTGAACACGTAGACCTCGGAGCCGGCGATCTCGAACCGCAGCGAGTCGAGGAACTCGCTGGGGTCGGCGGTCTCCTTCTGCCAGTCCACCAGCTGCCGCAGCCACTGCATGTCGTTGCCGGAGGCGTCGGGGACGGCGCCCTTGGCGCTCTCCTTGTACTTCCAGTGCGCGGCGACGCCGTACTCGGCCCGACGGTGCATGTCGTGCGTGCGGATCTGGATCTCGACCGGCTTGCCCTCAGGCCCGATCACCGTGGTGTGCAGCGACTGGTAGAGGTTGAACTTCGGCATCGCGATGTAGTCCTTGAACCGGCCGGGGACCGGGTTCCATCGCGCATGCAGCGCACCGAGGGCGGCGTAGCAGTCGCGCACCGTGTCGACCAGGACGCGGACGCCGACGAGGTCGTAGATGTCGGCGAAGTCGCGGCCGCGAACGATCATCTTCTGGTAGATCGAGTAGTAGTGCTTCGGCCGGCCGGTGACCGTCGCCTTGATCTTGGCCTTGCCCAGGTCGGCGCCGACCTGCTCGCGGACGGTCGCCAGGTACTCCTCGCGGGCCGGCGCACGCTCGGCGACCAGGTGCACGATCTCGTCGTAGACCTTGGGGTAGAGCGTCGCGAACGAGAGGTCCTCGAGCTCCCACTTGATCGTGTTCATGCCGAGCCGGTGAGCCAGCGGCGCGTAGATCTCGAGCGTCTCGCGGGCCTTCTTCTCGGCCGAGGCGGCCGCGACGAACTTCCAGGTGCGGGCGTTGTGCAGGCGGTCGGCGAGCTTGATGACCAGGACGCGGATGTCGCGGGACATCGCCACGACCATCTTGCGGACCGTCTCGGCCTGCGCCGCGTCGCCGTAGGTGACCTTGTCGAGCTTGGTCACACCGTCGACGAGCATCGCGATCTCGGGCCCGAACTCGCGGCGCAGCTGGTCCAGCGAGTAGTCGGTGTCCTCGACCGTGTCGTGCATGAGCGCCGCAGCCAGGGTGGACGGGGTCATGCCGAGCTCGGCCAGGATCGTCGCGACGGCGACGGGGTGCGTGATGTACGGGTCGCCGCTCTTGCGCAGCTGGCCGCGGTGCGCCTTCTCGGCGACGACGTACGCCTGCTCGACGACCGCGAGGTCGGCCTTCGGGTGGTTGGTGCGCGCGGCCTGGAGCACGGGCTCGAGGGCAGGGAACGTCGCACCGTTGCGCGCGCCGAACCGCCCGAGCCTGGAGCGCATCCGACCCGAGGGCGAGCCGGGCTGGGCGTCGGACACACCGTCGACGCCGGTCGCGGGCGTGCGGACGTCTTCTGTCATCGCACCCCCTCCCTCGGTCGAGGCGTCAGTCTACGACCGCGGGAGCACAGGAAACGCACCACGCGCTCCTCAGGGGACCGTGACCAGCACGTCGATCGGCCGGCCGCCGAGCAGGTCACGCCCGTTCAGCGCCTCGAGCTCCACGAGGAACGAGAGCCCGACGACGACCGCACCGCACCGCTCGAGGAGCTCGACGGTTGCGGCCGCGGTGCCCCCGGTGGCGAGGACGTCGTCGATGACGAGGACGCGCGCGCCGGCCGGGATGGTGTCCGGGTGGACCTCGATCGTGGCGGTCCCGTACTCGAGCGCGTACGACTGGGACGCGGTCGGTCCGGGCAGCTTGCCGGCCTTGCGGACGGGCAGCACGCCCGCGCCCAGGGCGAGCGCGACCGGCGAGGCGAACAGGAACCCGCGTGCCTCCATCCCCGCGACGAGGTCAACGGGTCCCTCGACGGCGGACGCGATCGCATCGACGACCGCCGCGAAGGCGTCGGCGTCGGCGAGCAGCGGCGTGATGTCCCGGAACAGGATCCCGGGCTCGGGGTAGTCCGGCACGAGCCGGACGAGCTCGTCGACGCGACGCAGCACGGCCGCGCGGTCGCGCCGGCCGGCACGCCCGACAGGGGCGTCCGAGGACGCCCCTGTCGGGTTCGAAGCGGTGTCGGGCTGGGTCACTTCTTGGTCGGGCGGCGCTTCGGCTGGGCCGCCACGCCCTGGTGCGAACCGGCCTTGAGCGCGCCTGCCGGCACGTAGGTGGGGCCGGAGAGCGCGAGCTCGCCGTCCTCCGTGGTCCCGCCGGCCGCCGCGGCGCGCACCGCGAGGATCTTGGCGGTGTGCGCCTTGATCGCGGGCTCCCGCTGTCGCAGCACGACCTCGAACGGCGTCGCCAGGAAGATCGACGAGAACGTGCCGATGAGCATGCCGACGAAGAGGGCGAGCGCGATGTCACGCAGCGTGCCCGCGCCGAGGACGACAGCCCCGACGAAGAGGATCGCGGCGACGGGCAGGAGGGCGACGACCGAGGTGTTGATCGACCGGACCAGCGTCTGGTTGACGGCCAGGTTGGCCTTCTCGGCGTAGGTCCAGCGCGACTGCTCGAGCGTGTCCGCCGTGTTCTCGCGCACCTTGTCGAACACGACGACCGTGTCGTAGATCGAGTACCCGAGGATCGTCAGGAAGCCGATCACCGTCGCCGGCGTGACCTCCCAGCCGACCGCCGCGTAGACGCCGACCGTGATGATCAGGTCGTGGAACAGCGCGATCAGCGCGGCGAGGGCCATGCGCCAGTTCCTGAAGTACACGGTCATGACGACGGTGACCAGGAGCAGGAACACGAGGATGCCGATGATGGCCTTCTGCGAGATGTCCTTGCCCCAGGACGGCCCGATGAAGGAGCTCGTGACGTTCTCGACCGGCACGTTGTAGGCCTCGGCCAGCGCGGCCTTGACCTCCTCGACCTGCGCGTTGTCGAGCGTCGAGGTCTGGATCCGCATGCTGTCCGCACCGACGGTGGTGACGCGCGGCTCCTCGTCGGGCGCGACCGACAGCACCGTGTCGATGGCGAGCTGCTGGTCCTTGTCGGACACGCCCGCGACGACGAACTCCGAGCCGCCGCGGAAGTCGATGCCGGGGTTGAGGCCCGGCTTGATCAGGAAGATCGCCGACAGGATGACGAGGATCGTGGAGATCGTGAACCAGATCTTGCGGCGGCCGACGATGTTGTACGAGCGACGACCGGTGTAGAGGTCGTTGCCCCACTGGGCGAATCCGGCGGCCATCAGTGCTCGTTCCCCTCGGTGCGCCCGGACTCGGGCTCGGACTCCTGCGGCGGGCTGTCCACGGGGGCGTCGGTCGGCTCGGCCGCCGCCTTCTTCGCGGCCGCACGACGCTCGGCGATGGTCAGGCCCGACTCGTTCGGCGCACCGACGGTGACCGGAACGCGGGACCCGGAGTCCGCCGTGCTGGGCTTCTCGGGCGCGTCCTGGACGTCAGAGTCCGACGACGTCACGGTGACGACCCGGCCACGACCGGCGTAGCGGGTGGTCGGGACGCCGAGCCGCCTCGGGTCCAGGCCCGACAGGACGTGGCCCTGGCCGAAGAACTTGGTCTTCGACAGGAGCTCCATGACCGGGTGGGTGAACATGAAGACGACGAGGATGTCGATGAGCGTCGTCAGACCGAGGGTGAACGCGAAGCCCTTCACGCCGCCGACAGCGAGGACGTAGAGCACGCTCGCCGCGAGGAGGTTGACGGCGTCGGACGCCAGGATCGTGCGGCGCGCACGCTCCCAGCCACGCTCGACGGAGGCGACGAGGGTGCGACCCTCGCGGAGCTCGTCGCGGATGCGTTCGAAGTAGACGATGAACGAGTCGGCGGTGATACCGATGGCCACGATCAGACCGGCGACACCGGGCAGCGAGAGCCGGTAGCCGTAGAGCCACGAGAGCAGCGTGATCACCGCGTACGTGACCGTCGCCGAGACCACGAGCGAGAACACCGTGACCAGGCCCAGCGCGCGGTACTGGAACATCGAGTAGACGACGACCAGGATCAGGCCGATGAGGCCGGCGATGAGGCCCATCCGCAGCTGCTCGGACCCGAGCGTCGCCGAGATCTGCGCCTCGCTCTGGACCTTGAACGTCAGCGGCAGCGAACCGAAGTTCAGCTGGTTGGCCAGGCTCGCGGCCGACTCACGCGTGAACGATCCGGAGATCACCGCGCGGCCGTCCGAGATGACGACGCCGGGCGCGAGGCTCGGCGCCGAGATCACGAGGCCGTCGAGCACCATCGCGAACTGGTTCAGCGGCGACGTCTGGGCCTGCAGGCGCGTGGTCACGTCGGTGAACTGGTCGGTGCCCTTGGAGTCGAACGTGATGTTGACGACCCACTCGTTGCCCGTGCCGCCGCTCGGGAGCTGCTCCAGGCCGGAGTTGGCGCCACTGATCCGGGCGCCCTCGATCTCGACCGGGCCCAGGATGTACTTGGCGGTTCCGTCCTGGTCGCAGGTGACGACGGCCTTGTCGGGGTCACCCGGGACGCCGCCCTTGCGGTTGGCGGGGTCGGTGCAGTCCAACGCGTCGTAGTCGGCCTGGACCTTCGGGGTGACGTAGTACGCGGCGTCGCTCGGGCTGTCCGGGGCGGCCTTTGTCGGCTCGTCGGACGGCTCCGCGTCCTCGGGCGTCGGCGTGGGGTCCGGCGCGGCCGCCTCGACACCGTTGGCCGGGATCGTCGACGAGGGGGTCGGCTCGGTCGTCGTCGGCGTCGGTGCGCCCTGGACGAGGACCGGGCGGAACTCCATCTGCGCGGACGTCCGGACGAGCTTGAGCGTCTCCTCGCTCGGGTGGCCCGGCAGGGAGACGACGATGTTGTTGCCCTGGCTCGTGATCTCGGCCTCGGCGACACCCGAGGAGTCGACGCGCTGGCGGATCACCCCGATCGCCTGGTCGATCGTCCCCTTGGGGAGGTCCTCACCGTCGGTCGCGACCGGGGTCAGGATGATCTGCGTGCCGCCCTCGAGGTCGAGGGCGAGGTTCGGCGTCCACGAGGCATCGGACCACTTGACGCCGGCGGCGATGGTCGCGAAGAGCGCGGCGATGATGATGCCGAGCGTGACCAGCGTGCGGACGGGCCTGCGGCGGCGGGTAGGAGGAGCCAACGGAGTTCTTCTCTCGTGCGCGCACCCGCGGCGGGAGCAGCGGGTGGGGTCAAGGTCCGGGCATCGTCGCCCGGACCGAAGGCGTTACTGCTTGTCTGCGTCCCCGTCCTTGCGAGCAGGGGGAAGCGAGGACAGGTCGTCGGGCACGTCGATCACCGTGTCGTCGGCGTCGTCGAGCTGGTCGACGTCGGACACCGTGTCGTCGGAGTCCTCGTCCTCGTCGGACTCGTCCTCGACCTCGTCGACGGGAGGCTCGATCTTCTTGGAGATCGCGGCGCGGATCCAGCGGCTCCGGCTGCCCGGGGCGGACTCGAGCGTGATGACGTCGTCCTCGACATCCACGACCGTGCCCAGCAGGCCCGAGTGCGTCATGACCTCGTCGCCGGGCACCAGGTTGTTGCGGAACTCCATGGCGGAGCGCTGCTGCTTCCTCGTCCGGCTCGACATGAACAGCAGGCCGGCCACGGCGAGGATGATGATGAAGAAGAGGGGGTCCACAGCTACGAGCTCCGATCAGGGTGACGTGTCCGCCCGCAGTCTAGGCGCAGCGGCTCGCCGCTCCAACGCACGACCACGGACAGAGGTTCCGACTTTCGCCGGATTCCCGGGCTGGAACGGGCTAGAACGGCCCGGACGCGACGCCCGGGCCGACTGAACCTAGCCGAAGAGCGTCCCCGCCGTGTGCGGGACGTCGAGGCCGAGATGCGTCCAGGCCGCGGGGAGCGCGACGCGGCCGCGGGGCGTCCGGCCGACCAGCCCCTCGCGCACGAGGAACGGCTCGGCGACAGTCTCGACCGTCTCGGGCTCCTCGCCGACCGCCACCGCGAGCGTGGTGAGCCCGACCGGTCCCCCGCCGAACCGCGTGCACAGCGCCGTGAGCACCGCGCGATCCAGGCGGTCCAGGCCGAGCTCGTCGACCTCGTAGACCTCGAGCGCCGACCTGGCGGCCGACAGGCTGAGCGTCCCGTCGCCGCGGATCTCCGCCCAGTCGCGGACCCGGCGCAGCAGCCGGTTCGAGATGCGAGGTGTCCCCCGCGACCGGGACGCGATCTCGGCGGCCGCCTCGTGCTCCAGCGGGACCCCGAGCAGCCCTGCCGACCTCAGGAGCACTCGCTCCAGCTCGTCGGTGGCGTAGAAGTCGAGGTGCCCGGTGAAGCCGAACCGGTCGCGCAGCGGTGCCGGCAGCAGGCCGGCCCGGGTCGTCGCACCGACGACCGTGAACGGCGGCAGCGCCAACGGGATCGCGCTCGCACCCGCGCCCTTGCCGACGATCACGTCGACGCGGAAGTCCTCCATCGCCACGTAGAGGAGCTCCTCGGCGGGACGCGCCAGGCGGTGGATCTCGTCGATGAAGAGGACCTCGCCCTCCTCCAGCGACGACAGGACCGCGGCGAGGTCGCCGGCGTGCTGGATGGCCGGCCCGCTCGTGACGCGCAGCGACGCGGCCAGCTCGGCGGCGATGATCATGGCGAGCGTGGTCTTGCCGAGCCCGGGCGGCCCGGACAGCAGGACGTGGTCGGGTGCCCGGCCCCGCGCCTTCGCGGCCTGGAGGACCAGGGACAGCTGGTCGCGCACCACGCGCTGGCCGACGAACTCGTCGAGGTTCCGCGGTCGCAGCGCCGCCTCGGCGGCACGCTCGATGTCGTCGGCCGCCGGGCGGACCAGCGACTCGGCCCCGAACCGCTCGGTGACCATCTCCTCGTCGTCGTCAGGCATGCCCACCGCCCAGCGTCCGCAGCGCGGCGCGCAGGACCCCAGCGACCTCGTCCTCGCCGATCGGCCCCTCCGAGCCCTCGAGCACGGTCGAGACGGCGTCCCCTGCGGCGCGGGCGGTCCAGCCGAGCCCGACGAGCGCCTCCACGACCATGTCGCGGCGGTCGCCCGGGACGGCCCGCGCCGGGGCCGCCGACGCCACGGGAGCCGGCACCCCGATCCGGTCCTTGAGCTCGAGCACGATCCGCTGGGCGCCCTTGAGGCCGATCCCGGGTACGCGCTGCAGCGCCTTGAAGTCCTCGTCGAGGACCGCGCGGCGAAGGCCGTCGGGCGTGTGCACCGCGAGCATGGCCAGGGCGAGCCGCGGCCCGACGCCGCTGACGGTCTGCACGATCTCGAACACCTCGCGCTCGTCCGTGTCGGCGAACCCGAACAGCGTGAGCGCGTCCTCGCGCACGAGCAGCGAGGTGGCGAGCTGCGCCGACGAGCCGACCCGCAGGCCGGCGAGCGTGGCGGGCGTCGCGTGCACCAGGAGACCCACGCCGCCGACCTCGACGACGGCCGCGTCGAGCCGTACCGCCTGCACCGTGCCGTGGACCGAGGCGATCACCGGGCACCTCCCTCACGAACGACGTTGCGCATGCGCACATGCTGGCACACGCAGACGAACAGGTGTACGAGTGACACGCGACGCGCGCACGCGTCGGCCCACGGGTGGTCGGGCGACGGCACCCTCAGCCGCGTCGTCGGGCCGCCTGCTCCGCGGACGCCCACGCGCGCTGCGCCGCGGTCATGGAACCGGGAGCACGCTGCGGCGTCCCGAGGGCGCCGGCGGGCCTCCAGATGTGGCAGACGGCCAGTGCGAGCGCGTCGGCGGCGTCGGCGGGACGCGGGAGCTCCTCCAGGTGCAGGAGGCGCTGGACCATCGTCTGCACCTGCGCCTTGTCCGCGCGGCCGTTGCCGGTGACGGCGGCCTTGACCTCGCTCGGCGTGTGCAGCGCGACCGGGATCCGACGACGCGCCGCGGCGACCATCGCGATGCCCGCGACCTGCGCGGTCCCCATCACCGTGCGCAGGTTCTGCTGGGCGAACACGCGCTCCACGGCGACCGCGTCCGGGGCGTGCTCCTCGAGCCACTCCTCGATCTGCTTCTCGATGTGCAGCAGCCTCTGGTCCACGTCCCACAGGGCGTCCGACGTCGCGACACCCACCGCGACCATGGCGAGGCGCCGCCCCGGCAGACCGTCGACCACGCCGAGGCCGCACCGGGTCAGGCCAGGGTCGACTCCGAGGACGCGCACGCCGTCATGGTCGCAGCCGACCTGACCGGTTCCCGGGAGGCAGCGCCGACGCGAGAGGGACCCGGCCGACCGAGCGGCGGGGTCCCTCTCCAAGCGGTGGCGCGGGACTCAGTCCTCGTTCTCGAGCTCCGCCATGACCTCGTCGGAGGCGTCGAAGTTCGCGTAGACGTTCTGCACGTCGTCGGAGTCCTCGAGCGCGTCGATGAGGCGCAGGATCTTGCGCGCACCCTCGGCGTCGACCTCGATCTGCGTGGCCGGCCAGAACACGACGTCGGCCGAGTCGTACTCGATACCGGCGTTCTGCAGCGCGGTGCGCACCGGGACCAGGTCGGTGGCCTCGGAGAGGACCTCGAACGCCTCGCCGAGGTCGTTGACCTCCTCGCCGCCCGCGTCCAGGACAGCCTCCACGACCGAGTCCTCGTCCGTGCCCTCCTTGGGGACGATGACGACGCCCTTGCGGGAGAAGAGGTAGGAGACCGAGCCCGGGTCAGCCATCTGGCCGCCGTTGCGCGTGAACGCGACGCGGACGTCGGACGCTGCACGGTTGCGGTTGTCGGTGAGGCACTCGACCAGCACGGCGATGCCACCGGCGCCGTAGCCCTCGTACATGATCGTCGTGTAGTCGGCGCCACCGGCCTCCTGGCCGGAGCCGCGCTTCACCGCGCGGTTGATGTTGTCGATCGGGACCGACGACTTCTTGGCCTTCTGGACCGCGTCGAACAAGGTCGGGTTGCCGGCGAGGTCACCGCCGCCGGTGCGCGCGGCCACCTCGATGTTCTTGATCAGCTTGGCGAAGAGCTTGCTCCGCTTGGCGTCGACCACGGCCTTCTTGTGCTTGGTGGTGGCCCACTTGGAGTGACCCGACATCGCTTCAGCTACCTCTTCTCGTCCTGCTTCTCGTCCCGCGCGACCTCGACCCCGGCTGCAGCGCCGAGCCTCACAGGGTGTCGCGGACGATCTCTACGAACAGTTGGTGCACCCGGGTGTCCCCGGTGACCTCCGGATGGAACGAGGTCACGAGCAACGGGCCCTGGCGGACGGCCACGATCCTACCGGCGGCCGGGCCCGACTCCACTCGCGCGAGCACGGTGGCCGCAGGGCCGACCTCCTCGACCCACGGTGCCCGGATGAAGACGCCGTGCACGGGTCGGACATCAGTGCCGTCGATCCCCCTGATCTCCAGGTCCGTCTCGAACGACTCGACCTGCCGGCCGAACGCGTTGCGGCGCACCGTGACGTCCACCCCGCCGAGGGTCTGCTGACCCTCGATGCCGCCGAGCACGCGGTCAGCGAGCAGGATCATCCCCGCGCAGGAGCCGTAGGCCGGCATCCCGGCGCGCAGGCGGGCGCGGACCGGCTCGAACAGGTCGAACGCGCGCAGGAGCTTGTCCATCGTCGTGGACTCGCCCCCGGGCAGGACGAGCGCGTCGACGGCGTCGAGCTCGCGCTCGCGGCGCACGGGCACGGCAGCGGCCCCGACGGCGGTCAGGGCGTGCACGTGCTCGCGCACGTCTCCCTGCAGGGCGAGGACTCCGACGGTCACGGTCACAGCGGGCGATCCTAGTTCGGGTCCGCCGATCGCGACCGCCGCGCTCAGTACACGGAGCCGCTCCGCTCGTGCCGACGCCGGTGCGCGAGCAGCGCCTCGACCTCGGCCTGCCGCGCGCAGGCGTGGTCGATCAGCGCCTGGTAGATGGAGAAGTTCTCGCGCAGGCCCCTGGTGTCGAGGCCTGCGACGTCCTCCGACTCGATCTGCCAGAGCAGCGAGATCAGCCGCTCCGGGTCCTCGTTGAGCCGCGGGAGTGGCGGCGGGACCGGGAAGACGGAGCCCTCCGGTGCACCGGACCGGTACCTGGACGGGAAGCTGGACGGAAAGCTGGACGGAAAGCTGGACGGGGGGTTCTCGGGCTGCGTGCTCATTCACGACCTCCAGGACTGGTGTTCGAACAAACGTACGGACACCCACTGACATCCGGCGTGCGGTCGTAGGCTCCGGGCTGTGACCGACGCCCTCGACACCCGCGCCGCCGAGCTCGACCGCCTGCACGCCCACACCGACCTGAGGGACCGGTTCTTGCTGCCGGCCGGCACCGTCTACCTCGACGGCAACTCGCTCGGGGCGCTGCCCGTCGGCGTGCCCGAGGCGGTCTCCCGGGTGATCCGCCAGGAGTGGGGCACCGACCTCATCGGCTCCTGGAACACGCACGGCTGGTGGGACGCGCCGCAGCGGGTGGGCGACGCGGTCGGGCGGCTCATCGGCGCGGCGCCGGGGCAGGTCGTGGTCGGGGACTCCACGAGCGTCCGCCTGCACCAGAGCCTGCACGCGGTCGCCGCGATGCGGCCCGGGGCCACCGTCGTGATCACCGAGGCCGACGGGTTCCCCACGGACCGCTACATCGTCGACGGCGTCGCCGAGCAGGTCGGCTGGCGCGTGGTCCGCTCCCGGCCGCACGACATCCCCGGGCTCCTGGACGGGGACGTCGCCGCCGTCGTCCTGTCGCACGTCGACTACCGCACCGGCGAGGTGCTCGACCTGCCGGGCCTGACCGCGGCAGCCCACGACGCCGGCGCGCTCGCGGTCTGGGACCTGTGCCACTCGGCCGGCGCCATGCCCGTCGACCTCGACGCCCACGGCGTCGACCTCGCCGTCGGCTGCGGCTACAAGTACCTCAACGGCGGCCCGGGCGCGCCGGCGTTCGGCTATGTCGCGCACCGGCACCAGGAGGCGTTCGTCAACATCGTCCCCGGCTGGAACGGGGACGCCGAGCCGTTCGAGATGGCCGACGAGTACCGAGGTGCCCCGGGCATCGCCCGGGCACGCATCGGCACTCCCCCGCTGCTGTCCCTGCTCGCGCTCGAGGCGGCGCTCGAGGCGTTCGACGGTATCGAGATCGACGACCTCAGGACGCGCTCGCTCAGCCTGACCCGGTTCCTGCGCGAGTGCATCGCCGCGGTGCTCCCCGACGCCACCTTTGCGTCACCGCAGGACGACGCCACGCGCGGCTCGCAGGTGGCGGTGCGCCACGAGCACGCCTACGGCATCGTCCAGGCGCTCGCCGCCCGCGGCGTGGTCGGCGACTTCCGGACGCCCGACATCGTGCGTCTGGGCGTTGCGGCGCCGTACCTGACGCACGCCGACCTGGTCAGCGCGGCGCGCGCCCTGCAGGCGGTGCTCCGCGCCGAGGAGCACCTCGACCCCGCATGGGCCACACGCAACGCGGTGGCCTGAAGGAGAGGTACGGGGCCGACCGCTACTCGCGAGCCAGCCCCAGGTGCCGCGTGACCCCGTCCCAGGCGGGCAGCAGGCCGCGCACCAGCGCGACCAGAGTGTCCGGGAAGACCTCGATGTCGACCCGCTCGAGGTCGTCGAGCGACCACCATCTCAGCTCGTCGATGACGTCCAGCTCGAGCTCGGTCCAGCCGGCCCTGTGCCCGTCGCCGAACGCGTCCGCCGGCACCCGCGCCAGGTAGAGCACCTCGTCCTGCCGGCAGTGCTCCGCGTAGAAGTCGAAGATCGCGGAGCGCGTGAACACGGGTCCGACGAGGTCGTCGGCGCCCAGCACGATGCCGGTCTCCTCACGCACCTCGCGCAGGGCCGCGGAGGCCGCGTCCTCACCGTCGTCGATCCCGCCGCCGACCGTGAACCACCAGCTGCGCTCGGGCTGGTCCACGTCGTGCCCGCGGATGAGCAGCACGCGGTCCTTCTCGTCGAGCAGGATGACGCGCGCGGCCTCGCGGAACAGCAGGCCGTCCTCGCCGCGCCTCCACTCCGGTCCCAGCCCGTGCACGGGTCCGCCGCCATCGGCGCCGGACCTCGGAGAGACGGCTGAGGCCGCGGACGGGGCGTGCSCGGCCGCCCCCAGCGGGGCCAGGCGACACCTTGGCGATCACGTCGGGGTCGTCGAAGAACGTGGTGGCCTTGACGATCGCGGCGGCACGCTCGGCCGGGTTGCCCGACTTGAAGATGCCCGAGCCGACGAAGACGCCCTCGGCACCGAGCTGCATCATCATCGCGGCGTCCGCGGGGGTCGCGATGCCCCCGGCCGTGAAGAGCACGACGGGGAGCTTGCCGGCCTCGGCGACCTCCTTGACCAGGTCGTACGGCGCCTGCAGCTCCTTGGCGGCGACGAACAGCTCGTCCTCCGGCAGCGAGGTCAGGCGGCGGATCTGGTCGCGCAGGGTGCGCATGTGGGTCGTGGCGTTGGAGACGTCGCCCGTGCCGGCCTCGCCCTTGGAGCGGATCATGGCCGCGCCCTCGGTGATGCGGCGGAGCGCCTCACCCAGGTTCGTGGCACCGCAGACGAAGGGAACCGTGAAGCCCCACTTGTCGATGTGGTGCGCATAGTCGGCCGGGGTCAGCACCTCGGACTCGTCGATGTAGTCGACGCCGAGCGACTGGAGGACCTGCGCCTCGACGAAGTGGCCGATGCGCGCCTTCGCCATGACGGGGATGGAGACGGCCTCGATGATGCCGTCGATCAGGTCGGGGTCGCTCATGCGCGCGACGCCACCCTGGGCGCGGATGTCGGCCGGCACGCGCTCGAGCGCCATGACGGCGACGGCCCCGGCGTCCTCGGCGATCTTGGCCTGGTCGGCGGTGACGACGTCCATGATGACGCCGCCCTTGAGCATCTCGGCCATCCCGCGCTTCACGCGTGCGGTGCCGATGACGCCGGCGTGCGTCGCGGTGGTGGGCTGGCTGTTCTCGCTGGTCACGTCGAGCCTCACAGATCGTGTGCGGGTGGAACCTGAACGGGATGGCGGCCGTGCTGGCCACGAACGACAATCCTAGACCGTGCGCGTCTGGCGTCACGTCAGTGCTGGTCAGTGACCGTCGGTGCTCGCCGTGGAACGCGCACCCGGCCGGCCGAGGGTCTCGGGCCAGGTGTCGTCGAGCTCGAGGGAGTGCGGCGCGGGTGCGTGACCGGCCAGCCGCAGCAGCCGCACGAGCGGTCCGCTGCGTGCGTGAGCGGTCTGCGCGACGGCCTCGTTGTGGAACCGGCGCGCGAGCTGGACCCGGTACCAGGCCGAGGCGAGCGCGTCCGCGAGCTCGTTCCCGGTCGGGTCGGCCCGCAGCGCGGCCACCTCGTCCGGGTCGTCGAGCACCTCGCGCAGCGTCGCCGACAGCTCGCTCTCGATCCGCCCGCGGTCGACCGGCGCGGGTCGCCCGTGCGCCGGGCGATCCTCGACGACGGGCAGCGCGCCGCGGTCGGCAGCGAGCAGCCGGCGCAGGTCGGCGGGCAGCGAGCCGTCCTCGGTCACGTCCGGACCACCGGCCGAGAGCGCCGCCCAGGCGGCCTCGCCGACGAGCACCGAGCTGACGGGGTCGAACAGGCCCGAGGTCGCCAGCTCGGCGGCCACTGTCGCGCGGCGGACGAGCTGGGCGTCCACCACGGCCTTGGACGAGGAGACCTTGCGGTGCAGCCGGTCGAGGCGCGAGGCGGCGACCCAGACCCACCACAGGACCAGTGCCAGGACGATCGTGATGTAGACGAAGAGCTCCGACCAGCTCATCGGACCTCGCTCCGTCCGCGCAGCCGCGCACCGCGCTGCGACCACGGGTCCTCGCCCACCGGCTCGCGGCGGTCGGCGACGACCATCTCGTACACGGTCAGCACCTGGTCGGTCACCACCGACCAGTCGTACTGGGGCACGACCTCCTGGGCATGCGCCCGCACGGAGTCGCGCAGCGCGGGGTCGTGCAGCACTCGGATCAGCGTGCTGGCCAGGTCCTCGCTGTCGCCCGTGGTGAACAGCACGCCCGCGGCACCGTCGTCGAGCACCCGGGAGAACGCCCCCAGGTCGCTCGCGACGACCGCGGCGCCGGCGCTCATCGCCTCGACGAGCACGATGCCGAAGCTCTCGCCGCCCGTCTGGGGCGCGCAGTAGATGTCGACGGACGAGAGCAGCCGGGCCTTGTCCTCGTCGGAGATCCCGCCGAGGAACTCGACCGCACCCGCGGCCTTCTCGCCGAGCAGCTCGCGCACCTCGTCGGGACCCGTGTCCCCGCGCCCCGCGATGAGGAACCGCGCCCCGGGGATCGCCGCGAGCACGCGCGGCACCGCGTCGAGCAGCACCGGCAGGCCCTTGCGCGCCTCGTCGAGCCGGCCGAGGAAGGCGATCGTGGGAGCGTCGTGCGTGCCCGTCCAGCGCTCGTCGGGCTCCGCGTCGATGAAACCCTGCGTGTAGACACCGTTCGGGATCACCACGGCGTCCCCGCCCATGTGCTCGACGAGCGTGCGGCGCGCGTCCTCGGAGACCGCGATGCGCGCCGAGATCTTCTCGAGCGACTGGCGGACCAGAGGGTACGCCATCTGCAGCGGTCGCGAGCGGATCAGCGCGGTGTGGAACGTGGCGACGATCGGCCCGTCGGCGATCCACAGGGCGAGCATGCCGAGGCTCGGGGTCACGGGCTCGTGCAGGTGCAGGACGTCGAACTCGCCCGCCGCGAGCCACTTGCGCACGCGGGCCGCGGTGACCGGCCCGAACGTCATGCGGGCGACGGCGCCGTTGTAGCGGACGGGGATCGCCCGCCCGGCCGCCGTCATGTACTCGGGGATCTCGGTGTCGTCGTCGGCCGGGACCAGGACGGACACCGAGTGGCCGCGCGCGATCAGGGCCTCGGCCAGGTCGCGGACGTGGAACTGGACCCCGCCGGGCACGTCGTAGGAGTACGGGCAGACGATGCCCACACGCAGGGGTCGCACGGCATCGAGCTGGCTCATGCCGACCGTTCCGCTCGCTCGAGCATGCTGGCGTAGCGCTCGGGGTCGAGGTCCTCGACGAAGACCTTCTGCAGCATGTGCCAGTCCTGGGGGTTGCGTCGGATCTCGGCGCCGAGCTGGTCGACCCATGCCTGCGTCAGCACCCGGACCTGGTCGGCGCGCGGGACCCCCTCGGGCACAGGGATCGGCTCGTGGAAGTCGATGACGATCCCCCACGGCGACCGCGCCGCCCTGCGCCGAGCCCCGGACAGCCGCTCGTAGGTGATCGAGGTGGTGACCAGCGGGGCGCCGGTCGAGATCGCCAGCGCCGCGGGGCCGGCAGCGAACCGGGCGCGCAGGCCGAACAGGTCGGCCTCGACGCCCGAGGCGGTCAGGTCACGGTCGGCGAGCAGCGGGATCAGGCCGGGTCCGCCCCGCGCCGCGCGCACCAGCCCGCGGAAGACGTCGCCGGAGCCCGTCAGAGGGAAGATCGTCAGGCCGATGCTCTCGCGGAACGCGACGAACTCCTGGAACAGCTCCTCCGGCTCGAGCCGCTCCGCGACGGTCGTCACGGGCGCGATCGCCCGGGTCGCCCACGCCCCGGCGAGGTCCCAGTTGCCCATGTGGCCGAGCGCCAGCACGACCGAGCGGCTGTCCTGCGTGTACGGCAGGAGGTTCTCCACCCCGATGCCGCGCACGCGCGCGTCGATCTGGCGCTGGCTCATCGAGCCGAGCGAGAACGCCTCGCCGAAGTACCGCATGTACGACCGCATGCCGGCCCGGGTCAGGCGGCGCAGCGAGCGGGCGTCGAGGTCGGGACGGGCGCGGGCGAGGTTCTTCTCCAGCTGGATCACGCCGCCCGTGCGGCGCAGCCACGTCACGTCCGCGACGAGCGTGAACGCCCCGCGCAGCAACGACCCGGGCACCTTGCCGGCGACCTTCCAGCCGGTCGCGTAGAGCCGCGCGACGTCCACCTTCACGGGGCGACCCCCGCCGCCGCCTGCCGGTAGACCTTGCTCATCCGCTGCACGATCGTGATGGCCGACGCGACGACCAGCAGGGACAGCACCACGGTCAGCACCACGACCGGTGCGCCGAGACCGACGACGAACGTCGCGACGAGCACGAGCAGGAGCCGGTCGGCGCGCTCGGCGATCCCGCCGGACGCGGTCATCCCGAGGCCCTCGGCGCGCGCCCGGGCGTACGGCACGATCGAGCCGAGGACCAGGCAGACGAGCGCGAGGACCGCGGTGAGCCGGTCGTCGCCGCCCGCGGTGAACCACAGGACCAGGCCTGCGAAGATCGCGCCGTCGCCGAACCGGTCCATCGTCGAGTCCAGGAACGCGCCCCACGGACCCGACCGGCCGGCCTGCCGCGCCATGACGCCGTCGAGCGAGTCGGTGAGCACGAACACCGTGATGATCAGCGTGCCCAGCAGCAGGTGCCCGGTCGGGAAGGCCCACAGAGCCGTGGCGACGACGACGAGCGTGCCGCCGATGGTCACCGCGTCCGGGGAGACGCCCAGCCTCAGCAGCAGCCGGGCCAGGGGCGTGAAGAGGCGGGTCATGGCGCCCCGCAGTCCGTTCAGCACGTCAAGATCATCCCTCAGTCACCCCGTTGATCGGACCCGGCCAGGCGGCCGCGAGGCGCTCCCGCGTGTCGCCCAGGAGCTCGGGCAGGGCCCTGCTCCGGCCGACGATCGGCAGGAAGTTCGAGTCGCCGCCCCAGCGCGGGACGACGTGCTGGTGCAGGTGGGCAGCGATCCCGGCACCGGCGACGTCGCCCTGGTTCACGCCCAGGTTGAAGCCGTGCGGACCGGAGACCTCCCGGAGCACGGTCATCGCGGTCCGGGTCATCGAGGCGACCTCGGCGACCTCCGCCTCGGTCAGCTCCGTGTAGTCGGCGACGTGCCGGTACGGGCAGACCATCAGGTGCCCTGAGTTGTACGGGTAGAGGTTGAGCACGACGAACGCGACCTCGCCGCGCGCGACGATCAGCCCGTCCTCGTCGCTGCGGGTGGGAGCACGGCAGAACGGGCAGCCCGGACCGGCCTCACGATCGGTCGGCTTGTCCTGCCCGCCCAGGTACGCCATCCGGTGCGGCGTCCACAACCGCTCGAAGCCGTCGGGCACACCGGCGAGGTCCTCCGAGGGCTCGCTGGCAGGCTCGATCTCGTCAGGCTGCACCCGTCAGACCTGCACGCGATCGCGCACCGCGGCGACGATGCGCTCGATCGCCTCGGCCACGGGCACCCCGTTGTCCTGGTGCCCGTCGCGGTAGCGGAACGACACGGCGCCGGCCTCGGAGTCCTCCCCGCCGGCGATGAGCACGAACGGGATCTTCTGCGTGCTGGCGTTGCGGATCTTCTTGCCGAACCGGTCGTCGGAGCGGTCCACCTCGGCCCGGATGCCCTGGGCCTGCAGCTGCGCGACGACGTCGTCCAGGTACGGCTCGAACGGCTCGGCGACCGGGACGGCCAGCACCTGTACCGGCGCGAGCCAGGCCGGGAACGCGCCGCCGTAGTGCTCGGTCAGCACCGCGAAGAACCGCTCGACCGAGCCGAACAGCGCGCGGTGGATCATGACCGGCCGCTGACGGCTGCCGTCGGAGGCCGTGTACTCGAGCTCGAACCGCTCGGGCAGGTTGAAGTCGAGCTGGATGGTCGACATCTGCCAGGTGCGACCGAGCGCGTCCTTGACCTGCACGGAGATCTTCGGCCCGTAGAACGCGGCGCCGCCCGGGTCCGGCACCAGGTCGAGGCCCGACGCCTCGCCGACCTGGCGCAGGGTCTCGGTCGCCTCCTCCCAGACCTCGTCGGAACCCACGAACTTCTCGGGGTTCTTGGTCGAGAGCTCCAGGTAGTAGTCGTCCAGCCCGTAGTCCTTGAGCAGGTCGAGGACGAACTTCAGAGTCGTGGTGAGCTCGTCGGCCATCTGCTCACGGGTGCAGTAGATGTGCGCGTCGTCCTGCGTGAAGCCGCGGGCCCGGGTCATGCCGTGCACGACGCCCGACTTCTCGTACCGGTAGACGGTGCCGAACTCGAAGAGCCGCAGCGGCAGCTCCCGGTAGGACCGCCCGCGGGCCGCGAAGATCAGGTTGTGCATCGGGCAGTTCATGGGCTTGAGGTAGTACTGCTGCCCGGCCTTGCGCACGTGCCCCTCGGCGTCGCGCTCCTCGTCGAGGGTCATCGGGGGGTACATGCCCTCCGCGTACCAGTCGAGGTGCCCCGAGATCTCGTACAGCTTGCTCTTGGTGATGTGCGGGGTGTTGACGAACTCGTACCCGCCCTGCACGTGCCGCAGCCGGCTGTAGTGCTCCATCTCCATGCGGATCACGCCGCCCTTGGGGTGGAACACGGCCAGGCCTGAGCCGATCTCCTCGGGGAAGGAGAACAGGTCCAGCTCGGTGCCGAGCCGACGGTGGTCGCGACGCTCCGCCTCGGCGATGCGCTCGAGGTACGCGCGCAGCTCGTCCTTGGTCGGCCAGGCGGTGCCGTACACACGCTGCAGCTGCGGGTTCTTCTCGCTCCCGCGCCAGTAGGCGGCCGCCGACCGGGTCAGCTGGAAGCCGTTGCCGAGCAGCCGGGTGCTCGGGATGTGCGGCCCGCGGCACAGGTCCTGCCAGACGACCTGCTCGGTCTCGCGGCCGGCGCCGCGCACGTTCTGGTAGATGCTCAGCCCGCCCAGGCCGACCTCGACCGACGCGCCCTCGGCTGCGGTCGGGTCGCCCTTGAGCCCGATGAGCTCGAGCTTGTACGGCTCGTCGCGCAGCTCGTGGCGCGCCTCGTCCTCGGTGACGTCCCACCGTCGGAAGGTCTGGCCCTCCTTGACGATCCGGCCCATGACCTTCTCGATCGCCTTGAGGTCCTCCGGGGTGAACGGGGTGTCCACGTCGAAGTCGTAGTAGAAGCCGTCGGTGATCGGCGGGCCGATGCCCAGCTTGGCGGTCGGGACGACCTCCTGGACGGCCTGCGCCAGCACGTGCGCCGCCGAGTGCCGCAGCACGGCCAGGCCGTCGGGCTCCTCGATGGTCACGGCCTCCACGACCGCGCCCTCGGGCAGCGGCAGGTGCAGGTCGCGCAGCTCGCCGTCCACGCGGACGACGACGACGTCACGCCGGGCGGAGTACAGGTCGGTACCCGTCGTCCCCGGCTCCACCGTGGTCGCGATCCCGTCGACGGTGAGGGTGATGAGCTCGGGCACCGGTACTGCCTCCTTCGTGGCGGCCCGCCCGGGCGGCGGGCCACTCGATGCTACCGGCGGCGACGCGGAGCGCCCGACGCCTTATAGGACGCCAGAAGGGGCCGGCCCGTGGGGCCGACCCCTCCTGATGTACGTGGGCGATACCGGACTCGAACCGATGACCTCCTCGGTGTGAACGAGGCGCTCTACCAACTGAGCCAATCGCCCATCCCCGCACCGTCACCCGTCAGTCCGACACGCCGTGTCGTCCGACGAGCACCATCAGCGGGTGATGTCGATGGAATGCTACCCGGCGGGCGCCGAGATTCCGAACTGGACGTCACGTGCGGCCAACCAAGGCCTGATCAGGGCATGTTCGCGCTCTCATCGACACGTTCGTGTCAACGAGCCGGTGGGTGCTGTGACCCCTCGCCCGTTCGGGAGCGCGTCCCTCCGGGTGAACTAGGGGTAGTTACCGGTCCAATCCGGCAATCGTCCTGCCATGATGGTGCCTCCAGCCCTTGCGAACAGGAGGACCCGATGACGAGCTCGACCTACGACGTCGTCGAGGTCGTCGCCATGCAGCTCATCGGATCCGACGCAAGCGTCATCCCGGTGAGTGCCGAGTTCTCGTTCCGAACCACCGATCCGTACACGGTCCGCGCGGTCTTCACCGGCCCGCACACCATGTCGACGTGGCTCGTCGGACGCGAGTTGCTCTCCCTGGGGATGCACGCCACCGCCGAAGCACCGGCGGGAACGGGCGACGTCCAGGTGTGGCGAGACGAAGACCCCGACTACACGCTCGTATCGCTCAGTGGGGTCGAAGGCAGCGCGCTGCTCGCCGCGCCCACCGAGCCGATCGAACGGTTCCTCGCGGGTACCGAGGCACTGGTGCCTCTGGGTACCGAGAGCGACCGCATGGAAGGCGAGATCACGGCGCTCATCGCCGCGTTGCTCACCGCCTGACGATCGCCCTCCTCGCGACCGGTTCCGCTGCCGCGGGGCCGGTCGTTCCATGCCCACGTCACGGGTCGAGGTCGTCGGCCAGGCGCTTCTGGAACAGCCGCTGCGCCTCCAACGACACCGGGCCGGCCGTCACGGTCTGCCCGTCCAGGCTGACGACCGGCGAGACGTTGCGGATCGAGCCGCTCATCATCAGCTGCGCCGTCCCGGCGGCCACCTCGTCGAGCACCTCGTAGCGCAGCTCCCCCGCCGCGGCCTCGCGCACCGGCAGGTCCTCCTGCGCCGCCCACTCGAGCAGCAGCTCGCGCGTGATGCCCGCGAGGCACCCGCTGGACAGCGGAGGCGTGACGAGCTCGCCCTCGCGCTCCACGAAGACGTTGGACGCGGTGCCCTCGCACAGCTCGCCGACCGTGTTGGCCAGCACGGCCTCGTCGGCACCGCGCCGGTACGCCTCGGCCACCGCGACGACGTTCTCCGCGTACGAGGTCGTCTTCAGGCCGGCCACGGCCGACCGCTCGTTGCGGACCCACGGCACCCGGACGACGCGCGAGACGGCCGACGGGGCGGCGGGGCCCGCCAGCACGAGCAGGCTCTGGTGCTGGTCCTGCGGGGGCAACCGGTTGGAGCCGAGCGGACCGACACCGCCGGTCAGCGTGATCCGCAGGCGCCCGGTCTCCGGGCCGGCCGCGGCCAGCACCGCCCGGACACCCTCGCGCACCGTGTCGAGGTTCGGTTCCGCCAGGCCGATGCCCAGGGCGGAACGCCGCAGGCGTCGCAGGTGACGGCTCAGGGCGAACGCCGTGCCGCCGTACACGGCGCAGGTCTCGAAGACGCCGTCGCCGACCGTGAGGCCGTGGTCCACGCCCGTGACCAGCGGCTCGTCGGGACCATAGAGACGACCGTCGGACCAGATCACCACACTCATCGCATCAGTCTGTCACCGGGCCGACGTCGACGTTGGACGCCAGGCCGACGAGCCGCGCGGCCTTGAGCTCGGTCTCGGCCCACTCGGCGCCCGGGTCGCTCCCCCACGTGATCCCCGCGCCCGTGCCGAACCTCAGGACGCCGTCGGACCACCAGAACGTCCGGATGCCGACGGCCAGCTCGGCCCGGACGCTGCCGTCGTCGGCGACCTCGATCCAGCCCACCGCGCCGCAGTAGGGCCCCCGCGCCTCCCGCTCGAGCGCCTCGATGATCGAGAGCGCCGACGCCTTCGGAGCACCCGAGACCGAGCCCGGCGGGTAGGTGGCGTCGAGCAGGCGGGCCCACAGGTCGGGGGCGGCCGCGACCTCGGGATCCAGCACGCCCTGCACCGTCGAGACGAGGTGTACGAGGCCCGGGTGACGTTCCTCACCCAGCAGCGTCGTCACCTCGACCGTGCCCGGCGCGCAGACGCGCTGCAGGTCGTTGCGGACCAGGTCAGTGATCATGACGTTCTCGGCGCGGTCCTTCTCGGTCAGCGCGTCGGCAGTCACGGCGGTGCCCTTGATCGGCCCCGACGTCACGACGCCGTCGCCCACCCGCAGGAAAAGCTCGGGGGACGCCGTGACGACCCACACGGGCTCGTCCGACGCCCCGACCGGCACGTGCACGCCTCCCGCGTACGGCGCGGGGTTGCCGGCGTCCAGGACCGCGGCCAGCGCGCGGGCGTCGGGCTCGTCGGCGAGGGGCGCCGAGAGGACCCGGCAGAGGTTCGCCTGGTAGACGTCCCCCTCGCGGATCCGGTCCCGGACACCCTCGACCGCGTCGACGTACGCCTGGCGGTCCAGCGACGACGTCCACGCCCCGGCGTCCGGACCGCGCCACGACGCTTCTCCCCCGGTCCGCGCCGGTCGCACCGTCGCGAAGCGCCACGCCCGGACGCGTCCCTCGAAGTCGCCGACAACGGCCCACCAGCCCGCGGTCAGCCGCTCGGGTCGGGCTCGCACGTCCACGACCTCGACCAGATCGGTCGCCTCGACCCCGGCGAACCAGGCGCTCCCGGGGGCTCGGACGCATCGCTCGGGCACCCGCACACGGTACAGACACCCTCAGAACACCCGCAGATCCGCACGGTTGCGCGCCTGGCGTGAGCCAGTTGGACTCTCGCCGACGTCGTCGGTTAGAGTTCGGGACGCACACGGAGCACCGGTGAAAACCGGCGGACGTGCTGTGCGGACGTGGCTCAGTGGTAGAGCATCACCTTGCCAAGGTGAGGGTCGCGGGTTCGAATCCCGTCGTCCGCTCGGAGGCAGACATCCTGATCGGCGCCAGCCGCTCTGGACTGCGGTCTCAGGGTGGAGTGGCCGAGAGGCGAGGCAGCGGCCTGCAAAGCCGTATACGTGGGTTCGAATCCCATCTCCACCTCGTAGGACAAGTGCAGTTTGTTGTGCCCCGGACCAACCTCCGGGCGATTGGCGCAGCGGTAGCGCGCTTCCCTGACACGGAAGAGGTCACTGGTTCGATCCCAGTATCGCCCACCAGCATCACCGCAGGTCAGAGGGCCGTCACCGAGTGATCGGGGCGGCCCTCAGTCATGCGCCCGCAGCTCGGGACACGCCACCCGGCCAGCCGTCGGAGCGACCGCCCGGGCCATCCGAGCCCCGGCGTGCCCGTCCCGGGTCGCGGTCGGCTCGGTCCGGGGCGAGCATCGCGGGATGACCTCTGATGCCGTCTCCCGGCTGTCCGCCGCCCTCACCGAGCCGACGCCTGGCAGCGACCCGCTGATCCGTCGGGTCGCGCGTACGGCGCTCGGCGCGGGCCTGGTCTTCGCCGGCGTCAGCCATCTGACGTTCGCGCGCGAGGAGTTCCAGGCGCAGGTGCCGAGGTGGTTCCCGGTCGGCACCGACGTCACGGTGCTGGCTTCCGGCGCTGTCGAGATCACGCTCGGGACCGCGCTCGTCACGCTCACGCGCCGGCGCGCCGCGGTCGGGCTGGTTGCCGCAGCGTTCTTCGTCGCCATCTTCCCCGGCAACATCGCGCAGTGGCGCGAGCGCAAGGACGGCTTCGGCCTCGACACCGACGACCGGCGCCTTGCCCGGCTGTTCTTCCAGCCCGCGCTGGTCGCCTGGGCGCTCTGGTCGAGCGGCGCGCTCGAGGCGCTGCGTCGTCGACCGACGACGTGACGACACCCGGCCCACGTGCCGCACGTTGTCGGGACGCGTCAGTGCACGGGAACGGTCGCCGTCAGAAGCGGTAGCTCGTCTGGCCGTGCGCCCCGCCGAAGACCAGGACCTTCTCGGGCGCGACGCGGTACACGACCGCTCCGCCCTCGGTCGCGCCGCCGGAGCGGCTGCGCTCCACGAAGACGTCGCCCTGCACCTCGAAGTCCCAGTCGTCGCCGTACTTGGCGTACCAGGCCTTCGCGAGGGACTGGAGCGCATCGGCGTCGGTGACCCTCGTCGCGACGCCCTCGACCACGACGTCCTTGCCGTTGTCCCAGCCGCCCGCGCCGCCGTTCCCGGCCGTGACGGCGACGTGCCTGTTGTTGTCGAGGTTGCGCTGCTTCTGCTCCTGCTCGCCGGTGCAGAAGGCGAACGCCCCGTCGACCCAGACGCCGACCAGCGGCACCGCATGGGGCCGACCGTCCGCGCGGACGGTGACGATCCAGTAGAGCTGCGCGTCGCTCAGGAGCCGCTCGATCTCGTCCCACGCCGGTGGCTCCTGGCTGGCGTCGCCGTACCTCGGGTCGATCACTCCGGTCGTCATGGCTCAGCCGGACCAGCTGAACCGGACGTCGAGGTTGGTGAACGTCGGGGGGCCGTCGCACAGGGCGGCGAGCTGGGCCGCGAACGCGTCGGTCTCGGGCCGCGCGGAGTTCTCCATCGCCGACTCGTAGGACTCGAACTCGACGATGTTGAGGTAGCGACCTGGGTCGTCGCGGTCCGCCGTCACCACCGCCCGGACCACCCTGGTGTCGGGCTCGCCCGCCCGGGCCGCGACGTACTCGTCGCCCAACGCCTGCACCTCGTCGATGCGGGACGTCCGGAAGTCGATGATCTGCACGAACCCCGTCATGGTGACCTCCTGTGTCGTCTCCAGGCTCCTCCGGCTCCGCTGCCACTTCAAGATGGCCGGGCTGCACGTCGAGGCTTCGGCGTGCGGCCGCAGGCACCTCGGGCCACGATGCGGCCATGGTTGTCCCCCGGGCGATGCTGTCTGTCGTGGCCCTCGCGGCCGTGGCCGGCTGCGCCGTGGGGTCGTCCTCGACCCGGGCGGACGACGCCCAGGCGCTGACCGACCCGCTCGAGCAGACGTCGTCGGCAGTCGCGACCGCCGAGACGACCGTCAACCTCCTGGGCGCCGGCCGGCTCTCGCGCGCCGTCGCCGACACCGCACTGCTCGACCAGAACGCGGTCCTCGAGGATGCGGCGTTCGCCGTCTCCACACTGGTGCCCACCGACGCGACGAGCGCCGGCTGGCAGGACGACGCGCTCGCCGCGGTCCGCCAGGCGCAGGCAGCCGTCGTCGGCGCGCGGGCCTGGACCAACGACGCAGGCGCAGGCGAGGACGCGGTCTCTGCCGCCCTCGCCTCGAGCGCCGACCGGCTGGACGAGCTCACGGCTCAGCTGGCGGTCGTGCCGTGAAGCGGCTCCTCGGCCTCGCGCTCGGGATCCTCACCGCGATCGGTGGGTTCCTCGACATCGGTGACCTGGTGACCAACGCCGTGGTCGGCTCGCGGTTCGGGCTGTCGCTCGCCTGGGTCGTGGTGGTCGGTGTGGTGGGCATCTGCCTGTTCGCGCAGATGTCCGGCAAGGTGGCCGCCGTCAGCGGCCGGGCGACGTTCGAGATCATCCGCGAGCGACTCGGTCCGCGCGCGGCCGGGGCCAACCTCACGGCGTCGTTCCTGATCAACCTGCTCACCCTGACGGCGGAGGTCGGAGGCATCGCCCTGGCGTTGCAGCTGGCCAGCAGCGTCGAGCCGCGGCTCTGGATCCCGGTCGCCGGCCTGGCGGTGTGGCTCGTGATCTGGCGGACGAAGTTCTCGATCATGGAGAACGTCACGGGGCTCGTGGGACTGACGCTGATCGTCTTCGCGGTCGCGGTGTTCCTCCTCGGCCCGGACTGGAGCGAGCTGGCCGACCAGGCGTTCCACCCGCGCGTCGCCGCCCAGGAGGGGCAGGCCGTCTACTGGTACTACGCGATCGCGTTGTTCGGTGCGGCCATGACGCCCTACGAGGTGTTCTTCTTCTCGTCCGGGGCGGTCGAGGAGAGGTGGACGGTGAAGGACCTGTCGCAGTCCCGCCTGAACGTGCTGGTCGGCTTCCCGTTCGGCGGCGTCCTCTCCGTCGCGATCGCGGCGTGCGCTGCGATCGTCTTCCTACCGCAGGGCATCGAGGTGTCGTCGCTGTCCCAGATCGTCCTGCCCGTCGCGATGGCCGGCGGCAAGCTCGCGCTGGCCGTCGTGATCGTGGGCATCGTCGCCGCGACGTTCGGGGCCGCCCTGGAGACCTCGTTGTCCAGCGGGTACACGCTCGCGCAGTTCATGGGGTGGTCATGGGGCAAGTTCCGACGGCCGTCGCAGGCGGCCCGGTTCCACCTGACGATGATCATCTGCCTCATCGTCGCCGTCGCCGTCCTGATGACCAGCGTGAACCCGATCGCCGTGACCGAGTTCTCGGTCGTGTTCTCGGCGGTGGCGCTGCCGCTCACCTATCTGCCGATCCTCGTCGTCGCGAACGACCCCGAGTACATGGGAAAGCACGTCAACGGGCGCCTGACCAACGGGTTCGCGCTCGTCTACCTGGTGATCATCGTGGTGGCGTCCGTCGCTGCGATCCCTCTGATGATCGTGACGGGAGCCGGCTCATGACCGACCTGCCCCAGGACGCCCATCCGCCCGGCCTCCTGCTCGACGCGCGTCTGCACCTGCTCGACCGGCAGATCCTCGACGTCGACGGCACACCGGTGTGCACGGTCGACGACCTCGAGGTGCACGGTCTCGACGGTTCCGACGAGCCCGACGGGTCGCAGGCCGCTGTCATCACCTCGCTGCTCAGCGGAGCGGTGCTGGCCACGCGCATCTTCGGAGGCCGTCCCCCGCCGTCGCGGTGGCACCGCATCCGGTGGACCCACGTGGCCGAGGTCGGCACCACGGTCCGACTCGGCATCCGGAGCGAGGAGCTGGACGTCACCTGGCCCGAGCGCTGGGTCCGCGACCACATCATCCGCCGCATCCCCGGAGGCAGCCATGATCCTGGGTGACCTCCTCGACGCGCCGGTGACCGGCCCCGACGGCAGCCGGCTCGGTTACGTGGTGGACGTGCGGCTCGTCCTGGACGGGCCGATCGACGGGCTGCTCGCCGCACCGCGCCTGCACGGACTCCTCGTCAGCCCGCGCACAGCGACGTCCTTCCTCGGCTACGAACGCACCGGCGTGCGCTCCCCCGCCCTCGTGGCGCGCTGGTTCGCGTGGCGACACCGGGGGACCTTCCTGGTCCGCTGGGAGGACGTCGACTCCGTGGCGCCCGGCGCGGTGCGGGTGGCGGAGGGCTTTCGCCGATTCTCACCCGCCCTGCCTGGTCCTCGCTCCACCGGCGCCGCCTGACCATGCACGAACGGCGCCGCTCCCGTGTCCGGGCGCGGCGCCGCGTGATCGGCTGCCTGCTCAGCGCTCCGGTGTCTCGACGACGTCGGTGTCCTGGTCCTGCAGGCCGTCGGCCTCGATCTTCTCGGCATCGGTCAGGTCGAGACCTTCGTCGACGTCCGTGCGGTCGGGCACGATCCTCTCGTCTCTCGTCATCCGTCCTTCTCCTTCGGTTCGGTCGCACAGGGAATCGACGCCCGGAGCGGGCGGTGGGACGTGCAGCTCGCCGGCACGAGGCGTGCTGCATCGCCTTGCTCGGACGGCTCCCGCCGGTCCGACCACCGCCCGTCCGTGGCCGGCGTCGACCAGCTCGGCGCTGGCCTCCGCCGTCGTGCGTGCGGGAGTGAGGCTCGCCGGTTCTTGGGAGCGTTCGGCCGACGTTCCTCCGGTTCCACCATCGGCGCCGGAGAGAACCAGGGGCGCGGATCCCGCACCGTCGGCTCGCAGGAACCGACGGTAAGCCCGCCCGCGAGCGTCCGCACGCCCAACGACGGTCAGTCGGGAGCAGCGAACTCGGCGAGGAACGCGGTGGCGTCACGCTCGACGAGGATCGGGACGAAGTCGCGCACCGCCGACCCGTCGAACTCCGCCAGCTGGACGTCGACCTGGTCGCGGATCAGCTCGCGGGAGAGCGTCGGGTATCTCGTCGCGATGCGCGCGACGACCTCGTCGATGGCATGGTGCTCGTCGTCGATGGGCATGGGGAAACGCTCGATCGCGGGGCGCGCCGACGCAACGGCGGGTGCCCGAACAAACACCGAACAGTTGGACACGCCCCGACACGCCCCGACACGCCCAGGCGGACGGATCCGAGGTGCGCCCGGGGTTCCGTGGCGCCCCGGCGCGATGCATCCTGGACCGATGTCGGAGTTCTGGGTGGTCGCCCACGGAGGCGAGCTCGACGGTGCGGTGGGTCTGCTCCAGCTCGACGGCGACCCGGCCGGCGAGCACCTCCTCTACCGGGGAGACGCGCTCGACGAGGTCCCGTACGTGGTCACGCCCGAGCTCACCACGCTGCCCGACGGTCGACCGGCGCACATCGCTCGTCGAGAAGCCTGATCAGGTCGTCCGCACGAGCGACGCGCTGCGGTACTGCACGGTGCCCGCAGCCATCGCCTCGGGGTTCCTGGTGCCGTCGAGCCCGGCGAACGGGCGCAGCGCCCGCTGGAACGGACGCGGGATCCACTCCCGCACGAGCGCGGCTTTGCGCGCGTCGTCGAGCCGCATCGCGTGCAGGACGTCCGCCGTGATGTCCCGGTCAGCGGTCAGCACGAGTCCGCTCGACGTGAGCTGGTCGCAGGTGGTGGCGACGTCGACGGTGTCGCGCAGGTCGGCCCACACGAACCGGCCGCCCGGCCTCAGGACCCGGTGCACCTCGGCGACGAAGGTCCCCATCGAGGCGTAGCAGTGTGACGACTCCACGTTGACGACGACGTCGAAGGACCCGTCCGGGAAGGGCAGCGCCTGCGCGTCCCCGCGGACGAACCCCAGAGCAGGACCGTGGCGGTCGCGGCGGGCCAGCGAGACCGCCGAGGCCGCAAAGTCGACACCGGTCGTCGAACGCGGCCCGAGGTACCTGCTCATCCACGACGCACCCCCGCCGCGACCCGACCCGACCTCCAGGACGTCGGAACCCGCGACGTCGACGCCGTCCAGGACGTGCGCGTACAGCTGGATGCAGAAGCGGTCGGGCTCGTCGGGGGCCTCGAGGTGCGTGGGCTCGCCGACCGGCGAGACCGGGGCGAACCCGTAGTTCATGAACGCCCACTCGGGGCGGCGCACCCGCGACCCGAGCAGCTCGTAGCACGCCCGCCACGCCACCTGCCGCATCCCCATCCGCGGACCCTACCGCCCGGGTCGGCGCGCACAGCCTGGGCACAGACGACGGTCGTACGCTGCGAGGGACGAGCCCTGCCCCCAGGAGGACACCGTGGCATCAGAGTCGAACGCCGCAGAGCCGGACCCCGCACCCGCCCCACTGCCTGCTGCCCCGCTCCCCTCCGCCCCCGCACCCCAGCGACCCGGATTCACGAGCGCACCCGTCGGCTGGGTCATCGCCGCGATGCTCGTGTTCTGGCCCACCGGGATCCCGGCGCTGCTCGCCTCCCACCGAGCGGCGCGCGCCTTCGGCGCCGGCGACGTCGGCACCGCCCAGCACGAGTCGGCGAACGCCCGGCGCTGGGGCATCATCAGCGTGATCGTCGGGGCGTGCCTCGTGCTGTTCTGGATCCTGGTGTCCATCGCCTGGTTCGCGATCGTCGTGCTCGCGGTGCGCCACGGCGACGGCGAGCTCTGGCACGAGCGGCCGGACTGGTCGAACGAGCAGCCGTTCGACGACTCCCACCAGATGCCGCTCCCGCCGCACTCGTCCCGCAACGGGTAGGACGGTCTGTCACGAGCCGCAGTCACGGTTCGTGACTGCGGCTCGTCTGCTGTGACCCGTCCCCCGATCGGCGGCCCACCGTTGCCAGCGATCACCCGCGCGGGTGCACCTCGCACGCCCGGCCGGGTGAAAAGTGGACGATTGTCCGGATGTGCGGCTGCCAATGACTGCTGTCACGTCGGATTTCACTTACAGTAGGGAACGTCAGCGAGACGGCAAACCCGCTGCAAGGTGGGGACGCAAAGCCACGGGGCCTACACGGTCAGCCGGGCTACCGAACAGACGGGACTTTCACATGGACCAGCGCGGCTACCCGCTCGACCCTTCCGAGGCGGCACGGACCAACGCACTCCCCACAAGCCGGCTCCAGGCGTGGACCGCCCTGGCCGCCCGAGCCCAGGCGCTCGCCCTCGTCCCCGCGCAGGGTGTTCGCGCCGCCTGACGGACACCGGCACGGGCGGCGACGCCCGACGGTCATGATGGAGCCGTGCCGCCGCCCGAGGTGACCCCCGCTCCCCAGTCGATGGTCCGACGCCTCGGCGTGCGTGACGCGGTCGTCGTCGGCATGTCCGCGATGATCGGCGCCGGCATCTTCTCGGCGTTCGCGCCCGCCGCCGCCGCGGCCGGCTCAGGCCTGGTCATCGGGCTCGCCGTCGCCGCCGTCGTGGCCTGGTGCAACGCCACGTCCTCGGCCCGGCTGGCCGCGCTGTACCCGACCTCCGGCGGGACCTACGTCTACGCGCGGCACCGCCTCGGGGACGTGTGGGCCGGCCAGGCGGGCTGGGCGTTCATCGTCGGCAAGACGGCGAGCTGTGCCGCCATGGCGCTCACGCTCGGGTCCTACGTGGCACCCGACCACGTCCGGCTCGTCGCGATCCTGGCGGTCGTCGCCCTCACGGCCCTCGGATGGGCCGGGGTGCAGCGCTCGACGCAGCTGAGCGCCGTCATCGTCGTCGTGTCGCTCGCCGCGCTGCTGGTCGTCGTGCTGGCCTCCGTCCGCGGCGGCACCGCGGACGTGGCGCACCTGCAGCCGTTCCCCGGTGGGGACGCCGCGGGCATCCTGCAGTCCGCCGGGCTCCTGTTCTTCGCCTTCGCCGGCTACGCGCGCATCGCGACCCTCGGCGAGGAGGTCCGCGACCCGGTCCGGACCATCCCGCGCGCGATCGCGGTGGCGCTGCTCGTCGTGCTCGCCGTGTACGCGGTCGTCGGGTTCGCTGCGCTGCTCGCGATCGGAGCGACCGGGCTCGCGGCGACGCCGGCACCGCTGCAGGCCGTCGTCGAGGCCGGCTCGTGGGCCGCGTGGTCGCCCGCCGTCCGGGTCGGGGCCGCCGTCGCGTCGCTGGGCGCCCTGCTCGCACTCCTGCTCGGTGTCTCCCGCACGGTCGTCGCGGTCGCGCGTGACAGGCCCTCGATCGCCCGACTGGCCCGGCTCCACGAGGTGTCCCGGACACCGCGCACTGCCGAGCTCGTGGTCGGGGCCGTCGTCGTGGTCCTCGTCGCGACCCTCGACCTGCGCGGCGCGATCGGCTTCTCGTCGTTCGGCGTGCTCGTCTACTACGCGATCGCGAACGCGTCCGCCCTGACGCTGCGGCGCGACGAGGGTCGGCCCCTGCGGGCGATCCCCGTGGTCGGACTCGTCGGCTGCCTCGTCCTGGCCTGCACGCTGCCGATCGGGGCGGTCCTCGCCGGGCTCGGTGTCGTGGCCCTGGCGGCACTCGAGTGGGCCGTCCGCCGCCGGCACGGGCGGGGCGCTCGCAAGCCCCAGGGATAGGGGTGCAGCGTCAGCTGCGCGCCCACTGCTGGTTCTTGCCGCCGTTGCACGTCCAGAGCTGGAGCTTGGTGCCCTTGCCCGTCCCGTGCCCGGCGGCGTCCAGGCACTTGCCCGACGCGATGCTCACGATCGTGCCGTCGGCCATGACCTGCCACTGCTGGTTGGCGCCGCCGTGGCAGGACCACACGATCACCGGCGTGCCGTCGGTCGTGCCGCTGCCCTTGGCGTCCAGGCAGCGCGTGCCGTAGATCATCAGCTGCTTGGAGTAGGTCGCGGTCCACTTCTGGTTGGTGCCGCCGCTGCAGTCCCAGAGCGTGACCTGCGTCCCGCTCAGCTGCGTGGAGCTCGGCAGGTCGATGCACCGGCCGGACTCGGCGCCCTTCACCAGGCTGGACTGTCCCGCCGGCGTCAGGGTCGGCGCCGAGCCGGGCACCTTGACCGGCTTCATCGACGGGGCCGTGGGCACGTCCGACGGGGCCGCCGACGTGTCCGACGGCGTCGGAGCGGCGGCGGGAGGCGCCGCCGGGGACTGCGCCGCGGGTGCCGGCGCCGGCGGTGCGACGGGGGTCTTCGGGTCCGGCGCAGCCACCGGGGGCTTCGGCGCCGTGGTCGGTGTCACGACCGGGGGCTTCGGCGACGTCGTCGGCTTCGGGGTCGCCGTCGGTGTGGGCGTCGGCTTCGGTGTCGGCTTGGGCGTCGGGGTCGGCGTCGGTGTCGGCTTGGGCGTCGCGGTCGGCGTCGGCTTGGGCGTCGGCGTGGGTGTCGGCGTCGGCTTGGGCGTCACGGTCGGCGTCGGAGTCGGCCTGGGCGTCACGGTCGGGGTCGGCGTCGGTGTCGGGTTGGCCGCTTGCGCGCCGTTCGCCAGGGTGAGGAGACTGCCCAGCCCGAGCACGATGGTCGCGAGCACCGTCACCGATCGCCTGAGCCTCGGACTGCGCATGTGACCTTCTTCGTGAACGCGGAAGGGTGCTCGTGCGAGCTACGACTCCCGAACGGGTGAACCGTCGGGATCATGTCGTGGGGCTTATGACACCGGGAAGCAGTTCTTGCACGATTGGTCCAGATGGCCCCGCCCATATCGGGCGGAACCTGGCGATTGAGACCCTGCCGTCCGGCACCCGATCGGCGCAGTCCCTGAGCGAGAGCAGGATCATGACCAGCCAGAGCAGAGCCGTCACCGCCCAGCGCTGGCGCAGCCGCAGGTCCGCGGCCGTCGGTGGCATCGTGTTCGCGATCCTGCTCATGGCGGTGCTGGTGATCATGCGCCTGGCCGTGGCCGACCAGGACCTTGCCGAGCTCGCCGAGAACCCCGGGCGGCAGCACCTCATCAGGTTCGCCCTGCAGCTCGTGCCGTTCGCCGGCATCGCGTTCCTGTGGTTCATCGGCGTCGTCCGCGACCAGCTGGGCGCCACCGAGGACCGGCTCTTCTCGTCGGTCTTCCTCGGCAGCGGACTGCTGTTCCTGGCGATGCTCTTCCTGGGCTCGGCGATGACCACGAGCCTGATCGGCATGGTGGCCAGCCCCAACCTCGACCTCGGCCTGTGGGACTTCGGCCGGCACACGACCACGACCCTGATCAACGTCTACGCGATGCGCATGGCCGCCGTCTTCACCCTGACCGTCAGCACGGTCGTGCTGCGGACCGCCTCGGTGCACCGCGGTCTCGCGTTCGTCGGGTACGGGGCGGCGCTCGTGCTGCTGCTGACCGCAGGGAGCGACCGCTGGGTCGAGCTGCTCTTCCCCGCGTGGGTCCTGGTGCTGAGCATCGCCATCCTCGTCACCGCCGAGCGCCCGCGCGTCGAACCCTAGAGCTCGACCGCATCCCGGGCGATCGGGCAGGTCATGCAGTGCCCCCCGCCGCGGCCCCGCCCCAGCTCGGCCCCGGTGATCTCCAGCACCTCGATGCCCGCGGCCCGGAGCAGGGCGTTCGTCGTCGTGTTGCGGTCGTAGGTGAACACGACCCCGGGCTCCACCGCGACCGCGTTGTTGCCGCTGTCCCACTGCTGGCGCTCCGAGGCGTACGCGTCTCCCCCGGTCTCGATCACACGCAGGCCCGGCAGGCCGAGCGCCCCGGAGACGACGTCGACGAAGGGCGTGGAGCCCTCGTCGGTCACGTGCACGCCCGCCGGGCCGCCGGGCCGCAGCGTGAAGGCGTGGATCTGGTCGACGATGCGCGGGTACAGCGTCACGACGTCCCGGTCCGCGAACGTGAAGACCGTGTCCAGGTGCATCGCGGCGCGCAGCTTGGGCATCCCCGCCACGACCACCCGGTCGGCGGCACCCTGCGCGAAGAGCGCGGCCGCCAGCTGCGTGATCGCCTGCCGCGACGTGCGCTCGCTCATGCCGGCGAGCACGGTCCCGTTGCCGACGGGCATCACGTCACCGCCCTCGAGCGACGCCTGACCCCAGTCGCGCTCGGGGTCGCCCCACAGCACGGTCGAGCCGACGAAGTCCGGGTGGAACCGGTAGACCGCCTTCATCAGCAGCGTCTCGTCGCGACGGGCCGGGAAGTACAGCGGGTTCAGCGTCACGCCGCCGTAGAGCCAGCAGGTGGTGTCGCGCGTGTAGAGCGTGTTTGGCAGCGGCGGCATGAGGTACTCGCGGGCGTCCGGCGACGACGCGGCGAGCACGAACTGGCCGGACCGCACGTCGGCCGGCAGGTCCTCGACCGCCAGCCCGCCGATCAGCAGCTCGACCAGCTCGGAGGGGCTCAGCTGCTCGAGGTAGTCGCGGGTCGCGTCGACGAGCTCGAGCCCGACGAGGTCCGGGACGATCTTGCGGTCGAGCAGCCAGTCCCGGGCGCCGGGGACGGCCATCGTCTGCGCCAGGACGTCGTGGAGCTCGAGCACGTCGACGTCACGCACCTTGAGCTCGTCGACGAACGCGGCATGGTCCCGCTGCGCGTTCTCGACCCACAGCACGTCGTCGAAGAGGAGGTCGTCGGCGTTGGTCGGCGTGAGCCTGCGGTGCGCGAGGCCGGGCCGGCACACCAGCACCGTCCGCAGTCGCCCCACCTCGGAGTGGACGCCGTACCCGGACGACCTCGTCGACATCGCTCGCTCCGCTCGTCGGCGACCCCGCGTCGGTGCCGCGGTTGCACCCCATTGACCCCGATCACCGCCGTCCGGTCAACAGGAGCGGCCGGGCCGTGCCCCCCTCGGGCCGTCCAGCCGGTGCGGGTCATCTCGTCGCTCGGCGCGCGAAGAGCACAGCAGTGCGAAACGATCCACCAGAACCCCCCAGAAATGCCCCGAATGGCACACCCCCTTGCCGGCCCACCCCGAAGGAGCGGTCCATGAACGACTCGTCCCCGCGCAGGCGCCGCCGCCCGCGCGCCCTCGTCGCCGCCCTCGCGGCTCTTGCCACCCTCGCCACGATGCTCGTCGGAGTCGCCGGTGCCAGCACCGCGTCGGCGGCGGGCTCGACCATCGTGGGCGTCGCGTCCCAACGGTGCCTGGACGTCGTCGGGCAGAGCCACACCAACAAGGCCCGCGTGAACATCTACGACTGCAACGGCCAGAGCAACCAGGGCTGGACCCTGACGGCCGCCGGCGAGCTCAAGGTCTACGACGCCGTGACCTGCCTCGACGTGGCCGGCCAGTCCACCACCGCGGGCGCGATCGTGCAGATCTACAGCTGCAACGGCGGCCAGAACCAGAAGTGGCGGCTCAACTCGAACGGCACCATCACTGCGCAGAACTCGGGTCTGTGCCTCGACGTCACGGGGAACGCGAGCGCCAACAGCACGCTCGTCGGGCTGTGGACCTGCAACGGCCAGAACAACCAGCGGTGGACCTCGCCGCTGTTCACACCCGACGCGACGCCCCCGTCGGTCCCCGGCAACGCCCGGGTGAGCAACCTCGTCTGCGACGCCGTGACGTTCTCCTGGAACGCCTCGAACGACAACGTCGGCGTGGCGTACTACGACGTCTACCACGACGGTCAGCAGATCAAGACGGTGAGCGGCTCGACCCTCACCACCGACCTGCCGGTCGTCGCCGGTGTGCGCTGGGGGCTGTACGTCAACGCCCGTGACGCAGCCGGCAACGTCTCGCAGGCCAGCACGACCGTCTACATCACGCCGCCGGTCTGCCAGATCGACACGACTCCCCCGTCGGCCCCGACGAACCTGGCCGGCACGGCCAGCGGCACGACGGTCACGCTGACCTGGACGCACGCCACCGACAACATCGGCGTGCGCGCGTACGACATCTACCGCAACGGCGCGAAGGTCGGCACGAACACCGGTACGGCGACGCTGCTGCCGAACAACACGTTCGTCGACAGCACCCTGGCAGCGAGCACGACCTACGCGTACTACGTCGTCGCGCGTGACGCACAGCTGAACTACGGCCCGAGCAGCAGCACGGTGAACGTGCGGACCGGCACCGCCTGCGGCAGCTCGATCTGCGAGGTCACGCAGATCGGCACGGACAAGGACATCCCCTGGGGTCTGGTCACGCTGCCCGACGGCCAGATCATGTACTCGCGCCGCGACGCGCAGAACATCGTCAAGCTCAACCCGACGACGGGCGCGACTCTCGACGTCGGCACCGTCCCGAACGTCCAGAGCACCGACGGCGAGGGCGGCCTGATGGGTCTGGCCATCGCTGCGACGTACTCGTCGGACCACTGGCTCTACATCATGCACACGACGCCGACCGACAACCGGATCGTGCGCATCAAGGTCGAGAACGACAAGCTCAACCTCTCGACCGAGCAGGTCCTGGTCAGCGGCATCCTGCGCAACAAGTTCCACAACGGCGGGCGGCTGCGCTTCGGACCGGACGGCAAGCTCTACGCGAGCACCGGTGACGCGCAGAACGGCGACAACGCGCAGAACCGGAACGGCCTCAACGGCAAGGTGCTGCGGATGAACACGGACGGGTCCGTCCCGTCGGACAACCCCTTCGGCAACCTCGTCTGGAGCTACGGCCACCGCAACCCGCAGGGCCTCGCCTTCGACTCCCAGGGACGCCTCTGGGAGCAGGAGTTCGGCAACGGGATCATGGACGAGACCAACCTCATCACCAAGGGCGGCAACTACGGCTGGCCGGCGTGCGAGGGCACCAGCGGCACCTGCGGCACAGCCGGGTACATCGCTCCCAAGCGCACCTACCCGACCTCCGAGGGATCGTGCTCGGGCATCGCGATCGTGCGTGACGTGGTCTACGTCGCGTGCGAGCGCGGAACCCGGCTCGTCCGCACGCCCATCGTCGGGGACGCCCTGCCCAGCGCGCAGTCCTACTTCAACGGCACCTACGGCCGCATCCGCACCGTGGAGCCGGCGCCCGACGGTGGTCTGTGGATGACGACCACCAACCTGGGCGACAAGGACAGCATCGCGAACAACAGCGACGAGAGGCTCTTCCACGTGACGCTCGGCAGCTGAAGCCGGGACCACGGCGGCCGGCTCGCCCTGGGGTGGGTCGGTCGTCGTCTGTCCGGGACGGACCACGCTGACCCGTATATTTCCGGCCATGAACATCGTCGTGGGCGCGGCCGTCCTCATCGTCGTCACCGCGCTCACCTGCACGGCGATGCTGTTCGTGCGGCGGCGGGCACCCGTGGGGAGCTTCTTCACGGACGGAGACCGCGCGTCGGGCGTGTTCGGCGTCCTGGCGACGGGGTTCTCGGTGCTCCTCGGCTTCATCATCTTCCTGGCCTTCGACTCCTACGACCAGGCGCGCTCCGGCGCGGAGGCCGAGGCGACGATCGTCGCGCAGCAGCTGGAGACGGCCCAGTTCTTCCCGGCGGCGACGGGCAAGCAGCTGAGCGGCGAGCTCGTCTGCTACGGCCGTTCCGTCGTCGGCACCGAGTGGCCCGCGATGGCGGACGGCACGATCGGGGACTCGATCAACCCGTGGGGCGTCGCGATGTTCCGCACGCTGCAGGACTTCACGCCCGGCAGCGACACCGAGCAGTCCGCGTACGACCGGTGGATGGACCAGACGGCCGACCGCGAGCAGGCCCGTGTCGACCGGGTGCACGGCGCCGAGGGGCTGATCCCGTTCCCCCTGTGGCTGGTCCTCTACGTCATCTCCGGCGTGATCTTCGCCTACATGCTGTTCTTCGCGGACCGCGGCGAGTCCCCCAAGACGCAGGTCATGCTCATGGGCAGCGTCACGGTCGTCATCACGCTGCTCCTGCTGCTCCTCACGTTCTTCGACCACCCGCACGGCGAGGGCTTCGGCAAGCTGCAGCCCACGGCGATGCAGCGCAACATGCGGGTCATCGACGAGGAGCTGACCGCCCTCGGCCTCGACCTGTCCCTCCCGTGCGACGCGGACGGCAGAGCCACCTGAGGCTCTCGGCCCCGACCTGCGGGTCTGACGTGCACCGATGGTCCTAGTATCGAGGCGCGGACGCCGGATCTGTCGGCTTCCGCCCGTACCGGCCGGACGCCCGCCATGCTCTCTTCCCGCACTTGGAGACAGTCGACATGCTCATTCAAACGTCATCCGGCAACGGTGGGATCCTGCTCTGGATGCTCGAGTTCTTCCTGTTCGTGATCTGGTTCTGGCTCCTGATCGCGATCTTCTCGGACCTGTTCCGGGACAAGAACACCGGCGGCGGCGTGAAGGCCCTGTGGGTCTTCTTCCTGATCATCCTGCCGTTCCTCGGGATCCTGCTGTACCTGATCTTCCGCGGGAAGGGCATGGGTGAGCGTGGCGCGGCCCAGGCCGCTGCCGCGCAGGAGCAGTTCAACGCGCAGATCCGAACGGCTGCCGGCTCGACCGACTCGGCCGCCGACCAGATCGCCAAGGCGAAGGCCCTGCTCGACAGCGGCGCCATCGACCAGGGCGAGTTCGACAAGCTCAAGGCCGCGGCCCTGGCCTGAGTCGCGACGAGCCGGCTGAGGTCCCGATGACGACACCTGGGCAGTCCATCGCCCTCGCGTCCCTGCTGAACCTGCGCGACATCGGCGGTTACCCGACCGCCGACGGTCGCCGGGTGCGCACGGGCGTGGTGTTCCGGTCGACGGACCTCAGCCGGCTCGACGACTCCGACGCGCCCGTCGTCGAGGCGCTCGGTCTGCGCACGGTCGTCGACCTGCGCACCACGCCCGAGCGTGAGGCCGCGCCCGACCGCCGCCTCGAGGGCGTCGACGAGATCGTGCTGGACGTCCTGGCCGATGCCGGCGGCGACGGGCCCGAGCAGCTCCTGACGCTCATGGCACACCCGGCGCAGGCCGCGGACATCCTGGGCGCCGGCAAGGCCGTGGCGCTGCTCTCGCAGGCCTACCGCCAGATCGTGTCGCTCCCCAGCGGCCTGGACTCCTACCGGCGGCTGTTCGGCATGCTCGCCGACGGAGACGACCTCCCGCTGCTGTTCCACTGCACCACCGGCAAGGACCGCACGGGCTGGGCGGCCGCGGCCACGCTCCTGCTGCTGGGTGTCAGCAAGGACGACGTGTCGTACGACTACCTGCTCACCAACGAGCAGCTCGTGCCTCACCTGCAGCCGCTGTTCGACCAGTTCACCGCGGCCGGTGGGGACGCGTCCCTGCTGAGCCCGGTCCTCGGCGTCCGACCCGAGTACCTGGCCGCGGCGCTCGACGAGGTCGAGACGCGGTTCGGCTCGATCGAGGGTTACTTCCGGGACGGCCTCGGCGTCGACGCCGACCAGCAGCAGCGGATCCGGGACGCCCTCACCGAGTGACCCGCCGGGTGGGCTCCGCCGCGAGCGGGTCCTGTGGCCAGGCGTGCTTCGGGTACCGCCCGCGCAGCTCCGCGCGGACCTGCGGGTAGCCGTTCCGCCAGAACGACTCCAGGTCCGCCGTGACGGCCGCGGGCCGGCCGGCGGGCGAGAGCAGGTGCAGGAGCACGGGCACCCGACCGTCGGCCAGCCGCGGCGTCTGCCGCCAGCCGAACGCCTCCTGCAGCCGTACCGCGAGCACCGGCTGGTCGCCGGCGTAGTCGACGTGCGCGGTCGAGCCGCTCGGCACCGGGAGCCGCTCGGGCGCCAGGACGTCCAGTCGGGAGGCGTCGGGCCAGGGCAGGAGCCGGCGCAGCGCCGACGTCACGTCGATGCGGTGCAGGTCGGAGGGACCGCGGGCGAGGTCCGGCCCGAGCCACGTGTCGAGCGTCGCCAGGAGGGACTCGTCGGACACGTCCGGCCACGGAGCACCGAGCGCACGGTGCAGGAAGGCCAGCCGTGCACGCAGCGCCGTCGCACCGGCGGTCCACCGCAGCGCGCCGAGGCCGGCCTGGCGCAGGCCCTCGCGCACCGCCGCCTGCACGAGCGTCGGGTCGGGGTTGGCCACCCGCGACGACGCCAGCTCGATCGCGCCGAGCGACCGCACCCGCCGCGCGACCACCCGACCGTCCTGCCAGGCGACGCGCTCCTCGTCGCGCACCAGCGCCGGGGCCGCCTCGAGCGCCAGGTCCCCGTCGAACGGGGCCGCCGAGCGGATCGTCGCGTCGCGTCGGGCCGCTCCCCGGTCGGCGTCCGCCACGGCGAGCCATCCGAACCCCGTGAGCGGCGACCCCGGAGGCAGGGTCGCGCCGGTACCGGACGCCATGAGGTACGCCGACCCGCCCGGCCGCAGACGGGCGATCCGGTCGGGGTGCGCGAGGGCGACGACGAACGCCGCGGCCAGGTCGTCGGTCAGCGAGCCACCGCGGGTCCGATCCGGCAGCGCGGAGAGCAGCCGCTCGGTCTGCGCCCGCCAGCGCTCCGTGTCGGGGCTGCCGCGCCGGACCTCACGAAGGGCGGCGACGAGGTCGCCACCGGGCGCGCGCAGGTCGTCGGACAGCATCGCGACGACCTCGGCGGCCCGCCGTGCGCCCACCGCCGGCGCGCCGTCGAGGAGGGCGCGGGCGAGCCGAGGGTCGGCAGGCACGGCCGCCACCGCGCGTCCGCGCTCGGTCACGGTGCCGTCCGCCGCGACCGCGCCCAGGTCCCGGAGCGTCTGGACGGCCGACTCCAGCGCGGCCGCGGGCGGCGGGTCGAGCAGCGCCAGGTCCGACCCCGAGGGGCTCCCCCAGCACGCCAGCTCGAGTGCGAACGCCGTCAGGTCTGCCGTGCGGATCTCCGGCTCGGGATGGGCCACGAGCCGCACGTGGTCCGCCTCCGTCCAGCAGCGGTACACGGCGCCGGGGCCCTCCCGCCCGGCCCGCCCGGCGCGCTGCTCGGCCGCCGCACGGCTCACGCCGACGGTCACCAGCCCCGCCAGCCCGCGCCGGTGGTCCGTGCGCGGCTGCCGTGAGAAGCCTGCGTCGACCACCACCCGCACGCCGGGCACGGTCAACGACGACTCGGCCACCGCCGTCGAGACCACCACGCGTCGGCGCGGACCGGGAGCAAGGGCCAGGTCCTGGTCGCGCGGCGGCAGTCGTCCGTGCAGGGGCCGGACGTCGGCGTCGACGCCCGCGAGGCGCCGCGACACGGCGCCGACCTCGCCGGCGCCCGGCACGAAGACCAGGACGTCGCCCGCGCGCTCGTCAAAAGCGCGGCGGACGGTCGCAGCCACGTGATCGAGGAACCCCGGCGTGATCCCGCGCTCGTCGGTGCGGGCGACGCGCGGCGGAGCAGGGCACCAGAGCACGTCCACCGGGTGCAGGGCGCCCTCGACGGCCACGACCGGCGCGCGACCGAGCAGGTCCGCGGTGCGGGTGGCCTCGAGCGTCGCCGACATCGCGACCAGGACGAGGTCGTCGCGCAGGTGCGCGCGGACGTCGACCAGGAGCGCCAGGGTCAGGTCCCCGTCCAGGTGCCTCTCGTGCACCTCGTCGAGCACCACCGCGCCGACCCCCGCGAGCTCGGGATCACGTTGGAGCCTGCGCAGCAGGATCCCGGTGGTGACCACCTCGATCCGCGTCCGGGCGCTGGTGCGGCTCTCGCCGCGCACGCTGTAGCCGACCGTTCCACCGACCGGTTCCCCGAGGAGGTGTGCCAGCCGGCGAGCGGCCGCGCGGGCGGCGATCCGGCGCGGCTGGGTGACGACGATGCGGCCCCGGACCGCGGCGGCGACGGCCGGCGGGACGAGCGTGGTCTTGCCGGTGCCCGGCGGCGCCTGCACGACGACGACCCCGTGGGCCAGGACCGCGGCCGCGACGGCGTCGAGCGCGTCCCGGACCGGGAGCTGCGGCGGGTCCGCCAGCAGCCTCGCGATCGGGTCGTCGTCCACGGCTGGAGTCTGCCCTGGTCCGGGCTGTGGTGACGACCGCGGACGCGTCAGCCGCCAGGGGGCCGGCCCGGGTCCCGGTCGTGCGTCGTGGCGTCCATGTGCTCGACCGCCGGAGCGGGCTCGTGCACATCCGCTCCGGGACGGTTCTCGGCGGCGGCCAAGGCGTAGTCCTCGGGCACCGCGACCTTGCCGGTGCCCTTGCGCCCGGTGGCGGACGCAGGACCGTACGGCTTGCGCGCGGCCCACCAGCACGCCAGGACGAGCGCGCCACCCGCGACCGCGTCGAGGAGCCAGTGGTTGGCGGTCAGGACGACGACGGCCGTGGTCATGGTGACGTAGCCGAACGCGAGGACCTTGAGCCAGCGCCGTCGGGCGAGGCACGCCAGGACGACACTCACCCACAGGGCCCAGCCGACGTGCATCGACGGCATCGCCGCGACCTGGTTGGTGACGGTGCTGGCGTTCTGCGCCTGCTCGGCCGCCGACGGCCACCAGCCGTACTGCGAGGTCGCGGCCACGGTGTCGATGTAGCCCGCGGTGAGCCGCGGCGGGGCCGTCGGGTAGAACATGTAGCCGAGCAGCGCGATGAACGTCGCGGCGAACAGCGCCGTGCGCGCGGGCCGGTACAGCGTCGGACGGCGGACGTACAGGATCACCAGCACGGTCCACGTGACGATGAAGTGCATCGTCGCGTACCAGTACGCCGAGAAGACCGTGACCGGTGTCAGCGGAGTGACCCAGTGGTTGATGGCGTGCTCGACGTCGATGTGCAGGAAGCGCTCGACCTCGAGGATGTCCAGCGCGTGGTGCCGGGCCGCGCCCCAGTCGCCGCCGACGACGAACCGGGTGGCGCTGTAGGCCGCGTAGAGGGCAACCACGAGGGCGAGCTCGCGCACGGCTGCGCGTCTCGCGACGTTCCGGGTGGGCCCCTGTTCGACCATCGCGTCCGAGGCTAGCGGACGGCTACGACATGAATTACGGGCGAGGCCCGTCGGATGGTGTGACATCCGTCAGCAAACCTTAAGGATCCGTTCGCCCGGGTCACTCCTCGATGGCACCTTCGACCGATCGCAGGTGCTCCCGGAACGTCAGGGCGGGTTCCCGGTCCCGCCGCGCCAGGAACTCCCGGAAGCGGACCTGCGACCGCAGCGGGGTGCCGCCACGGACGAGCTCGGCCTGGCGGCGTTCCGTGTCCCGGATCCGCTCGGCCGCATCGAGCACGGCGGTCGCGCGCTCGGCGGGCACGAACAGCACGCCGTCCTCGTCCCCGAGGACCAGGTCGTCCGGCCCGACCACCCACTCGCCGACGCGCGCCCACGTCAACGCGTCCGGGTGGCGCGGCTCGACGCCCAGCGGACCGGTCGGCAGCGCGCCCTGGCTGAACACCGGCAGCCCGATCGCTCGCAGGTCGACGGTGTCCCGGTGCAGCCCCCAGATCACGATCCCGCCGATCCCCGCGGCACGCGCCTCGAGCGCGACGAGGTCGCCCACGCACGCCCGGTCGACCCGGCCGCCGTCGTCGACGACCAGGACGTCGCCCTCCCCGGCCCGCTCGAACGCCTCGAGGAACACGTCGACCGACCCCGCGTGCTGCGCCGGCAGCACGCGGCCGAAGACCTTGCCCGCCGGGAACGCGGCCCGGACGTCGGCCGGCGCGCACCGCACGTCCACGCCGACGCGGATGCAGCCGTCGGCCACGTGCGCGCTGGTCAGGCCGAGCACCCGGTCCCGCAGGCCGCTCACGCCGCCGCCGCGCTCTCCGGGACCCGGTCGCGCGCCGACTCGACCGGCAGCAGGATCGCACCGAGCAGGAAGCAGACGGCCCCCAGGAAGGTGCCCGCGTTGACGAGGGCGAGGTTGGCCAGCTCGCCGGTCGAGCGCACGTAGCGCGAACCGATCGCCGACGCCCCGAACGCGATCGATCCGAGCATGTTGAGCGCGCTGATGCGCCAGCCGGTCGAGCGGTCCGAGCGCGGCAGGATCCCGCGGTTCACCTCGGAGTAGGCGAACCAGCTGGCCACGAGGAACGCGACCGAGCCGAGCGCGTCGGGTGCCCACACCAGGTGCCGGTCCTGCGCGAGGCTCAGGTCCGCGCGCGTCGCCGCGAACGTGGTGACGTTGAAGAACAGCGTCCCGACCAGCTGGACGAACGCCGCCCAGAAGTCCAGGCGGCGCGGCTTCCAACCGATGAGCCGGCGCAGCGGTCCGCGGGTCTGCCTGTCGACGAAGATCCCCTCGGGCGCCGCCACCGTCTCCCGGTACTGCAGGTAGGCGGCGCTCGTGAAGAAGATCGAGCCGACGAAGAAGGTCCACGCGACGATCTCGGGCGCGATGTTGTCGAAGTACACCGGCAGCGAGCCGAGCGCGAAGCAGACCGAGCCGACCGCGAACAGGCTGCCGATCCACCAGCTCATCGCGCTCGGGCGGCTCGCCCAGGTCCGCGCAGGGTCCAGGACGCGGTCCTCGAGCAGGCCCAGCCCCTTGCGGTGCCGACGTGAGCTCCAGTGCACCCGCGACCCGTCGGGACGCTCCAGCACGGCGCGGGTGACGAACGATGCCGGTCCGGACGTCTCGACGACCCGCCACCCGTCGGGCAGGTCGGGAACGGTGGTGGTGCTCGTGCTCATTTCTTGGTGAAGCCCGTGCGCGCCTTGCTCTTGGCGGCGGCGTGCGCGGGCGAGGTCCAGACGTCGGGCTTGCGGGTCTGGTCGTGCGTCGGCTGCTCCGCGACGAGTGTGTCGTAGGCCAGGTGCAGGTCCTTGAGCAGCTGCTCGACCATCAGCCGGCTCAGGTCGAGCCGGACGACGACCCGCATCAGGTGGGTCTCCTGCGCGTCCGGCGGCAGGCTGTACGCGGGGACGATCCAGCCGTCCTCACGCAGCTTGGCGGACAGGTGGTACACGTCGAAGCCCGGGTCCCCCTTGAGCGTGAACGTCACCACCGGCTCGGCCAGGCCCGGGTTGAGGATCTCGAACTTGCCGCTGGCCACCAGGCTCTCGTTGAGGAAGCGGGCGTTGGCCAGCATCGTCTCGACGATCGAGGTGTACCCGCTGCGACCGAGGCGCACGAAGTTGTACAGCTGCGCCTGGATCATCGCGGACCCGCGCGAGAAGTTGAACGTGTAGGTGGGCTGCGCCCCGCCGAGGTAGTTGACGCTGAAGACCAGGTCCTCGGGCAGCTTGGAGCCGTCGCGGAAGATCAGCCAGCCGACGCCCGGGTAGACCAGGCCGTACTTGTGCCCGGAGGCGTTGATCGAGGCCACCTGCTCGAGACGGAAGTCGAACTTGAAGTCGGGCTCGGAGAACGGCGCGATGAACGCACCGCTGGCCCCGTCCACGTGCAGCGGGACGTCCCAGCCCTTCTCCTTCTTGATGCGGACCAGGAGGTCGTTGATCTCCTCGATCGGGTCGGACTCGCCGATGTGCGTGGTGCCCAGCACCGCTCCGACCGCGATGGTGTTCTCGTCGACGAGCGGCTCGACGTCGGCCGCGCTGATCACGAACCGGTCCGGCTTCATCGGGATCTTGCGCATCTCGACGTCGAAGTAGTTGGCGAACTTGTCCCAGACGACGTGCGTCTCGGCGCCGAACACGACGTTCGGCTTGTCGGTCGGCAGCCCGGCAGCAGCACGGCGGTTGCGCCACGTGCGCTTGTGCGCCAGCAGGCCGAGCATGATCGCCTCGGAGGACCCGATCGTGGCGACGCCCACGACCTGGGCGTTGTCGGGCGCGTGGAACAGGTCGCCGAGCATGTGCACGGCCGCCTCTTCGACGAGGGACGCCGCCGGGTACTCCTCGTGGTCGATGTGGTTCTTGCGGATCGTGTCGTGGATGAGCTTCTCGGCCTGCGGCTCCATCCAGGTCGTCACGAAGGACGCGAGGTTCAGCGTCTCCCGGCCGTCGAGCATCAGACCGGTGTGCAGCAGCTCGTAGGCCTCGTCGGCATCGATCCCGTGCTCCGGGAAGGTGCCGCGGTCGATGTGCTCGCGGAAGCTGGGACGCCCGTGGATCGGGCCGAACACGTCACTGCTCTCAAGCTTCTTGCTCACCGTTGCTCCTCGAGTCCATCCGCGGGTCCCTGGGCCTGCTGCCTGCGGAGATGTGCACGTGCCTGCCTGCCGAACGTAGCAGCCGAACATGACGGTACGTCCCGGTCTGTGGCGACTTCTCGGCATCTCGCTAGGGTCCGGAGGGAGGCAGCACCCTGGTCGCGGAGGGACAGCGGTGGACTGGTACCGGACGACGTTCGTCGACAGCGGCCGCTCGCCTGCTCTGTGGGCGCTGGTCGGGTTCGTGATCACCTTCGTCCTGGTCCGGACGATCACCCGTCGGATCCACGCCGCCGCGACGCGCGACGCGGGGGCCCCGCAGGGCGGCCCGGTCAAGGACGTCCACATCGGCGGCGTCCACGTCCACCACCAGGTGTGGGGCATCGTGCTGGTGCTGGTCTCCGGCCTGCTCGTCTTCCGGTTCACGCCGCAGTCGCCCGCGATCGACGTCCTCGCGCTCGCCTTCGGTGCGGGGGCGGCGCTGACGCTCGACGAGTTCGCCCTCTGGTTCCACCTCGACGACGTCTACTGGTCCCAGGAGGGCCGCAAGTCGATCGACGCGATCCTCGTCGGCGGGGCGCTCGGGTTCGCGATCCTGCTCGGTGTCTCGCCCATCGGCACCACGCGCGCACAGGGGGTGTCGGGCTGGTTGTACACCGCCGTCGTCGTCTTCCACATGCTCTTCGCGCTCGTCTGCGTGCTCAAGGGCAAGCTCGCCACCGGCATCCTGGGCGTCGTCGTCCCGGCCGTCGCCTGGATCGGTGCGGCCCGGCTGGCCAAACCGTCCTCGTGGTGGGCACTCCGGCGGTACGGGGCCAAGAAGCTGGCTCGGTCGCGCGCGAGGTTCGGAGAGCGGTACGAGCGGCGGCACAACCGGCTGCGCGACCTCGTCGGCGGGCGCCCGGAGAGCCCCTCGGGCCTGCCGGTAGACTGACCGCTCTCCCCCGCGCCCCGCTCTCGTGCTCACCTCTGCTCGTCGGCCACGGCACGACGACCACCGAGGACTCCGCACGATGACCGCACTGACCAACGCTCCCGCCACCGACGAGGTCGATGCCGTCGACCTCGAGACGTTCCTGCGCGTCGCCGAGCAGATCAGCGCGCTCCCGTCGGACCACCCGCACCTCGCGCTCGCCCGCCGTGCCACCTCGGCACTCTTCAAGGCCGCCAAGAAGCAGCGCCGCGCCGAGAAGCGCGACGCGATCAGCTCGGCCGACCGCGCGGTCATCGCGGCGACGGCCACCGGCAGCCCGGGCCGGATCGACGACGAGACCAACGGCATCCCGCTCGTGTCGTCGGCCCAGGGCGCGACCGCCGGGACGCTGCTCAAGGCCCGGCCCTGCTACATCTGCAAGGAGCCGTACGTCGACGTCGACGCGTTCTACCACCAGCTCTGCCCGGCGTGCGCGCTGCTCAACCACGCCAAGCGGGACGCCCGCACCGACCTGACCGGCAAGCGCGCCCTGCTCACCGGCGGACGCGCCAAGATCGGCATGTACATCGCCCTGCGCCTGCTGCGCGACGGTGCGACGACGACGATCACCACGCGGTTCCCCCGCGACGCCGCGCGCCGGTTCGCCGCGATGCCGGACAGCGCCGACTGGCTCGACCGGCTGAGCATCGTCGGCATCGACCTGCGCGACCCGGCCCAGGTGGTCGCCCTCGCCGACGAGATCGCCTCCCAGGGCCCGCTCGACATCCTCATCAACAACGCCGCCCAGACGGTCCGGCGCTCGCCGGGCGCGTACTCGCACCTCGCGGACGCCGAGCTGGAGCCGCTGCCCGACCGCGCGCTGCCGCCGATCACGACGTTCGGCCGGACGAGCAGCGCGCACCCGCACGCCCTGGCCGGGTCGGTCACCGAGCTGACGAGCATCGCCCCCGGCGCGGGTGTCGCCGAGCTCGCGCTCACCGCCGAGGCCGCGTCCCTCACGCGCCTGGTGGCCGGCACCGCGATCGACGCGGGCGGCCTCGTGCCCGACACCGCCGAGTCCAACAGCTGGGTGCACACCGTCGACCAGGTGGACCCGATGGAGCTGCTCGAGGTCCAGCTGTGCAACCAGACCGCGCCGTTCATCCTGGTCAGCCGCCTGCGGCACGTGATGCGCGCGGTCCCCGGCAACGCGTACGTGGTCAACGTCTCCGCGATGGAGGGTGTCTTCTCCCGTGGCTACAAGGGCCCGGGCCACCCGCACACCAACATGGCCAAGGCGGCGCTCAACATGCTCACGCGCACGAGCGCGAACGAGCTGGCGCAGGACGGCATCCTCATGACCAGCGTCGACACCGGCTGGATCACCGACGAGCGGCCGCACCCGACCAAGGTCCGGCTGGCCGAGGAGGGCTTCCACGCTCCCCTGGACCTCGTCGACGGCGCCGCCCGCGTCTACGACCCGATCGTGCGCGGCGAGGCCGGCGAGGACCTCTATGGCTGCTTCCTGAAGGACTACGTCCGCTCCGCGTGGTGACGCTGGTCACACTCGGGGGCACGTAGCCTGCGCCCAGAGGCGCCCAGGGCCGGGACCCGCCACGATCGGCGCATGCATCGCGAGATGAGCGCCCACCTGGTCCTCGACGTGACGTCGCCCGCGACGCTCGCGTTCGAGCTTGCCGTGTCCACCCAGTACGCCGTCACGGAGGCGTTGACGGTCTCGATCGACGGGACGTTCGTCGAGCCGCGCGAGCTCCTCGACCACCACGGGACGCGCCTGCACGTGCTCGACGCCGGCGTCGGCCGGCTGCTGCTCGACTACACCGCGACGGTCGACGGGCGCGCCGCCTCCCAGCCCGCCGACGAGCCCGACCTCCTGCGCTACCTCCGTCCCAGCCGCTACTGCGAGTCGGACTCGCTCGGCCCGACGGCCCACGCCGAGTTCGCCGGGCTGCACGGGTACGACCTGCTCGCCGCCGTGAGCTCCTGGGTGGGTTCGCGGCTGTCGTACGTCCCGGGCTCGAGCCTGCCGACCGACGGTGCCGTGCGGACGTTGCTGGCCCGCGAGGGCGTGTGCCGCGACTACGCGCACCTCGTCGTCGCCCTCCTGCGCGCCCTCGACGTACCCGCCCGGCTGGCCTCGGTCTACGCGCCGGGGCTGCAGCCGATGGACTTCCACGCGGTCGCCGAGGCCTACCTGGACGGGCAGTGGTACGTCGTGGACGCGACCACGCTCGCTCCGCGGTCGACGCTCGTCCGGATCGCGACCGGGCGCGACGCCTCCGACACCGCGTTCCTCAACGTCCACCACGGGTTCGCCGACCTGGTCGAGCTCGAGGTCAGAGCGGTCGCCGAGACACTGCCCGACGACGACGTGCGGGACCTGGTCGTCATCGGCTGAACCTTCGCCGGGCGGACCATGACCGCTGCTAACCTCCCGAACGTGAGCGCCGAGGAGCCGCAGGAACCCGCCGAGACCAAGCGCACGAGACGGACCTGGTCCGAGCGCCGCCGCGAGCCGGACCGGTTCGCCCTGGTACTCACGCTCCTGGTCACCGCCTATGTGACCTCCGCCCTGGGGGGCGAGGAGTGGGTGCAGGTGGGGGTGGCGTTCCTCTACGTCGGCGCCCTGTTCGTCGCCATCCGGTCGTCGCGCGTCGAGGGGCGCGCGCGGATCGTCGTGCGCACGGTTCCCGCCGTCGCCGCGGTGGTCAGCGTCAGCGCTTTTCTCGTCCTGCCGCGCGAGGACGCCTACGGCGTCCTGAACGCGGCCGTCGCGAGCATCCTCATCACCGCTCTCGTCGTCATCCTCGACCGGATCCTGCGCCGCACTGCGGTGACGCTGCAGTCGATCTTCGGGGCGCTGAGCGCGTACCTCCTGATCGGCATGATCTTCACCGCGATATTCGGCGTGCTCGCCTGGCTCGGACCCCAGCCGTTCTTCGCGGGCGGTCAGGCGACGAGCCAGCAGGCGCTGCAGTACTTCTCGTACACGACGCTCACCACGCTCGGCTACGGCGACTTCACCGCCGCCCAGTTCCCGGGCCGCAACCTCGCCACGTTCGAGGCGCTCGTCGGCCAGGTGTTCCTCGCGACCCTGGTGGCTCGGCTCGTCGCGTCCTTCACTGTCACGCCGCGCCGGTCGCGCCTCACAGGTCCGGCAGAGCCCCCCGACTGAGGTTCGTCACCGTCGCCGTCATCGACCGTGCCCGGTCGGACGCGAGGAAGGCGACGACGTCCCCGAGCGCGTCGAGCGTGAGCTCGTCGGCCAGCAGTGCCCCGGGCACGCCGAGGCCCGCGGCCATCGCCTGCTCCAGGGTGGATCCCCGGGCCCGTGCCGCGCGCGACCACATCGCCGCCGCGTGCGAGCCGTGCGCGACCGAGCCGGGGATGGCGTCGGCCCGGACGCACACGACGCGCACCCCGCGGGGACCGACCTCTGCGGCGAGCTGGCGGGCGAACGCCTCGACGGCCGCGCACGCCGGACCGAAGCCGTCGGAGGGCAGCCCGACCCGCGCCGCGGTCGTCGACAGGACGACCACCACACCGCCGCCCGCCGCGACCATCCGCCGGGCCGCCGCGGTCGCCGTGACGAACTGCGTCGTGGTGACCGCGACGATCGGCTGCAGGTAGTCGTCGAGTGCGAGGTCGCGCAGCGGGACGCCCTGGACGTGGTCGGCCCCCACGGCGTTCACCTCGATGTCGACGTGCCCGATCCCCGCCAGGTGCGCGTCGACCGCCCCGGGGTCCGTCGCGTCCACCAGGGTGGCGGTGCCCCCGACCTGCGCGGCGAGCGCCTGGAGGGGCGCCAGCGTCCGGCCCGCCAGGTGGACCGTCGCGCCGTCGCGCGCCAACGCACGCACGATCGCGCTCCCGAGCGCCCCGGCCGCGCCGTGCACGACCGCCACCGATCCGTCGAGCTCCATGCCGCCTCCCCGTCCGTGAGTCCGTCGACGGGGTGACGCGCGGGGCGGGCCGGAATCGACTAGGCGGTGATCCCTGACGTCGACGCGACGACGTCGGCGATCTTGCGGGACAGCGCCTCGTAGAACATCGACAGGGGGAACTCGTCGTCGAGGACCGCGTCGGTCAGCCCCTTGGGCGGGCCGTCGAGCGGCAGGTCGCGCACGGCCCACCGGGACGCCGGGTGCGGCGTCAGCGTGCCGGACACCAGCTCGTACGCGGCGAGCCAGTGCGCGGTCTTCGGGCGGTCGATCGAGCGCCAGTACAGCTGCTCGATCTGCTCGGCCAGCGCGATGACGGCGTCGGGGACCTGCGGCCAGTCGATGGTCAGGCGCGAGTCGGTCCAGTGCAGGACGTGGTGCTGGTGCAGCCAGGCGAACAGCAGCTGGCCGCCGAGCCCGTCGTAGTTGCGCACACGCGTGCCCGTCACCGGGAACCGGAAGATGCGGTCGAAGAGGATCGCGTACTGCACGTACCGCGCGTGCGGGACGCCGTCGGCCTCGAGGCGCACCGCGGCACGGAACGCGGTCAGGTCGCAGCGCAGCTCCTCGAGCGAGTACAGGAAGAACGGCATCCGCTGCTTGATCATGAACGGGTCGAACGGCAGGTCGCCGCGCATGTGCGTGCGGTCGTGGACCAGGTCCCAGAGGACGAACGTCTCCTCGGCGAGGCGCTGGTCCTCCAGGAGCCGGGCCGCGTCCGGGGGCAGCGCCAGGCGGGTGGTGTCGGCTGCCGCCCGCACGACGCGCCGGAACCGTGCGGCCTCCCGGTCGGCGAAGATCGCACCCCAGGTGAACGTCGGCACCTCGCGCACGGCGACGGTCTCGGGGAAGAGCACCGCCGAGTTGGTGTCGTAGCCCGGCGTGAAGTCGAGGAACGTCACGGGCACGAACAGTGCGTTGCTGAACTGCGTCGCCTCCAGGTCCGCGACGAGGTCGGGCCAGCGCACCCGCAGCAGCACGGCCTCGACGCGCCGGTCGGTGCTGCCGTTCTGCGTGTACATCGGGAACACGACCAGGTGCACCAGCCCGTCGACGCGCTGCGTCTCGGGTCGGAACGCGACCAGCGAGTCGAGGAAGTCGGGGACGACGAAGCCCGCGTCGGACCACCGCTGGAGGTCCTTGCCGACCGCCGTGAGGTACTCCTCGTCGTGCGGGAGCACGGGGACGAGCGCGGCGACCGCCAGGTCGATCGCGGTCACCAGCTCGCGGGCGCGCTCGTGCAGCGACGGGTCGGCGATCGAGCCGTCCTTCACCTGGAGCTGCTGGAGCTCGGTGACGTCGGCCTTGAGCCGCTGCCAGGAGGGGTGGTCGACCAGCGGGTCCCGGCTCGCCGAGCCGGCCGGCGCGGGTGCCGCAGCCCAGCTGACCGCATTGAGCAGCACCTCCGGCGTCCCCACCAGGGGATCCACGCCCAGGACGAGGAGCGCCGCGCCCGTCTCGTCCCGCACGCCTGCGGCGACGACCGGGCCGCGCTCGCCGAGCCGCAGCATGGGCACGGCGGGGGCGTCGACGTCGAGCACCGCCCGCACCGGGAGCGTCAGATCGCCCGTCCAGGCCAGCAGGTCCGGGACCCCGATGCCGGCGACCGCGAGCGACCCGGTCGCCTGCGACGGGCGGCTCACGATGCCGCGCGAGGCCAGGAGCGCGACCGTCGCCGGCCCGTCCTCCCCCGTCGCGACGACGATCGTCCCGGCCCCGGTCTGCGCGGGCTCCGTGCCCGGCAGGACCAGGACGACGTCGGGGTCGTCGTCGACCCCGACCAGAGCGATCCCGTGGTGCTCGAGGTGGGACCGGTGGGCGGGCGGGAGGTCCCCGGTCGCGTGCAGGGTCGGAAACAGGCTCATGCGCGTATCTCACCATCCGGACGTCAGCGTTACCGCACGGTACGGTCTGGCGGCTGCGCGGTCAACGAGAGGCGTCAGGTCCCGGAGCCTTCGCGACGAGCAGGTGATGCGGGTGCATCCTGCCCACGTCGAGGCGTCGCATTCGGACGCGGAGACCCTCGTCAGCCAGCCAGCCTGCCATTACACCGGGGTCCACGAAGTCGAACGACGAGCCCTCGGTGATCCGCAGGACCTTCACAGAGATCGTCTCTTGGAGGATGTTCCAGCGGACCTTCCAACGGGGGCGTGCACCCATCTCCTTGACGACCACCGACCCACCCGGCGCCAGCATCCCGACCGACTCCGCCAGGAGCCTGCGTTGCTCGTCAGCCGGTAACAGGTACAGGACGTCGACGAAGACGATCGCGTCCCACGGCCCGTCGGGCACTGCACCGTCCGGAGCGATCCTAAACGCGAGCCGATCCAGGCCGTTGGCTGCGACTACCGCGGCCGCGATCTTGCTCCCGTCGATGTCTACGCCGAGAACGTCCCGGCCCGGCGCGTCGAACGCGGCGTATGCGCTGAACAGCCCGTGCCCGCACCCGATCTCCAGGATCGCGCCGGACGTCGGGAGCGCGTCTGCAACCGACCGGAACGGCGCGCTCCACCACCGGATCGTGACGTGTGCCCGCACGGATACCGGTGCGTAGCGGTAGAGGGCAAGCGCCTCGCGTGCCGGACCGTCCGGGCGACGCCGCAGTATCAAGCGGCTTCCCCGGGCAAGGCCGCGAAGCCGCCGAGACGATATCCGGCGTCATCGACCGCGCGTCTCGATCGCGGGTCTAGGAGCATCGTCAGCTCGTCGGCCCATCGGTAGCCCCAGGTGAACCGCTGCAGATCGGCGTCGTCCGCGAGCGCCGGGTGGCAGTTGATCTCGAGCGTCTCGGCACCCCGGCGAGCAGCGCGCTGTACGGTGTCGACGAATCGGACAGTATCCAGTCGTCCCGCTTCGTCCAGACCGGCGTAGTCCTGCGTCGTCGAGAGGCCGGCGCGGCGGATCTGAGTACGGGTGCGTCGGGCGAGCGCCCGAACGCCGAGGCCGACAGGTCCGCACGAGTGGCTGGCAGGCAGCCGAACCGCAAGAATGCCGGCTCGTGCAGCCAGTTCGGCGACCACGGCGCCCACGGTCGGCCACAGATGAGTGTGCTGGTGCGTGTCTACGTGGGTCACGGGGACGCCGATCCCCCGAACACGCTCCAGCTGGGCACCGAGCTCGCGCCGCACGTCATCTGGATCGATCCGGCCCGTCAGGCCTCGTCGCACGACGACGCGGTAGCTGAGCGGGAACGCGCCGCGGGCGTCGACAAGGCTCGGCACCTCTCGTGCCGAGAGGAGGGGCGGGTCTTCCCCGACGAGAGCGAGGTGCGCACCAAGCTCGAGCGCAGGGAGGTCACGGACGAGCGCGGCAGCGTCGTCGAACGCCTTCCCGACCGCGAGCAGCGACGCCGCTGTCACCAGGCCGCCCTCGTGCCCTCGCCGCACCGCCTCGTTCACCCCGCGGGTGAGGCCCAGGTCGTCAGCGGTGACGACGAGCAGCCGGCTCACGGCTGACACCCGGCCCCGGCGACCGGCTCGAGGCTCCGCAACTCACGGCGCAAGTGCCACATCTCGCCGATCATGCCCTTGATGACGCTCGGCGAGGACAGCGTCGAAACACCGCGAGTCCGCGGGAAGTAGTCGACGCCGATCTGCAAGATCTGGAAGCCGGACCGCTGTGCACGGATGATCAGCTCGGCGTCGATGAACGAGCCCTCGCTCTTGAGCGTCACATGGTCCAGGACGCGGCGCCGGCAAACCTTGAACGCGAAGTTGATGTCCCGCAGCCGCGTGCCAAACAGCAGCTGTACGAGCCAGTTGTAGATGAACGAGTAGATCGCCCGGCGCGGCCCTTCGCCCGTGCGGTCCAGGCGGTACGCGCTGACGACGTCGACCTCGTAGGTCTGCAGGACACGCAGCGCCCGCACCAACTCCTCCATCTCGAACGGCAGGTCGGCATCCGTGTAGAGGACGACGTCGCCCGTCGACGCAGCGAAACCGCTCTTGATCGAACCGCCGAGCTTGCGGTTGCGCAGGTGATGAACGACCCGTACGTGCCGATCGTCGACCGAGAGCTTGTCCGCGAGCTCCGGGGTAGAGTCGCTGGACGCGTCGTCGACGACGATGATCTCGTAGTCGAGGATCTGCCCTCCCTCGAGCAGCGCCTCGCATACCTGGCGCGCTGCCCCGACGGCTCGGCGGATGTACTCCTCCTCGTTCCACATCGGGAAGAAGATCGACAGTTTGGCAAAAGGGTTGTACGTCGCGGGTTCGCGGGTCATGAGACCTCGACCGACCTTCCGAAGAGTGCAGTGAGCAATACGAGCGCCGCGGTGCACAGGCCGAGGATGGCCCAGCACACCCAGCGGTGCCGGAGGCCGGCGAGGTAGTCGCCCGCAGCAGCCATCACCGGGAACGCGGCGAGCACGTAGCGCCCCGTCCCCATAAAGTCCTTGGTGCCGAGGATCGGGATCAGGAGCACGACCGCCGCGTACGCCGCGTACCCCCAGCCGAACCGCTGCCACACCCTGCGCAGCAGGAGCACGGCGCACAAGCACGCGGCCGCCTGCAGGACGAGGAGTCCCGCGATGTCGTAGGGACCTTTGACCAGCGTCCCCAGGAAGACGATCTTGAACCACGTCCTGGGCCCGACACCCTGGTTCCAGCCAGGTGCCGACTCGGCTTCGACCCATGCCAGGGGGTGGCCGAACGTGACGCCGAGCCAGATGCACCACGCGACGACCCCCGCGAGCGAGGCCAGGACGCCGAGCTGGCGAACACGGACGTCGCGCAACGCACCGACCAGTTCTCGCCAAGTTGAGTGCACGACGATCGTGCCGCCGACGACGGTGGAGGTCCCGCCTGGCTCGGACCGGGCCCGACGGTCGTCGGCCAGGATCTCGACGGTGCGCACAACGAGACCGACCACGACGGCGATGCCCACCGGGCGGCCGGCGGTAGCCAGAGCGCCGGCAAGGCCGGCGGCGAGATACCACCGACGTTCGACGAGGACAAAGGCGCCGATCGCGCACAGCAGGAACAACGAGTCGGCGTACATCGCCCCGTAGAGAAAGAACGAGTAGGGGTAGACGAGCAGGATCGCGATGGCAAGCACGGCGGAGCGCCTCGGCAACCGGGTCCAGACCCACCGGGCGAACAGCAGTACCGCCGCCGCCCCGGCGACGACGGCAATCAGAGTGCCAGCGAGCTGGAAGTTGTCGCCCAGCAGGTTCCCAGGAACACGCAACGCGAGTGGATAGGTGGGGAAGAACGCGATCGACGACTGCTGCCCGGGGACGAAGAAGTACCCCGAGTCCGCGATCCCCAGGTACCAGCCCGCGTCACCTTGGTACCACCCGTTAAGCCACAGCGGTCCCGGCTCGGACGGCTGCAGCCCGCCGCTCCCCCGGTTGCGCTCCATCTGCGCCACGAGAAGCGACAGGGCGACCGCTACCAGCGCGAACAACAAGAGCACGCTTCGCCACGGCAGCGGACCTCCTGAGGAAGCAGGTTCGACCCCGTTCCCCACCTTCCTCTTCCTGACGAACCCCATCTGCATGATCTGCCCCCTGGCCTGCGTCGTCCACGACGCTTCAGCGTGGAGCATAGGGTTTCGACGCGCGCTGCGTGGCGAAGTTCGTGACGAGTCACATGACTGGGGTGGATGTGGGGGCAGCTCTGCTGTGCGTGGCCCTGGCTGTCCTGTGCTCGGGGACCGCCATCGTGCTCCAGGCCGTCGCGGTGCGGCAGCTGCCTTCCGACACCGGCCTCGACGCGTCGCTGGTCGGGGGCCTGCTCCGCAGCCGGCTCTACCTTCTCGCCCTCGTGCTCGTAGCGGCCGGCTTCGGCCTGTCGTTCGTCGCGTTGCAGACCCTGCCCCTCTTCGCGGTACAGGCGGGCCGCGCCTCGAGCCTTGGCGTGGCAGCCGTGCTTTCGGTCATCGTGCTGCACTCTCGCCTGCGCTGGACCGACTGGCTCGGCCTGGTGTCAGTTGCCGCCGGACTCGTTGTCCTCGCGATGTCGGTGACCTCGCAGACAGCAGACTCCTCCGGCACGCACGTCTCTTGGTTTGCCCTGGTCGCAACAGTTCTGCTCGCAGGCGCCGCGGCTTTCACATCGCTCGGACTGCCGACGCCCCGGCGGGGATTCGTCCTCGCCGTCGTCGCTGGCTCTTGCTTTGGAGTCCTCGCCCTAGGCGCCCGCACTGCGCCCGGATGGTCTCCGGCCAACCTCGTAGCGGAGCCCGTCGTCTGGTGCGCGGTCATGTGTGGCGGACTCGGACTGGCCGCGTCGGCGCTCGCGCTGCGGCGGGCTCCGGTTGTGCCGGTGACGGCAATCATGGTCGGAACCGAGACTGTTGCCGGCGCACTTCTCGGCATCGTCTTCGCCGGCGACCGCCCTGCCGATGGCGCGGCCATCGCTTCGTTCGTGGCGTTCCTCCTCGTGCTCGGGGGCGCGGTAGTCGTCGCGCGCTTCGGTGTGCCGGACGCCGACCGGCTCGCCAAACCAGCTTCCTAACGTCGGGTCCAGGCTGTCCAAGCCGATTCGAGCATGTCGCGCAGCGACCTCCTGCTGGTCCAGCCCAGGACGTCATGGATTCTCTTCACGTCGGCGACGACGTGAGCCGAGTCGCCGACCCGGCGGCCGACGAGCTCCGGGGTCGTGTCCAGGCCCGTGATCGAGCCCAGAGCGGCGAGCACGTCCAGCACGGACGCGCCCCGGCCAGTGCCGACATTGAGCGTGTACTCGACCAACTCGGGGGACGCCTGCAACCGCGCGAGGGCCGCCACGTGGGCTTCCGCGAGGTCGAGCACGTGCACGTAGTCGCGCACGCAGCTGCCGTCCGGGGTCGGGTAGTCGGCACCGAACACCTGCGGACGCAGCCCCCGACCGATGCGGTCCAGGACGCAGGTGACGAGGTTCGCGACGACGGTGTCGCCGAGCTCCGGGGCGCCCGCGCCGGCGACGTTGAAGTAGCGCAGGGCGACGGCGCGCACCCCGCGCGCCCGGACGGCGTCCCGCACGAGCCACTCTCCTGCGAGCTTTGTGCGCCCGTACGGGCTCATCGGTGCCAGGGCGACGTCCTCGGTGACGAGCTCGTCGGGGACGCAGCCGTACACAGCGGCCGACGAGGAGTACACGATGGTCCCGACCGACGCCAGGTCCATCGCGCCCAGGACGTGCGACAGCCCGGAGAGGTTCTGGTCGTAGTACCAGAGCGGGCGCTCGACCGACTCGGACACCTGCTTGCGCGCTGCGAGGTGGATCACCGACGTGACGCCGTGCTCGCGCATCGTCGCGGCGAGCGCCGCCGGGCTCGGCGCGAGCGCGAGGTCCAGACGCACCAGAGGCACGTCCGGGACGCGTCCGGCGTCGCCGCTGCTCAGGTCGTCGACGACGACGACCGCATGCCCAGCCGACTGCACCGCGCGCACCACGTGCGCCCCGATGTAGCCCGCTCCCCCTGTCACGAGCACTGCCACGCCCGGAGACTAGCGCTCACCGACCGGGCAGGTGGGTGGATCGGCGAGGGTTGCCGAGCGCGTCGCAGAAGACTCCCCCAGACTGAGCCGATGCGGAGCGTCGGCGTCGAGGAGGAGTTCCTGCTCGTCACGCCCGAGGGGCAGCCCCACGCGGTCGCCCCCGCGGTCCTGCGGCACGCCGCGGACGAGCCGTCGTCCGGCGACGAACCCGGCGGCGACCTGGAGAAGGAGTTCAAGCAGGAGCAGATCGAGACGTCGACGCACCCGTGCACGGACCTCGCGGACCTCATCGAGCAGATCCGGTCGGGCCGCTCCCGGGCGGACGAGCTGGCCGGTCGGGCGGGCGCGCGGGTGGCCGCCCTGGCCACGCCCCCGCAGGCCGTCGAGTCGACCGTCCTGCCCGACAAGCGCGCGTACGCGATCCGGGCGGAGTTCGGGCAGACGGCGCGGGACCAGCTGACGTGCGGGTGCCACGTGCACGTCGAGGTCGCCGACGACGAGGAGGGCGTGCGGATCCTCGACGACCTGCGGCCCTGGACGGCGATCCTGCTGGCCCTCTCCGGCAACAGCCCGTCGTGGCAGGGCACGACCACCGGGTACGCCAGCTATCGCTCCCAGGTCTGGGGGCGCTGGCCCACCGCGGGCCCGACCGCGCCGTTCGGCGACGCGGCCGGCTACCGCGCGGTCATCGACGGCCTGCTGCGCACGGGCGCGATCCTCGACGAGGGGATGGTCTACTTCGACGCCCGGCTGTCGTCGCGGTACCCGACCGTCGAGGTCCGGGTCGCGGACGTCTGCCTCGACGCGGGCGACGCGGCGCTGCAGGCCGCCCTCGTCCGCGCGCTCGCGGACACCCGCGCCACGATCGAGCAGCCCCGGACGGAGCTCCTGCGGGCGGCCGGCTGGCGGGCCGCGCGGTCAGGGCTGTCCGGCGACCTCGTCGACCCCTTCACCGGCACGCCCGTCCCTGCGGCGGAGGCCGTCGGCACGCTCGTCGACCACGTCCGGCCCGCGCTGCTGGCGAACGGGGACCTGGAGTGGGTCGAGCACCAGGTGACGACCTTGCTGCGGCGGGGCAACGGCGCGATCCAGCAGCTGGGCTGGCGGGCCCAGGGGGCCGACGACGACGAGGTGGTCCGTCGCGCGGTCGACCGGACGCTGGCCTAGACGCACGAAAGGAAGGAGGCCTGGCCTCCTTCCACTTCCAAGGTATAGCGCGACCGGGGGCTTGCGGCAAGGCCCCCGTCGGCGCGCAGAATCGCCAGCCGTGACCACCATCCACGGACATCGGAGCACCGGTGTGAGCGCGTTCGACCTTCCCGACCGACTCGCCGCCAAGGCCGACCCGACGCTCGTCGCGGACGACGAGGAGCACTTCGCCGCCATCGCTGCGACTCTCGAGGAGAGCATCGCGGACCTGTCGACCCGGCTCGACGCCGAGCGCAGGGCGCCGGGCCGCGGCGGCACGCAGGCGCTGGAGCGCGACCAGGAGGTCCACCGGCTGACCGCCCGTCTGCGGACCCTGCGCCGGTACGGCCTCGACCTCTGCCTCGGCCGCGTCGTCACCGCCGACGGTCCCGTCTACGTCGGACGACTGGGCCTCACGGACGCCGCGGGCCGGCGGCTGCTCCTCGACTGGCGCTCCCCCGCCGCCGAGCCGTTCTTCGGCGCCACCCACGCGAACCCGATGGGACTGGTCAGCCGCCGCCGGTACCGGTGGACGCGCGGGCGCATCGGCGACTACTGGGACGAGGTCTTCACCCCCGAGGGGCTCACCAGCAACGCCGCGCTCGACGACCAGTCCGCGTTCGTCGCGAGCCTCGGCACCGACCGCTCGGCACGGATGCGCGACGTCCTCGGCACGATCGCGGCCGACCAGGACGCGATCATCCGCGCCGGGTCCCGCGGCGCGCTCGTCGTCGACGGCGGACCCGGGACCGGCAAGACCGTCGTGGCCCTGCACCGCGCGGCCTACCTGCTCTACTCCGACCCGCGCCTCGGCCACCATCGCGGCGGGGTGCTGTTCGTCGGCCCGCACGAGCCGTACCTGGCGTACGTCGGCGACGTCCTGCCCAGCCTCGGCGAGGAGGGCGTCCAGACCTGCACGCTGCGCGACCTCGTCCTGGAGGGAGCCACCGCGCGGGTCGAGGCCGACCCCGAGGTCTCCCGCCTGAAGTCGTCGGCAGCGATGGTGGGGGCGATCGAGCCCGCCGTCCGGTTCTACGAGCGGCCGCCCACCGAGGGCATGGAGGTCGAGACGGAGTGGGCCGACCTGTGGCTCAGCTCGGCGGACTGGGCCGAGGCGTTCGACGCGCCGGAGCCCGGCACGCCGCACAACGAGGCCCGCGAGCAGGTCCTCGACGCCGTGCTCACGATCCTGGCCGACAAGGTCGACGACGACGACGTCCCCGCCGACGTGCTCCGGCGGGCGCTCCTCGGCAACAAGGACCTCGTCCGCACCCTGAACCGCGCCTGGCCGATGCTCGAGCCCACCGACCTCGTCGGCGACCTGTGGTCGGTGCCCGCCTACCTGCGCCTGTGCGCACCGTGGCTCGAGCCGTCGCAGGTCCGGGTGCTGCAGCGGGCCGACGCGCAGGCGTGGACCGTGGACGACCTGCCGCTCCTCGACGCCGCACGCCAGCGACTGGGCGACGCGGAGGCGTCGGAGCGCAGGCGGCGGCACGAGGCGACGCTCGCGGCCGAGCGCGAGTACATGAACCAGATCGTCGACGACCTCATCGAGTCCGACGACTCGGAGCTCGCCGTCATGAGCATGCTGCGCGGCCAGGACCTGCGCGACGCGCTCGTCGACGAGACCGCGCTGCCCGCCCCGGACCCGGACGTGCTCGCCGGGCCGTTCGCGCACGTCGTCGTGGACGAGGCCCAGGAGCTGACCGACGCGCAGTGGCGGATGCTGCTGAGCCGATGCCCGTCGCGGAGCCTCACCATCGTCGGGGACCGCGCGCAGGCCCGGCACGGGTTCACCGAGTCGTGGCAGGAGCGGCTGGAGCGTGTGGGCCTCGACCAGCTCACGCTCGCGACGCTGAGCATCAACTACCGGACGCCCCAGGAGGTCATGGAGCAGGCCGAGCCGGTCATCCGGGCCGCACTGCCCGACGCGAACGTGCCGACCTCGATCCGCAGCACAGGGGTCCCGGTCGCGCACGGCTCGGTGGCCGACCTCGACACGATCCTCGAGGACTGGTCCGCGGAGCACGCCGAGGGCATCGGCTGCGTGATCGGCGACCCGTCCTTCGTCGCGACACCACGCGTCCGGTCGCTGACGCCCGAGCTGGCCAAGGGGCTCGAGTTCGACCTGGTCGTCCTGGTCGACCCCGACAGGTTCGGCGAGGGCATCGAGGGGGCGGTCGACCGCTACGTGTCGATGACCCGCGCGACGCAGCAGCTCGTCGTCCTCACGAGCCGCTGACCACCTCGCCCAGCGGCACGTCCAGGTCGGCCAGCCGGTCCGCGTCGACCTGGGCGCGCGAGCGGATGAGTGCCTGCACGTCGTCGACCACGTCCCACACGTTGACGTTCATGCCGGCGAGCACGCGACCGTCCCGCAGCCAGAACGCGATGCACTCGCGCCCGACCAGGTCGCCGCGCACCACCACCCGGTCGTAGCCGTGCGGTCCCACCCAGCCGACGTACTCCATGCCAAGGTCGAACTGGTCCGAGAAGAAGTAGGGCAGCTTGTCGTACGGCTCGTCGCGGCCGAGGATCGTGGCCGCCGCGGTGGCGGGCTGGTTCAGCGCGTTGGCCCAGTGCTCGACCCGGACGTGGGTGCCCAGGAACGGGTGGTGGGCGCGGGCGATGTCGCCCACCGCGAGCACGTGCGGGTTCGACGAGCGCAGGTGGGCGTCGACGAGGACACCGTCCTCGACGCTCAGCCCGGCGTCGCGCGCCAGGTCCACCCGCGGTGCCGCGCCGACGCCGACGACGACCAGGTCGGCGTCGACGAGCGTGCCGTCCGCCAGCTCGACGGCGCCGACGTGCGTGCCGTCGCCGGCCGCGACGATCGCCCCGACCTCCGTCCGGACCTGCAGGTCGACGCCGTTCTCCCGGTGCAGGTCCGCGAAGGTCTCGGCCAGCTCCGGTCCGAGCACGGCCAGCAGCGGCAGCGGGTCGCGGACGAGCACGGTCACCTCGCACCCGGCGGCCCGCGCGGCCGCGGCGACCTCCAGGCCGATCCACCCGCCGCCGACCACCACGACGCGACGGCCGGGCACGAGGGAGGCCCGGAGCCGGTCGGAGTCGTCGAGGGTGCGCAGGTGCACCACCCCCGTCAGGTCGGCTCCGGGGAAGTCGAGGCGCCGCGGCTCGGACCCCGTCGCGAGCACCAGGTGGTCCCAGCCGGTGCGGGTGCCCGAGCTGTCGAGGACGTCGTGCGCGGCGAGGTCGAGACCGGTCACAGCGACCCCGAGCCGCAGGTCGACGTCGTGCGACGCGTACCAGCCGGCGTCGTGGACGAAGGCACCCTCGCGCTCGTCGGAACCCTGCAGGTAGCCCTTGGACAGCGGCGGGCGCTCGTAGGGGCGCTCGGTCTCCGCCCCGAGCAGGACGACGCGCCCGTCGAACCCGCCGCCGCGCAGCGCCTCCACGGTCTTGGCGCCTGCCAGACCACCCCCGACGACGACCACCGATGCGCTCATGCCAGCCAGCGCACCAGGTCGCCGCCCGATCCGCAACGTCTGCGGGTGTGGTGAAGTCCACCCGTGCTTCCGCTGTGCACCACGCGCCAGAAGACTCCAGGGCTGGCACCCTGGGGCGCATGCAGATGTGGCCTGGACGTCCCTATCCCCTGGGCGCCACCTACGACGGGACCGGGACGAATTTCGCCCTGTTCTCCGAGGTGGCCGAGCGGGTCGAGCTCTGCCTGATCGACGCGGACGGGACCGAGACGCGCGGGGACCTCACGGAGGTCGATGCGTTCGTGTGGCACGGCTACCTGCCGGCGATCTCGCCCGGCCAGCGCTACGGGTTCCGCGTGCACGGGCCGAACGACCCGGCCAAGGGCGACCGGTGCAACCCCAACAAGCTGCTCCTGGACCCGTACGCGAAGGCGATCGACGGTCAGATCGACGGCGACCCTTCGTTGTACTCGTACCAGTTCGACGCGCCCGACGAGCGCAACGACGACGACTCCGCCGGGCACACCATGACGTCCGTGGTGATCAGCCCGTACTTCGACTGGGGCAACGACCGCCCGCCGCAGCACGAGTACCACGAGTCCGTGATCTACGAGGCGCACGTGCGTGGCCTCACGATGCAGCATCCGGCGATCCCCGAGGAGCTGCGCGGAACGTACTCCGGCCTCGCGCACCCCGCGGTCATCGAGCACCTGACCTCGCTGGGCGTGACGGCCGTCGAGCTCATGCCCGTGCACCAGTTCGTCAACGACCCGTCGCTCGTCGAGAAGGGTCTGTCCAACTACTGGGGCTACAACACGATCGGCTTCTTCGCCCCGCACAACGGCTACTCGGCCTTCCCGCAGGCCGGGCAGCAGGTGCAGGAGTTCAAGGCGATGGTCAAGGCGCTGCACCAGGCCGACATCGAGGTGATCCTCGACGTGGTCTACAACCACACGGCCGAGGGCAACCACATGGGCCCGACGCTGAGCTTCCGCGGCATCGACAACGCCAACTACTACCGGCTCGTCGACGACGACCAGGCGCACTACTTCGACACCACGGGCACCGGGAACTCGCTGCTCATGCGCTCGCCGCACGTGCTGCAGCTGATCATGGACTCGCTGCGCTACTGGGTGACCGAGATGCACGTCGACGGGTTCCGGTTCGACCTGGCGGCCACTCTGGCCCGGCAGTTCCACGAGGTCGACCGGCTCTCGGCGTTCTTCGACCTGGTGCACCAGGACCCCGTCGTCTCGCAGGTCAAGCTCATCGCCGAGCCGTGGGACATCGGTGAGGGCGGCTACCAGGTGGGCGGCTTCCCGCCGCTGTGGTCGGAGTGGAACGGGAAGTACCGCGACACCGTGCGCGACTTCTGGCGCGGCGAGCCCTCCACGCTCGGGGAGTTCGCCAGCCGGCTGTCGGGCTCGTCGGACCTGTACGAGCACACCGGCCGCCGCCCGATCGCGAGCGTCAACTTCGTCACCGCGCACGACGGCTTCACGCTGAACGACCTCGTGTCCTACAACGAGAAGCACAACGAGGCGAACGGCGAGGGCAACAACGACGGCGAGAGCCACAATCGGTCGTGGAACTGCGGCGTCGAGGGCCCGACGAAGGACAAGGACGTGCTCGCGCTGCGCGCCCGGCAGCGCCGCAACTTCATCGCCACGCTGCTCCTGTCGCAGGGCATCCCCATGCTCGCGCACGGTGACGAGCTCGGCCGGACCCAGCAGGGCAACAACAACGTCTACTGCCAGGACGGCCCGATCTCCTGGGTCGACTGGGACCTCGACGAGACGCAGAACGCGCTTCTCGAGTTCACGCGGCGCGTCGTGCGGCTCCGTCAGGACCACCCGGTGTTCCGGCGACGTCGGTTCTTCGCCGGCTCCGCCGAGCACGGCGGGGAGTCGGACCTGCTCGACATCGCGTGGCTCGCACCGGACGGCCACCACATGCGCGACGAGGCGTGGGGCGCGGACCAGGCTCGCGCCGTGATGGTCTTCCTCAACGGCGACGCGATCGTCGAGCCCGACGATCGCGGCCAGGAGATCGTCGACGACAGCTTCCTGGTGCTGTTCAACGGGCAGCCCGACACGGCCACGTTCACGATCCCCGAGGTCGCCTACGGCCAGACCTGGACCGCCGTCTTCGACACGGACTCCCAGGTCGAGTCGGGGACCACCGTCGAGTCCGGCAAGGACCTGACCCTCGCCCAGAAGTCCGTCGTGGTGCTCACCCGGGCGCCGATGACGCCGACTGCCTCGTCGTCGGGCACCGGGGCGGTGGCGGAGGCGTCTCGCGAGGCCGCCAAGCAGGCCAAGCGGCGCACGGCCTCGGCGGGCGCCACGGACGAGAAGCCGAAGCGACGCACCACCAAGCCGCGCCCGACGGCATGAGCGATCAACGACCGACCCCGACCCGACGGCTCCCCACGGCGGGGCGGCCGGTGCCGGTCTCGACGTACCGCGTGCAGCTCGGCACCGACCTGACCCTGCTCGACGTCGCCGACCGGGTGCCGTACCTGGCGTCGCTGGGCGTCACGCACGTCTACCTCTCGCCGATCCTGCGGGCCGCTCCCGGCTCCACCCACGGGTACGACGTCGTCGACCACGACGAGGTCGCGCCCGAGCTCGGCGGCCTGCCCGCCCTGGAGCACCTGGCCGAGGTGGCCCACGACGCCGGCCTCGGGCTCGTGCTCGACATCGTGCCCAACCACATGGCCGTGCCGACGCCCGTCTGGCACAACCGCGCCCTGTGGTCGGTGCTGGGCGAGGGGCCGGACTCCCCGTACGCCGACTGGTTCGACGTCGACTGGTCGGCGGGCGACGGCGCGGTGCTGATGCCCGTGCTGGGCGACCGGATCGGCGCGGTCCTCGGCCGCGACGAGCTCCAGCTCGACGAGGTCGAGATCCCCGGCGAGGGCACGCGGACGGTCCTGCGCTACTACGACCACGTGTTCCCCGTCCGGCCGGGTACCGAGAACCTGGCCCTGGCCGAGATGGTGGAGCGCCAGCACTACCGGCTCGCGTACTGGCGGGTGGCCGACGAGGAGCTCAACTACCGACGGTTCTTCGACGTGGGCACGCTGCTCGCCATCCGGGTCGAGGACCCCGACGTCTTCGACGCGACGCACCGGCTCGTCCTTCGGCTGCTCGCCGATGGCGTGATCGACGGCCTGCGGATCGACCACCCCGACGGGCTCGCCGACCCGGCGGGCTACCTCGCGCGCCTGCGCGCCGAGAGCGACGGCGCGTGGGTCGTCGTCGAGAAGATCCTCGAGGGCGAGGAGACGCTGCCCGCCGACTGGGAGACCGCCGGAACGACGGGCTACGAGGCCCTCTGGCGGATCCAGCAGACGTTCGTCGACCCCGGCGGCGCGGCCGTGCTCGACGCGGTCATGCACCGGCTCACGGGCGACACCTCCGACGCGTTCCCGGGGATCGCCGAGCAGGCCAAGCGCGAGATCGTCGACGGCCCGCTGTACGCGGAGGTCTACCGGCTGACGACCCTGGCGGCGAGCATCTGCCACGACGACCTGCGCCTGCGCGACCACACCTGGCGCGCGCTGCAGGATTGCCTGGTCGAGCTGCTCGTCGCGTTCGACCGGTACCGCGCCTACGTCGTGCCCGGCGAGCCGGTGCACCCCGAGTCGCTCGAGGTGCTGCACGCCGCCGCCCGGCACGCACGCCGACGGCTCTCGCCGGAGCGCGAGTCCACCATGGACGTGCTCGTCGACCTGCTCCTGGGCCGCGAGGTCGGGAGCGCCGGCCAGACCCGCGGCGCCCGTCGCGACGAGCTGATCGTGCGCTTCCAGCAGACCTGCGGGGCCGTCATGGCCAAGGGGGTCGAGGACACCGCGTTCTACCGCTGGACGCACCTCGTGGGCCTCTGCGAGGTGGGCGGGGCGCCCGAGCAGTTCGCGCTGACGCCGACGGACCTCTCGGCGTGGGCGGCGCGGATGCAGGTGGCGTCGCCGCTCGGCATGACGACCCTGTCGACGCACGACACGAAGCGCGGCGAAGACACGCGTTCGCGGCTCGGGGTGCTCAGCGAGCTTCCCCGCGAGTGGTCGCAGCTCGTCGACCGGCTCAGAGCCGCCACGGCCCCGTACCGCAGCGCGCTGCTGGACGGCCGGACCGAGTACCTGCTGTGGCAGACGCTCGCGGGCACGTGGACGGACCACGGCCCGATCGCCGAGGACCGCCTCGTGGAGTACCTGACGAAGGCGATCCGGGAGGCCAAGTCCCGCACCACGTGGACGGCGCCCGACGAGCCCTACGAACGCGCCGTGCTCGACGCCGCGCGTCAAGCCCTGGTCGATCCCACGGTCGCCGCACTGTTCACGGAGTGGGAGGTCCGCACGCGGCCCGCGGTCCGGGCGGCGACCCTCGGCACCAAGCTCGTCCAGCTGACCCTGCCGGGTGTCGCGGACGTCTACCAGGGCACCGAGGTCCCCGACCCCGTGCTCGTCGACCCGGACAACCGCCGGTTCGTCGACGTCGCACCGCTCGCCGCCCGGCTCGTCCGGCTCGACGACGGCGCCGGCCCGCGCGACCTGGCCGACGAGAAGCTGCTGGTCACCTCCCGCGCGCTGCGCCTGCGGCACGACCTGCCCGACGCGTTCGTCGGGCCGACCGCGGGGTTCCGGCCGCTCGCGCACTCGTCCGGGCACTCGCTGACGTACGCCCGGACCGTGGACGGCGTCCCCCAGGTCGCCGTCGTCGCGACCCGGCTCGCGGCGGCCGTCGACCGGCTCGGCGGGTGGGCCGACCACTCGGTCGCGCTGCCCGACGGCGACTGGTTCGACGTCCTGACCGAGCGCGCCGTGAGCGGCGGCGTGGTCGACGTGGCGGGCATCCTGGACCGGCTGCCCGTCGCCCTGCTCGTCCGGGCACAGGGCTGAGGATGCTGCCTCGCGTCTGGGCGCCGAACGTCTCCCGCATCGATCTGGTCGTCGGTGACGAGCACGTGCCGATGGAGCGCGCCGATGCCTGGTGGGAGACCGACCGAGACCTCCCGTCCGGGACGGACTACGCGTTCTCCCTCGACGGCGGCCCGCCCCGACCCGACCCGCGCAGCGCGTGGCAGCCGGCCGGCGTGCACGGTCCGAGCCGCGTGTTCGACACGTCCGCGTTCGACTGGTCCGACGAGTCGTGGGAGGGCGTCGACGTCCGCGGAGCGGTCCTGTACGAGCTGCACGTCGGCACGTTCACGCCCGGGGGCACTCTCGAGTCCGCCGCGGCCGAGCTGCCGTCGCTGGTCGCGCTGGGCGTCGACGTGGTCGAGCTCATGCCGATCGCCCCGTTCGACGGCGACCGCGGCTGGGGCTACGACGGCGTCGGCCTGTACGCGGTGCACGAGGCCTACGGCGGGCCGGCGGCGCTGCAGCGGTTCGTCGACACCGCCCACGGCCTGGGACTGGGCGTGTGCCTCGACGTCGTCTACAACCACCTCGGCCCGTCGGGCGCCTACGTCGGCGAGTTCGGCCCGTACTGGACCGACGCGCACGAGACGCCGTGGGGTGCGGCGATCAACCTCGACCAACCAGGTTCCGACGAGGTCAGGCGCTGGATCATCGAGAGCGCGCTGCGCTGGTTCTCCGACTTCCACGTCGACGCCCTGCGCCTCGACGCCGTGCACGCCCTCGCCGACGACCGCCCGGTCCACCTGCTCACCCAGCTGTCCAACCGGGTCGCAGCCCTCTCGTCGACCGTCGGGCGACCGCTCTCGCTGGTCGCGGAGACCGACCTGAACGACATCGTCTCGGTCACGCCGACGGCCGACGGCGGGTGGGGCATGACCGCCCAGTGGGCCGACGACGTCCACCACGCGATCCACGCCCTGCTCACCGGCGAACGGCACGGCTACTACGCCGACTTCGGCACGCCGTCAGCGTTGCGCCAGGCGCTGACCAGGGCCTTCGTGCACGACGGCGGCTTGTCCACCTTCCGCGGTCGGATCTGGGGCCGCCCGGTCCCCCCGGAGACCGACGGCCACCGGTTCGTCGTCAGCGTCCAGACCCACGACCAGGTGGGCAACCGCGCGATCGGCGACCGCCCGTCGCGGCAGCACCCCGATCTGGTCCTCGCGGCGTCTGCGGCGCTCCTGATCCTGTCGCCGTTCACCCCGATGCTCTTCATGGGCGAGGAGTGGGGAACCCGCACGCCGTTCCAGTTCTTCACGTCCTACGCCGACCCGTCCCTGGCGGCCGCCGTGCGCGAGGGCCGCACCCGCGAGTTCGGCGGCCACGGCTGGGCCGAGCTCTACGGCGGCGACGTCGAGGTGCCTGACCCGCAGGCACCGTCCACCTTCCGGGCCAGCACGCTCGACCGCACCGAGCTCGACGATCCGGCGCACGCCCGGATGCTCGACTGGTACCGCACCCTCCTCGGGCTCCGCCGCTCCGTGCCGGACCTTGCCTCCGGCGACCTCACCGCGACGGACGTGACCTGGGGCGGCGGCTCGGGCGAGGGTCCGTGGGACGGCTGGCTCGTGCTGCGGCGGGGGGCCGCCCACGTCGTCGTCAACCTCTCCGACGAGCCGCTGCCCCCGGCCGCCGGGACCGGCGAGGCGCTCGCCGTCGTGGCCGCCTGGAGGAGCACGGAGCACGAACCGGTGGTCGGGGCGCCGCGGTCGATCACCGTGCTGGCCTGACGCTCGCGCACCACCATGAAGGCACGGGCGTGTCCGGGCTCGACATCTCGCCGGCCATGGTCGCGCGGGCCGGGGAGAAGCTCGGCGACGCGGACGACGACGAGCGGTTCGTGGTCGCCAGCCGCGCCTGACCGCTACCCCGCCAGCGCCGCCCGGACCAGCGCGGAGAGCTTCTTGCCGTCGGCGGCGGTGCCCGCTCGGGCCGTCGCCTCCTTCATGACCCCACCCATGTCCTTGATGCTCGTCGCGCCCACGGACGCGATGACGTCGGTCACGAGGGCGGCGAGCTCGTCGTCCGAGAGCCGCGCGGGCAGGTACGTCTCGATCGCGTCGGCCTCGCGCGTCTCCACGTCCGCACGCTCGCCTGCGCCGGCGTCCGTGTAGATCTGCGCGCTCTCGCGCCGCTTCTTGACCTCGCGGGCCAGCACCTTGAGCACGTCGTCCTCGGTGAGCTCCTTGACCTCGGGTCCGGCCTTCTCCTCGGCCCGCACGGCGCCGATGAGCTGGCGCAGGATGCTGGTGCGGTCGGCGTCGCGCGCCTTCATGGAGGTGGTCAGGTCGGCGGTCAGGCGGTCGAGGGTCTCGGAGCTCATGCGGCTATCGTCCCCCGTCCCGCGCCGGGCGCGAAGCGCGGATCCGGTCCTCCCACTCCTCGCGCAGGTCGCACAGGGCCACGAGCCCGGCACGGAGCCCGTCCAGCTGGTCGGCGGTGAGCCGCTCCCGGAGCTGCCCGTCGACCTGCTCGACGCCGCTGCGGACCGCCGCGGCGGCACCGCGCCCGCGGGTCGTGGGGACGACGGTCATCCGGCGGCCGTCCTGCGGGTCCGCGACGCGCTCGAGGTAGCCGCGCACGACGAGCGTGTCGACCAGCTGGCTCGCCGCCTGCTTGGTGACGCCGAGCTCACGCGTGAGCCCCGAGACGCTCCCGCCGTGGTTGACCAGACCCCCGAGCACGAACGGGCCGTTGCGCGGCACGTCGTCGAAGCCACCGGCGACGAGCTCGGCGTGGATGACGTGGCTGTAGGCGCCACGGGCGGCGCGGAGCAGGGCGGGGAGAACGACGTCGTCGGCCATGTGGTCAATCTACTTGACCAGCGCAGCCCCGTCAGCCGCGAGCGAGCCGAGCCGGGACAGCGCCCGGTAGTACTTCTTGCGGTACCCGCCGGCGAGCATGTCGGCGGAGAACAGGTCGCGCTCCCCCGACCCGCCCAGCACGACCGGCACGTCGCGGTCGTAGAGGCGGTCGACGAGGACGACGAGGCGCAGGGCGACGTCCTGCGTCGGCACGGGTCCCACGGCGGTGAGCCCGACGAGGCCGACGCCGTCGAGCAGCGCGCCGTACCGGGAGGGGTGGACCGTCGCCAGGTGCGCGAGAAGTGCGTCGAAGTCGTCCAGGGTCGCGTCCGGACGGCCCGCGACCGCGGAACGGACGTCGGCGTCCCGCATCCCGGAGGCATCCGTGACCAGCGAGCGGTGCCGGTAGTCGTCGCCGTCCACGCGCAGCACCTCGAAGCGCGCGGACAGGGCCTGGATCTCGCGCAGGAAGTCGTCGGCGGCGAAGCGCCCCTCCCCGAGCGAGCCGGGCAGCGTGTTCGAGGTGGCGGCGAGCGCCACGCCCCGGTCGGCCAGCTCGCGCAGGAGGCGGGACATCAGGACGGTGTCGCCGGGGTCGTCCAGCTCGAACTCGTCGATGCAGACCAGCCGCCGGGTGGCGAGCGCCTCGACGGTGGGCAGGAAGCCGAGCGCGCCGACGAGGTTCGTGTACTCGACGAACGTGCCGTACGCCGCGTCGCCGACGGCCCGGGCGAGCGACGTCAGCAGATGGGTCTTGCCGACGCCGAACCCGCCGTCGAGGTAGACCGCGGGGGCCGGGGCCTTCTTGCGCCAGCGTCGGCCCCCGCCATCGCGGATCTGCGCGGCGACCTGGGTCAGACGCTCGACCGTGGCCCGCTGCGACGGGTGCGAGGGGTCGGGACGGTAGGTGTCGAAGGACTCGTCGGCAAAGTGTCGGGGCGGGACCATCTCGGCCAGCAGCCGGTCGACGGGGACCTGTGGCCGACGATCGCAGAGCGCGGCAGGTGGCGCATCGACGGCGCGGGACTCTGGCACGAGGAGAGAGCGTACGCGGCTAATCCCGACTCAACTGGACCGCTTTTAGTGGACTGTCGGGCGGTTGTCCATATGTCGGCGAGTGCATCTCAGATGCCGGAACGGCCCTCCCGCACAGGGCGGACGTCCGTCATCCTCAGGGGGTGATCATGTCCGGGACGTCCGCCTGTCGGTGCCACTGCGCCGCCGCGGCCCTGGCCATGCGCTGCTGCTGTCCGCGGAGCAACTGACCCCGCCCACGTCCCCCCTCGGGCGCGCGGTCTGTGTCCGATCGCCGCTCCCCCGAGCGCAGGGTGCAGTCGCACGTCCATGTTCACCCGGAGGTAGCGCCCTATGGCGCAGACCAGGATCGCCCCGCCCGCGGCTCGCCCCGAGGGCCAGTGGGCGTTCGACCAGAAAGAACCGCTGAACGGCAACGAGCTCTTCAAGCAGCAGGACGACGCGCTCAACGTCCGCCAGCGGATCGAGGACGTCTACTCCCGCGAGGGCTTCGCCAGCATCGCGCCCGAAGACCTGCGCGGACGTATGCGCTGGTGGGGGCTCTACACGCAGCGCAAGCCCGGCATCGACGGCGGCAAGACCGCGACGCTCGAGCCGCACGAGCTGGACGACGAGTTCTTCATGCTGCGGGTGCGCTGCGACGGCGGCGCGCTGAGCCTGCGGCAGCTGCGCACCATCGCGGACATCTCGGTCGAGTTCGGCCGCGGGACCGCCGACGTCACCGACCGGCAGAACATCCAGCTGCACTGGATCCGTGTCGAGGACGTCCCGGAGATCTGGCGCCGCCTCGAGGCCGTCGGGCTGAGCACCCAGGAGGCCTGCGGCGACTGCCCGCGCGTCGTCCTCGGGTCCCCCGTCGCCGGGGTCGCGGCCGACGAGATCATCGACGGCACCCCCGCCGTGCGCGCGATCGTCGACAACTACATCGGCGACCCGCGGTTCTCCAACCTGCCGCGCAAGTTCAAGACCGCGATCAGCGGCTCTCCGCACCACGACGTCGCGCACGAGATCAACGACGTCGCGTTCGTCGGCGTGGTGCACCCCGAGCTCGGCCCGGGCTTCGACCTCTGGGTCGGCGGCGGCCTGTCCACCAACCCGAAGCTCGGCGTCCGACTCGGCGCGTTCGTCACGCTCGAGCAGATCCCGGATGTGTGGGTCGGCGTCGTCAGCATCTTCCGCGACTACGGCTACCGCCGGCTGCGCACCCGTGCGCGCCTGAAGTTCCTCGTCGCCGACTGGGGACCCGAGCTGTTCCGGCAGGTGCTGGAGGGTGAGTACCTCGGGTTCACGCTCGAGGACGGCCCCGAGCCGCCCGCACCGCCGACCGGTCGTCGCGACCACGTCGGGGTGCACCCGCAGAACGACGGCCGCTTCTACGTCGGCATGGCGCCGACCGTCGGCCGCATCTCGGGCGAGCTGCTGCAGCAGCTGGCCGACCTCGTCGAGACCGCCGGTTCCGACAAGGTCCGGCTCACGGTCGAGCAGAAGATCGTCGTGCTGGACGTCGCGCCGGCGAAGGTCGACCCTCTCGTCGAGGGGCTGGAGGCGCTCGGCCTCGTCGTGCGCACCGCGAGCACGTTCCGCCGCGGCACGATGGCCTGCACCGGCATCGAGTTCTGCAAGCTGGCCATCGTCGAGACGAAGGCGCGCGCCACGCACCTGATCGGCGAGCTGGAGAACCGGCTGCCCACGTTCGACCAGCCGATCACGATCAACCTCAACGGCTGCCCCAACTCGTGCGCCCGCATCCAGACGGCCGACATCGGCCTGAAGGGCGCGCTGGCGAACGGCGAGGACGGCTACCAGGTCCACCTGGGCGGCGGGCTCGGTCTGACGAGCGGTCTGGGGAAGACCCTGCGCGGCCTGCGCGTTCCTGCCGAGGAGCTGCCGGACTACGTCGAGCGTGTCGCGACGAAGTTCGACGAGCAGCGCACCGAGGGCGAGCTCTTCGCCCAGTGGGTGCAGCGAGCCGACGAGGAGGACCTGCGATGAGCGGAACATCGGGCGAGCGGGCGGTGCCGTACTACTGCCCCTTCTGCGCCAGCGAGGACCTCTGGCCCGCCGGCGAGACGCACGGGCAGTGGGAGTGCCGCTCGTGCACCCGCGCGTTCGCGCTCAAGTTCGTGGGGCTGGTGAGCCGCGCATGAGCACACTCGAGACTGCCTCGCTGCGCGAGCAGGCCGAACAGGCCGGTCGGGACCTCGAGGGTGCCCACCCCGAGGAGATCATCGCCTGGGCGGCCGCCACCTTCGGCGACGACCTCGTCGTCGCGTCGTCGATGGGCGACGAGATCCTCGTCCACATGGCCGCCAAGGCCGCGCCCGGCGTCAACGTGATCTTCCTCGACACGGGCTACCACTTCGCCGAGACCATCGGCACGCGGGACTACTACGCCGAGTTCACGGACATCAAGCTCCGCACCGTCCTGCCGCTGCGCACCGTGCAGGAGCAGGACGCCGAGCACGGCGAGAAGCTGCACGACCGTGACCCGAACCTCTGCTGCGCGATGCGCAAGGTCGAGCCGCTCGAGCGCGGGCTCGCGCCGTACACGGCGTGGGTCACCGGCATGCGCCGCGAGGACGCCCCGACCCGCACCGACATCACCGTCGTGGGCTGGGACGAGAAGCGGGACAAGGTCAAGCTCAACCCCCTGGCCGCCTGGACGCAGGAGCAGGTCGACGCCTACGTGGAGGAGAACCACGTCGTGCTGAACCCGCTGCGCCAGGCCGGCTACACGTCGATCGGCTGCGCCCCCTGCACGCGTGCGGTGGCGCCCGGTGAGGACCCTCGTGCCGGCCGCTGGTCCGGCACGGGCAAGATCGAATGCGGGTTGCACACGTGAGCACACTCTCCGGACCAAGCACGTTGACGCAGCTGGACGCCCTCGAGTCCGAGGGCATCCACATCATGCGCGAGGTGGCCGGCGAGTTCGAGCGGCCGGTGCTGCTGTTCAGCGGCGGCAAGGACTCGATCGTCATGCTGCACCTGGCGCGCAAGGCGTTCTGGCCGTCGGCCGTGCCGTTCACGCTCATGCACGTGGACACCGGGCACAACTTTCCCGAGGTCATCGAGTACCGCGACCGCGTCGTCGAGCAGTACGGCCTGCGACTCGTCGTGGCCAGCGTGCAGGACGCCATCGACGACGGCCGCGTGACCGAGCGCCCCGACGGCTCGCGCAACGCGCTCCAGACCGTCCCGCTGCTCGACGGCATCATCGAGAACAAGTTCGACGCGGTCTTCGGCGGCGGTCGTCGCGACGAGGAGAAGGCCCGCGCCAAGGAGCGCGTGTTCTCCCTGCGCGACGAGTTCGGCCAGTGGGACCCGCGCCGGCAGCGCCCTGAGCTGTGGGACCTGTACAACGGCCGGCACAAGGTGGGCGAGCACGTGCGCGTCTTCCCGCTGTCCAACTGGACCGAGCTGGACGTCTGGCGGTACATCGAGCGCGAGGACATCGAGCTGCCGTCGATCTACTACACGCACGAGCGCGAGGTCTTCCTGCGCGACGGCATGTGGATCGCGCCCGGCGAGTGGGGCGGCCCGAAGCCGTCCGAGACGCTCGAGACGCGCACGGTCCGCTACCGCACCGTCGGTGACATGAGCTGCACCGGCGCCGTCGAGTCGTATGCCTCCACGGTGCCCGAGGTCATCGCCGAGGTCGCCGCGAGCCGGCTGACCGAGCGCGGCGCCACGCGTGCCGACGACCGCGCCTCCGAGGCCGCGATGGAAGACCGCAAGCGCGAGGGGTACTTCTGATGGGGGCGATCGTAGAGGAGCACGCGCCAGTGACCGAAGAGCTGCCCGAGCACGCGACGCGGGACCTCCTGCGCCTGGCCACGGCCGGATCAGTCGACGACGGCAAGAGCACCCTGATCGGCCGGCTGCTCTACGACACGAAGTCGGTGCTCGCGGACCAGCTGAGCGCGGTCGAGGCAGCAACTGCTGCCCGTGGTGGCGGTCAGGTCGACCTGGCGCTGCTCACCGACGGCCTGCGCGCCGAGCGTGAGCAGGGCATCACGATCGACGTCGCGTACCGCTACTTCTCCACCGCGACCCGCGCGTTCGTGCTGGCCGACACCCCCGGGCACGTCCAGTACACCCGCAACATGGTCACCGGCGCCTCGACAGCCGAGCTCGCGATCGTGCTCGTCGACGCGCGCAAGGGGGTGCTCGAGCAGACCCGTCGGCACGCCACGATCACGGCGCTCCTGCGCGTCCCGCACGTCGTGCTCGCCGTGAACAAGATGGACCTCGTCGACTTCGACGAGGCCACGTTCCGCGCGATCGCGGACGAGTTCACCGCCTACGCGGCGGGTCTCGGCATCGCCGACGTCGTCGCGGTGCCGCTGTCGGCGCTCGCCGGCGACAACGTCGTCGACCGCTCCACGCGGACGCCCTGGTACGACGGCCCGACGCTCTTGGAGCACCTGGAGGGCGTCGAGGTCGGTCGCGACGCACAGTCCGAGGCGTTCCGCTTCCCCGTGCAGGTCGTCATCCGGCCGCGCACGCCCGAGCACCCCGACTACCGCGGGTACGCGGGCCGGGTCGCCTCGGGCGTCGTCTCGGTCGGCGACGAGGTCACCGTCCTGCCGTCGGGCAAGACGAGCGTCGTCGTCGGCATCGACACCTTCGACGGACCGCTGCAGGAGGCGCACGCGCCGCAGTCGGTGACGCTCCGGCTCGCCGACGACGTCGACGTGGCCCGCGGCGACGTGCTCGTGCCCACCGGCTCGTCCGTCACGGTCGGGTCCGACCTGGTCGGGACCGTCTGCTGGCTGGCCGAGAAGCGCAGCGTCCTCGGCGCGCGCCTGCTCGTCCGGATCGGCACGCGCACGGTCCGGGCGCTGCTGCGGGAGGTCAACGCCCGCCTGGACGTCGACACCCTGACGGTCGACCGCTGGGAAGGCGTCGACACCCTGCACGCTGTGGACGCGACCGACACGTCGTCGGACATCCCGCCCCGGGCGCTGTCCCTGAACGCGATCGGCCGGGTCAAGATCCGGCTCGCCGAGCCCGTCGTGCTCGACGACTACGCGACCCACCGCCGGACGGGCGGCTTCCTGCTGGTCGATCCCGCGGACGGCACCACGCTGGCCGCCGGGATGATCGGCGAGACGCTGCTGGACCGGATCGCACCGACGGCCGCTCCACAGGACGATCAGGACTGGCTGGCGGGCGCGGGGATATGACCGGCCGCCACCCCCTGCTCCTCGACCTCGCGGGTCGCCGCGTCGTCGTGGTCGGCGGCGGCCCGGTGGCGGCGCGTCGGACCCTTCGCCTGGTCGAGGACGGGGCCGACGTGGTCGTCGTCGCGCCGGCGCTGTGCGAGGACCTGGTCGAGCTGCTCGACCGGGTCACCTGGCGGCAGCGCCAGTACCTGGCCACCGACCTGGACGGCGCCTGGCTCGTGCACACGGCCACGGGCGACCGGGCGGTCGACGACGCCGTCGCGGCGGACGCCGAGGCCGCGCGCCTCTGGTGCGTCCGGGCCGACGACGCCGCCGTGTCGAGCGCCTGGACCCCCGCGGTCGCCCGCTCGGGCGATGTCACCGTGGCGG